>NZ_JBEOWJ010000056.1:0-45987 GCF_040295965.1 Streptosporangium sp. NPDC002544 | reverse complement strand
GCGATCGGTGCGGCGAAGGTCAGTGGTTCCCAGATGACCAGGTCGGGCTGCCAGGAGCGGGCGAACTCCACCAGACCCCCGATGATCGGGAAGTTGCTCACCCGGTGCCAGCCCCGCACCGCCTTCGCCATTCCCGGCCTGAGGTAGTCCCAGGTGGCCTTGGCCGGGGCGTCGAAGGCGTCGTACGGCGCCATGATGCCGACGCGCAGGGCGTCGAGCATGTCCTGCCTGTTCTGGGTGATCCGCCACGAGCTGCGGTCCTCGCCCACCGGCACGGCGGTCAGGCCGGCCTGGGTGATCACCTTGGCGAAGGAGGGCTGACCGGCGACGCACACCTCGTGGCCGGCCGTGCGCAGCGCCCAGGCCAGTGGCACAAGGTACTGGAAGATGCTCTTTTCCGGGTTCACCGCGAACAGGACGCGCACGGGGCTCTCTCCTCCTTCGGTCAGGCGGTCGGACGGTCAGGCGGACTCGTGCACGATGGCGGCCGCCGCGCTCTCCAGCCCGTCCAGCAGCGGCACGCGGGCGGCCCAGCCGGTGGCCTCCTGGAACGCCGACGGGTCGGCCACGAAGTCCAGCACGTCCGTGGGCATGGAGTGCTCCGCGGGCGCGACCGAGACGACCGGCACCGGCGGCCGTCCCGAACGGTTGGCGACGACTTTCGAGATCATCGAGAACAGGTCGGCGACGCTGGTCACCTGACCCGTGCCGACCAGCCAGTGCCGCCCGGAGACCGCCTCGGCCCGGTCCAGCGCGGTGACGAACGCGGCGGCCGCATCGTCGACGCAGAGCAGGTCGCGTTTGGTGGAACCGTCGTGCCACACCGTCAGCGGCTGCTGGGCGAACGCGCGGCGCATCATCACCGAGACCACACCCCGGTCCAGCGTGATCGGGTCCGTCCCCCGGCTGTAGAGAGTGGCCAGCCGCAGCGTGCTGCCCCGGATCAGTCCCTCGGCGTCGGCGGCCTCGATCGCGCGCTCCGCGGCCAGCTTGTGCCGGTCGTACGCGGTCAGCGGCTCGTCCGGTTCGCTGCCGTCGAGCCGGGCGGACAGGGAATGCCCCGCCTGTGAGACCGAGCCGGCGAACACCACAGTCGGTGGCCGCTCCGGGCGTTGTGCCCGGACCGCCTCGATGAGGTCGTGGACCAGGCCGAGGTTGACCCGTTCCGCGGCCGGGTCGGCCGCGGCCGCCCGCCACGTGCTCGCCTTTCCCATGTGCGCGACCAGGTGGATCACCGCGTCGGCGCCACGGACCGCCTCGGCGACGGCGTCGCCTCCGGTCAGGTCGAGGGGGCGCACCTCCACCTCGGCGCGGGGCCGCCGTGGGACGGTGGTGGGCCGGCGCCCGACGAGCCTGAGGCGGACCGGTCTGGCCGCCAGTTCGCGGGTGACGGCCGTCCCGAGGAGGCCCGAGGCGCCGAGCACGGTGATCAGTGGTTTCGCGGCTGTCGTCGCCACGTCATCTCCTTCGTCGTCGTAGCCGGGGAGCCGCGACCGCCGTCGTCAAGACAACACGTCGAGTGGCTGAGCCGGCGCGGCCCGCCAGCTCAGCGACGGGGGAAGCACACCGTCGGCGTTCTTGTCGACGTACTCCTCCCACCCGGCGCGCTCGATCTGGAAGTTGTGCAGGTCCCAGTGGCGTCCGCGGAAGTACATGTGGTCGCGCAGTGCGCCGATCTCCTGGTCACCGGTCGTGAGCCCGAAGGAGGCGAAGCTGGCCTCGGTGGTCTGTCCGATCACCCGGTCGATGTCCAGCGTGGCGAAGGCGTAGTTGACCAGCAGCAGGATGGCCTCGGAGCCCACGCCCAGCCGGGCTCGCCGGGGGTCCAGGTAGACGGCGCACCTGATGTGCCCGGCCGGGTCGAGCGCGTGGAGCCCGCCGAAGCCCAGACGCTCGCCGGTGCTCCTCGTGGTGACGTGGAAGATGGCGTGTGCCCTCATCGTTCCCCGGGCAGGCCGTACCGCCGGGCGGATGCTCTCCACGCCGGTGCGCACGAAGACCTGGGCGAAGTCCGCCTGGTCGGTGCTGCTCGCCGGATGGAACGCGATGCGGCGTGACGCCGTGTGCGGAAAGAGCAATTTCTCATGTCCCGTCGTCTGATGTGGTGAGGGTCCGGTGGGCCATTCGCCGCCGTGGCTCGGTCAGGTCCGGCGCGTCGGCCGGTCGGCGCCCGCGGAACGGAACTGGTCCCAGCTCATCTCGCCCACCGCCTGCGGCAGGTCGTCGATGTCACGCAGGTCCTCGGAGGTGAGGTGCAGGTCGACCGCGGCCGCGTTGTCCCTGAGCCAGTGGAGCTTCCGCGTCCCGGGGATGGGCACCACGTTGTCCCCCTGAGCCAGGGTCCAGGCGATCGCCACCTGCGCCGGGGTGGCCCCGTGCCGGGCGCCGACCCTGCGCAGGCCCTCGACGATCGCGTGGTTGGCGCTCATCGCGTCGGGCAGGAAGCGCGGGTCCCGGTTGCGGGAGTCCTCCGTGCCGATGGCCGAGTGGTCGATCTTGCCGGACAGGTATCCGCGGCCGAGGGGGGCGAAGGCGAGGAACCCCACGTTGTTCTTCTGGCTCCACGGCAGTACGTCCTCGCGGTTGGCCGTGGCCCACACCGACAGCTCGTACTGCACGGCGGTGATCGGGAACACCGAGTGGAGCAGTTCCAGCTCGTCACAGGTGGCGTGCGAGATGCCCAGAGCCCGGACCTTTCCCTCGGTGACCAGCTCGCCCAGGGCTCCCCAGGTCTCGACGAGGGGGACGGCGGGGTCGACGCGGTGCAACTGGTACAGGTCGATGACGTCCACCTGGAGCCGCTGGAGCGATCCCTCGCAGGCGGCTCGCAGGTAGTCGGGCCGGCCGTTGCGGTGGAACTTGCCGTCCGGCATGACCACCAGGCCGCACTTGGTGGCGATCGTCACGTCGTCCCGATGCGATCTGAGCGCCCGTCCCAGAAGCAGTTCGTTGGTGAACGGCCCGTAGACGTCGGCCGTGTCGAAGATGTCGATGCCGTAGGAGACGGCTCGGTGGATGACCCGGACGGACTCCTCGTCGTCCCGCTCGGTCGGCCCGTAGCCGTGGGACATGGAGCTGCAGCCGAGGCCGATCGCGCTCACGGAGAAACCGTCCGTGAGATTGGTCGTGCGCATTTTCTACCCCCTGTCCACCAGGTAGGTGATCTAGGTCAGCTGGACGAGTTCTCGTGGCTCATGTCGGGTGGTGGATCTCCGGTCGGCCGGTCCGCGAGGAACTCGGCCACCAGCTCCGGGGTTCCGCTGTGGACGAACGTCACGGTCTCGTCGGCGGCGAGGTCCGGTATCTCGTAGAAGCGAGCTCCGGCCGCGCTCGACACTCGGACGGTCTTCAGACCCAGGGCGCGCTGGAGAAGCGACTGGCTCAGCGTCCAGCCGATCACTCCCCGGTGCTGGAGCACGACGGTCGCCCGCCTTATCAGTCCGGACCGCGCCACGAGGTACGGCCCCGCCATCGTGTGCCCAAGCGACCGGTAGGCGACGAAGGCGAGTACTCCGCCCACCGGCATCAGTGCGACCGGGATCAGCCAGAGCCCGCGGACGAGGGCTCCCGTCGCCCCCAGCCAGGCCAGCAGGCCGGCGACGATCCCCAGCGTGAGGATGGTGCCCACCAGCCTGCGGTACAGCGCGGTACGTGGGTGCGCGCGAAGCGGTGCCTGCAGCGGCCGATGCTCGTCCCCGAGCACGAGAACCGCCACCCGGTGGGCCTCGCTGACGTGTGTCCGCGGCAGGATGGCGCTGGAGGCGTCGCTGCCGGGAATCCAGCGCAGCCCGGTTGAGATGACCTCCGTCTCGGCGAGCCCCATCCACCGGGAGAGCAGCGGCTCGCTGATGTGGATCCCGCGCAGGCGCCGGTCGTCGCGGTAGACCTCGCGCGTCTGGAAGAGTCCCTGCCTGGTGAGCAGCGCCGTGCCGTCGTCGGTCCTGGTGCGGACCAGCTCGAAGTTCCACCTCTCCTTGACGAAGGAGATCGCGAGGCCGACCGTGCCGAGCAGGAAGCCGCCACCGGCTCCGACGGCGATCGACCAGCCGACCCCGAGGGCCTCCCACCCGATCGCGTCACGGATGATCTCCATGAGGTCGACGTCGAACATCTGCAGCGTCAGGCTCGTGCTCCACAGGAACAGTGCCGCGGCGAGGAAGGCCCAGACGCTGAGCACGTTGTAGAAGAACCAGGACCACTGGAGCCGGGCGAGAAGGGTCTCCTCCACCGCCCGCTCCGGGACCTCGGGCTGGGCGGCGTCGTTCCGCTGGACGCCCAGGAGATCGTCGCGGATCTTCTCGGCCTGATCCTTGGCGACCGCGTCGAGCTTGAACGACGTGCGGGCCTCGCCGGAGGCGATGGTCACCACGCGGAGCCCGGTGAGCCGGTGCCGGAGTTTCGCGCCGGTGTCCACCGTACGGATCCGGTCCCTGGGAACCGAGCGGTACTTGCGGACCAGCAGCCCCCTGCGGATCTCGACCCTGTCCTCGGTGATCCGGAACCGGGTGGTCAGCCAGCGTCGCAGGGCCATGACGCTGACCACGACCCCCAGCGCGCTGGCGATGAGGACCGGCCAGGCGTCGAAACCCCGCCCGAAGACGACGGTGACGAGCACGCTGGGAAGAATGGTGAGCACGAACCTGGTCGCGTCGACCCACGCCAACCGGCTGTTCAGGCGTTGCCACGGGACCTCCTCGCCGTCCGGCGCCCGAGCCTCCGTCTGCCCGCCCGCCGACGCCGGCACCTCCGCCGGTCCCTCCGTCGGCACCGGCGTCGGCAGTGGTGCGGTGGGCGGGGGCGTCAGAACCTCGGGGAGAGGCTCGTCCACCGACTTCCCGGTGTTCACGTGGCATCTCCCGGCGTGGCCTGAGTGATCTCGGTGAGCCGGTGCGAGTGCTCCTCCGCCACTGCGGCGTTCAGCCCCGCGATGCTGATCGCGCCCTCCCTGGACGCGGTGGTCACCTTGAGCGTGGCCAGCCCCAGCATGGTCTGCAGGGGGCCTCTCCTGGTGTCGATGGACTGGATGCGCGAGATGGGGGTGATCCGCCATTCGCGGGTTATCCAGCCATTCAGCGCGTAGACGGCCTGGTCGGTGATCTCCCAGCGGTGCACCAGATAACGCCAGGTGGGCATGACCGCGATGTTCACCGCATAAATCACCGCGAAAATCACCAGTACCGGACCCAGCCACGGCCGGGTGTCGGGCAGCAGCGCGTAGGCGATGCCGAGGCCACTGACAACGAGTATTCCCCAGATCAGTGCGTTGAGCGTCCACATGAGGATCGCCCGGCGTTCGATCCGGTGCTTCGGAGGGCGTAGCACGAGCGGTTCTCGGGTCTGTTCTGGGGAGGCCGCATACGATGTGTCAGGCATGTCGTGATCCTGTGTCAGTGGGGTCTCCGGGCATAATGAACGGCCTGTCGTCTGAAGCGGTTCCGGTAAATGGGACCGATTTTTGGACGCTTGTTTTTGGGCGTGCGCGGCACATGACTGCGTTTTCTCCGCCCGTCGGCCGACGCCTCGGATTCCGGTCATGCCACCGCCGCGCTGTCTCGCTGGCGGGACAGCGCACGGGCCGGTGGCGCTACACCGGCGTCGTCTGCTCGCGGAGCTCCTCCGAGGACTCCTGCCGCTGCTCGTCGTCGTCCTTGGCCGTGAAGCGGACGATGAACTCGGCGAGGTCGCGGAACGTCTCGCCCTCGAAGCCCTCGAACCGCTCCAGGAGTTTCAACTGCGTGGTGTTCTCCAGCTCCAGCAGGACCTGGACCATCGAGAACGAGTCGAGGTCGTGCAGGGACTCCGGCTGGGGCACGTCGGGCTGCTCGGCACAGATCATTTCCGCCGTGCCCCGTACCATTCGCTCCACATCGTCGATCAGGGTGAGGTCGACGCCGGCGGCAAGGTCTTTATCCGACATGTCTTTTGTCCTTTCGTGCGGTCGCGGTGATATCTACGCGAGTTTCGAATCGACACCGCTTCGAAGTGCTTTCGCGGGTCCCGCTCAGAAACGGAGCTTTGTAGGTGGACGCCTAAACGTCGACGACAGTAGCCACGGCGTCGCGGCGGGGGCAATAGCGTAAGACTGGTTCGCCGTACGGTCTCATGCTTTTCCATGGCGATGGAAATGTCAGTGGGATTCCGATGAACGATCCGGTGTGGTAGACCTGGTAAACACCCGAAGGGTTTCGGCTCCCCGGTCTTCAGAAGGCGTGCTGATTCGATGCGCGCCTGCCCTGTCCCGCTGGCGGGACGGGCGGACGGCCTACGGTATGAGACCGCACATGTTTTCCCGATCGATGTCCAGAGATCTGTGCCGTCTGGCGGGTGAATGCCATTTCATGTCGCCGGAACCCGGACTCAGAAACGAGGATGACCGAGAAATGCTCTTTCCCCACACCGAGTCCAGGCAGATCGAGTTGCGGCCGGCGGGTGTCAAGGACGCTGCCAAGGTCTACGACATCCTGTTCCGGCTGGGACACAGTGGTCTGCCGGTGATCGACAGGTTCGTGGACACCTTCGGGCAGGGGCTGGCCGCCTGTTTCCTGGTGCACCGCAAGGACACCGGGGAGATAGTCGGATTCAGCACGTTGTCCGACCTCTCTCCGGCGGGTCACCTCCGGGCCGAGGTCCACCTGGCCGGTCAGCCGGACGAGATCCGGACGGACGCGGTCGCGCTCACGGTCAACTTCGCCTTCGCGATGTGGCGCACCAGAAAGGTGTACTTCCACGCCGTCGAGGCCGGTGCCGAGAGTCTCGGATTCACCGAGCCGCACACGGCGATGGTCGAGGCCGAAGCCGTTCTGCCCAAGCACATGTACTTCCACGGCCGGGTGTGGGACGTCCACGTTTTCGCGATCTATCGCGAGAGCTGGGACGCGCACGGCGTGGATCTTCTCAAGCACATCGTCTGAGTCCCCGGCCACATGCCGAACGGGTCTCCGCGTATTGGAGGTGACGTGCCCCGATGACCCTCTACGTATGGGGTTATCTGCCGGAGTACGAGAAGGAACGCGACGACATCCTCGATGCGGTCGACACGGTGTTCCGCTCGGGGCAGCTGGTGCTTGGACCGAGGGTCCGGGCATTCGAGCAGGAGTTCGCGGCCTATCACGGTGTCGAGCACTGCGTGGGAGTCGACAACGGGACGAACGCCATCGTGCTCGGACTGCGGGCCCTCGGGGTCGGCGCCGGGGACGAGGTGATCACTGTCTCGAACACGGCGGCGCCCACGGTGCTGGCGATCGACGCGGTGGGTGCCACACCGGTGTTCGTCGACATCGACCCGGAGACCTACCTGATGGACGTCGAGCAGGTGGCGGGAGTCATCAGCGACCGCACCCGGTGCATCCTGCCGGTCCATCTGTACGGCCAGTGCGTGGACCTGGCGCCCCTGGAGGCGATCGCCGCGAAGCACGGCCTGCCGATCCTGGAGGACTGCGCACAGGCGCACGGCGCCCGCCGGCACGGCCGTATCGCGGGCTCGACGGGTAAGGCGGCGGCGTTCTCGTTCTACCCGACGAAGGTGCTGGGGGCGTACGGCGACGGCGGCGCGACCATGACCGGCGACGCCGAGGTCGCCGCCAACCTGCGCCGGCTGCGCTACTACGGGATGGAGAGCCAGTACTACGTCGTGAGCACGCCCGGCTACAACAGCAGGCTCGACGAGGTACAGGCCGAGATCCTCCGCCGCAAGCTGACCCGGCTCGACGACTACATCGCCAAGCGGCGCGCGATCGCGGCACGCTACGAGCAGGCGTTCGCGGACACCGAGCTGGTGACTCCCAGGACGGCGCCGGGCAACGACCACGTGTACTACGTCTACGTGGTGCGCCACCCCAGGCGGGACAAGATCATAGAGGCCCTCAAGGCGCGCGACATCTCGCTGAACATCAGCTACCCGTGGCCGGTGCACACCCAGTCGGGCTTCGCCCACCTCGGCTATGAGAAGGGGTCCCTGCCGGTCACCGAGGCGGCGGCCGACGAGATCTTCTCCCTGCCCATGTTCCCCTCGCTCTCCGACACCGATCAGGAGCGGGTCATCGACACGTTGCGTGCCGTACTGGCCACGGTTTGAGCGCTGCCCGCGCGCACCGACGGCCACCCGAACGAACCGAGGACAGGAAGAGGCCCGCCACCATGACCCGACTCGCCGCGTCGCACGCGGGAACGGACGGCAGAGCAGACGACGGTGCGCTCATGTCCATCTCCGGCTTCCATGACTGGTGGGCCGAACGGAACGCGGCCGGCCACTTCGCCGTGCGGCGGATCCCCTTCTCCGAGCTGGAGTCGTGGGCCTTCGAACCGGACACCGGCAACCTCGGACACGAGAGCGGCCGGTTCTTCACGATCGAGGGCCTGCGGGTGCGGGACGGCGGTGTGGAGACCTGGTCGCAGCCGATCATCAACCAGCCGGAGATCGGCATCCTCGGCATCGTCGTCAAGGAGTTCGACGGTGTCCTGCACTGCCTGATGCAGGCGAAGATGGAGCCCGGCAACGTCAACACGCTCCAGCTCTCGCCGACCGTGCAGGCGACGCGCAGCAACTACACCCGGGTGCACCGCGGCACCGGCACTCCGTATCTGGAGTGCTTCATCGGGCCGGACCGCGGCGAGGTTCTGGTGGACGTCCTGCAGTCGGAGCAGGGGGCCTGGTTCTGGCGCAAGCGCAACCGCAACATGGTGGTGCTCGTGACCGGGGACATCCCCGTCCGCGAGGACTTCTGCTGGCTCAGCCTGGCCCAGCTCCGCGAACTGACCCGAATCGACAACCTGGTCAACATGGACGCGCGGACGGTGCTGTCGTGCATGCCGTTCGCGCTGCCGCAGGAGGACGGCGCACCGACCGACGACGCCTTCAGGGACGCGCTCGTCCGCTCCTACCAGTACCAGGCGGACGGCACGGAGACGCGGCCGCTGCACACGGCGGGGGAGATCCTCAGCTGGTTCACCGAGGCGAAGACCCGCTGCGACTGGACCGCCCGGCTGGTGCCCCTGGAGGGCGTCGCCGGCTGGAAGCGCGGTGACGACGAGATCGCCGACCACGAGGGCCGGCGGTTCCGCATCATCGCGGTCGAGGCGGAGGCCGGAACCCGGGAGGTCCAGCGCTGGACACAGCCCCTGCTGTACCCCCGCGGCCGGGGACGGGCGGTGTTCTTCGCGCGGTCCATCCGGGGCGTGCTGCATCTGCTCGTCCAGGCCAGGCCGGAGTACGGTCTGATGGACATGGTGGAGATGGCGCCGACCGTCCACCTTCTGCCGGGCACGGAGCCCACGGACGTCGACGACCCGTTCACCCGGGACCTGCTGATCTCCCAGCCGGGTGTCACGCACTACGACACCGTGCTGTCCGAGGAGGGCGGGCGCTTCTACAAGGCGCTCACCAGGTACCAGATCATCGAGGCCGATGAGACGATGCCGATCGACGTGCCGCCGAACTTCCGCTGGATGACCGTTCGGCAGCTACTGGATCTGCTCCGACACGGTCACTATCTCAACATCGAGGCGCGCAGCCTGCTTGCCTGCATGCACAGCCTTTGCTGACCGCCGGCCACGCGCGGGCCGAGGAGACGAAGTGGAGTCACCGTGCGACTGCTGTTCACGACTGCGCCGCTGCGTGGCCATTTCTTCCCCCTGGTGCCGCTGGCCTGGGCCGCCCGCGCCGCCGGTCATGACGTCCTGGTCGCCACCACGGACGGTTTCGCCGCCGTCGTGGTGCGGTCCGGACTGCCCGCCGCGTCCTTCGGTTCCGCGACGGACTTCGTCGAGCTGGTCGGCGACGAGCCGGCCGCCTCGGCGGCCGACGCCGAACGCCGCAGGCACGCCCACGGGCGCGCCTTCGGCCGCATCTCGGGCCAGTGCCTGCCCGGCGCGCGCGAGCTGGTCAAGGCGTGGCGGCCGGACCTCGTGGTGAGCGAGCGCGCGGAGTTCGCCGGACCGCTCGCCGCCGCGGCCGCCGGTGTGCCGTACGTGGAGTACCAGTGGGGCGTGGCGCCGCTTGCGGAGTACCGGTCGGCCGTGCGGGGGGAGCTCGGGATCGAGCCGCCCGTACCGGTCGAGGTGCTCAACCCGTGGCCGCCGGGCATGCGGCTGCCGCACGCGGCGGGGCACCAGAGCGTGCGCAACGTGCCCTACACCGGCGACGCCCGGGTGCCCGGCTGGGTCTTCCCGGAGCGCCGGCGGCCGCGGGTGTGCGTCACCCTGGGCACGGTGGTGCCGCGGATCGGGGCGCGGCTGCTGGGCGACCTGGTCGTGCCGGTCCTGGAACGCCTGGCCCGGCACGGCGCCGAGCTCGTGGTCGCGGCGGACGAGGAGGTCGTGGCCGCCTGGCCCGCGCTGGCGGCGACCGCCCACCGGGTCGGCAGGCTTCCGCTCGCGCAGGTGCTGCCGACCTGCGACCTGGTGGTGAACCACGGAGGGCACGGCACCGTCCTGACCGCCCTGTCCGCGGGCCGGCCGCAGCTGGTGCTCCCGCAGTTCGACGACCAGTTCGACAACGCGGGGGCGGTGGTCGGCGCGGGGGCGGGGATGTGGCTGCCTCCCGAGGAGGCCACTCCCGAGCTGGTCGCCGAGCGGTGCCTGGCGCTCCTCGCGGACGCCCGCTTCACCGTGGCCGCGGCCGATGTCGCCGCCGAGATCGCCGCGCAGCCGGCTCCGGTGGACGTCGTATACCTGTTGGAGAAGCTGGCGGTCTGATCGCCGGAACGACTCGAGGAGCCTTCCGCACATGTTCCAGTCGCTGTCGATAACCGAGCTGTCGGTGCCCAACGCGTACCGCCTGACTCCGGAGCAGCATCATGACCGCCGCGGGTACTTCATGGAGGCGTTCCGCGCCGAGACGATCTCCGAGGCGATCGGTTACCCCTTCGTGGTCGGGCAGGTGAACTACTCGCTCAGCCGCCGCAACACATTGCGGGGGATCCACGGCACCGTTCTGCCGCCGGGCCAGGCCAAGCTGGTCACGTGCGTGCGCGGCGCGGTGCTCGACGTCGTGGTGGACCTGCGGGTGGGCTCACCCACGTACGGGAAGTACGAGATGACCCGCCAGGACGAGGACTCGGGCATCGCGGTGTACCTCGCCGACGGCCTGGGGCACGCCTTCCTGGCGCTGACCGACGACGCCTGCATGAACTACGTGTGCTCGGCGGCGTACATTCCGGGGACGATGCTCGAGATCGATCCGCTGGATCCGGAGATCGGCATCCCCTGGGGCCTCACCGAGCCTCCGATCATGTCGGAGAAGGACGCCGGCGCGCTCACCCTGGCCGAAGCGGAGTCGAAGGGGCTCCTCAGCACCTACGAGGAATGCCTCGCCCACTACGCGGAGCTGAAGACGGCCCCGCGGCCGTTCTGACGATGCCGCCGCACTGTCCCTGCCCGACCACCTGATGTTCCGTCCTCTGCCGAGCGGAGTTCCCCTGATGTCGACTTTCTCCTCACGGATAAATCCGGGGGCCTTCACGCTGGAAGGATTCCGATGAGTGCCAGCACCCCTGACAGGCTGCGCATGGGGGTCATGGGATGCGCGGACATCGCCTGGCGGCGGACCCTTCCCGCGATGCGCGACGACCCGTCCGTGGAGGTCGTCGCGATCGCGAGCCGGGACATGCGGCGGGCGAAACAGTTCACCGACCGGTTCGGGGGAGCGCCGATCGAAGGATACGGCTCGCTGCTCGACCGCCCGGACGTGGACGCCGTCTACATTCCGCTGCCCGCGCTGCTGCACGCGGAGTGGATCGAGCGGTCCATCGAGGCCGGCGTGCACATCCTGGTCGAGAAACCGATGACGAGCGGCTACGCGGAGACCGGCCGCCTGCTCGCGCTCGCCCGCTCGCGCGGTCTCGTGCTGCTGGAGAACTACATGTTCCTCCACCACTCCCAGCACGCCACCGTGCGCAAGCTGGTCGCCGACGGCGCGATCGGGGAACTGCGCGGGTTCTCCAGCGCCTTCACCTTCCCGCCCAAGCCGGAGGGCGACATCCGCTACCTGCGCGACGTCGGCGGCGGCGCCTTCGTCGACTTCGGGGGCTACCCGGTCCGCGCGGCGCTGCACTTCCTCGGCGGTGACCTCCAGGTGGTCGGCGCCGCCTTCAGGCACGACCACAAGCGGGACGTGGTGATGTCGGGCGACGTGCTGCTGAGCACGCCGCAGGGGGTTTCGGCTCAGCTGACCTTCGGCATGGAGCACTCCTACCGCAACAGTTACCGGCTGGCGGGGAGTACCGGCAGGATCCTGCTGGACCGGGTGTTCACCCCACCGGAGGCACACCGGCCGGTGCTGCGGATCGAGCGCCAGGACCACCGGGAGGAACTGATCCTGCCGGCCGACCACCAGTTCGCGAACGTGATCGGTGCCTTCGTGCGCTCGGTGCTGCACGGTGGCGACGTCCGGCCACAGCAGGAGGGAAGCCTGCAGCAGGCGGCCCTGATCGAGCGGATCCAGCAGGTGGCGCTGCACTTCGAGATCTGAGACCACATGCGTGAGGGCGGGCCGATCGCGGCCCGCCCTCACGCATGTGGTCTCAGGAGCCGGGTCTGGCCCGCCGGGCGGCGTCCTCCCGCTTCAGCAGCGGCCAGATCCGCGACCAGGCCGCGGTACGTCCTTCGCAGAACCAGATCGGAGTGCCGATCCCGAGGCCGATCCTGCCCTCGACGGTGCCCACCTGCCGGACGCCGGAGAACATCGACCGCAGCTCGTCGTTCATCCCGCCGACGTAGAGGACCGGGCCCGGTTCCTCCGGCGGGGTCGCCAGGTAGCCGTACCCGCGGTGCCCGCTGTACGGGTGCGGCAGCCCCTGCCTGGTGCCCAGCACCTCCAGGGCGCCCGCCTGCCAGAAGTATCGGGTGAGGACCGTGGTCCGGTCCCGGCTGGCCGGTGGCAGCGCGTTGTAGGCCCGGGTGACCGAGTTCGCGAGCTCGGGCCAGCCGAGCTGGAGGAAGGCCTCCAGCATGTCCGACCGTTCCTGCGGGGTGGTCGGCTGCCTGAGCTCCGCGACCGGGGTGATCGGCAGCTGCACCAGCGGCAGCAGCGCCGCCAGCACGAAGACCGGCCAGCTGACGGTCCAGCGCCACCAGCGGGCCGGCCGGTGCCGCTCCATCCGTACCGCCGCCGCCGCGAAGGCGAGGGGGAACACCCCGCCGACGTAGGTGAAGCGGCCACCGGCCGCGAGCAGGACGGCGATCACGCCGAGCACGGTCCACCCGAGAAAGCGGTGGTCACGCAGGTCGGGGCAGCGCAGCAGCGCCCACAGGCCGTAACAGAACAGCACCGTCCCGACCGGGATGCCGGTGACCAGCAGTAGCAGCGGCAGGAACATCGGCCGGCCGCCCCAGAGCATCTCGTTCTCTCCGGTCAGCGCGGCGGCCACCTGGAGCTGCGGCCACCCGTGGACGGTCTGCCAGACCAGTCCGGGCAGCGTGGCGACCACCGCGATCGCGGCCCCCGCCCACAGCGCCGGCCGCCGCAGCAGGTCGCGCGGGCCGACCGCGAGCACGCTCACCGCCAGAGCCGCCCAGAAGACCGGGATGAGGAACTTGACCTGCAACGCCACGGCCGTGACGACGCCGGCCCACAGCAGCGGCAGGTCGGCGCTCCGGCCGGTCCTGCCCTCGCCGCGCAGCCGGACCCAGCGGACCACCAGCAGTCCGGCCGTCATCCACAGCACGACGTCGAAGGTCTCGGTGTCGAGCCTGCCCGCCTGGCCGAGGAACGCGATCGCGTAGGCGGCGGCCGCCATGACCTGCGCCCGCCCCCGGCCGCCCATCTCCCGCGCGATCTGCGCGGTGACCACGACACCGGCCGCGACCACGAGCAGGTCCAGCAGCCGGAGCGCGAGCAGCGAACCGGGGAACAGGGCGTCGGTCAGCGCGGCCAGCAGCGGCACGAGCGGCGGCTGGTCGGCGTATCCCCAGGCCGGCTGCCGGCCGGCCGCGATGAAGTAGAGCTCGTCGATGTTGTAGCCGTAGCCGTCGATGAGCAGCGCCACCGGCACGACGACGGCCGCGACGATCAGCGACAACGGTTTCCAGGCGAGCGGGTGGTACTCCCGGCGGGGCCGGGCCGACGGCTCAAGCGCGATGATGGCCAATGATGGTTCCTTCGGTGTGGGCGATGTCTCCGTGGGGTGGCGTCAACGCGCGTGGCCGGGCAGGCCCTCGGGGCCGATCAGGTCGGGACGGGTCCACCCGTCGAGGTCGTACTCGGCCATGCACTGCTCGGCGAAGCCCTTCAGCGCCTGGGCCTGCCCGCTCGCCGTGTAGGACTGCAGCGTCTGCACCCGGATGCCCTCGTGGTCGCCGGCGTAGGAGCGCTCGTAGAGTTCGTGGCGTCCGGCGAACTCGGTGCCGACGCAGTCCCAGAGCAGCTTGAGCAGCTTCACCCGGTCGATGGCCTGGATGCCCCGCGAGCCGCGCAGGTAGCGGTCCAGGTAGGGACGCACATCGGGGTTCTTCCAGTCGGCGGCGTGCGAGTTCAGGTAGATCAGGCCGCTGCCGAGGGTCTGCTGGAGGATCTCCTTGATGCGGGGATAGCCGACGCCCATGAACGTGCGGTATGCCATGGCGTAGTTGAGGTTCGGCTGCACGGCGCCGCCGTGCCACGAGGTCGGCGACTTGGCCATCGCGTCGGACAGCCCCCAGAACAGGTCGCGCCAGTTGAGGATCTCGCCGATCTGGGCCTGCACGCCGCGGAACGTCGAGACGCCGGTCGCCTCCACACCCTTCATCGCGCAGCCTGCGATGAAGTCCAGCTTGACGGCCAGCCGCGCGCAGCCGTGGAAGGTGAAGCGCTCCTGGACACCGGATCCGGCGGCGAAGGAGTTGGCCGCGCCGGCGTCGTACATGAAAACGTTCTCCCAGGGCACGTGCACCCGGTCGAACACCATGATGCTGTCGTTCTCGTCCATCCGGCTGGACAGCGGGTAGTCGAAGGGGCTGCCCTGCGCCGCCGCCGCCTGCTCGTAGGAGGTGCGGCAGATGAACTTCAGGCCGGGGGAGTTCGTCGGCACCGTGAAGACCAGGCCGAACTTCTTGTCCCTGAGCGGGAGGCCGAAGTGGGCGATGAAATTCGCGTTGGTGATCGCGGACCCGGTCGCGACGACCTTCGCGCCGGACACGATCAGGCCGGAGTCGGTCTCCTCCTCGACGTGGACGCACACGTCCGCGGTCCGGTCGGCCGGCCGGTCCCGGTCGACGGGAGGATGCGCGATCGCGTGGTTGAAGTAGAGCAGCCGCTCCTGCGCCTCCTTGTACCAGCGCAGCGCGTTGTCCTGGAACGGGCGGTAGAACTCCGCGTTGGCCTCCAGGGTGCCGAAGAAGCCGGCCTTGTAGTCCGGGGTGCGGCCCATCCAGCCGTAGACGAGCCGTTGCCAGGCGACGATCGCGTCCCGGGAGGCGACCAGATCGGCCGCGGAACGGGCCGTTTTGAAGTACGGATGGGTGAATCCGCCGTTTCCCGTGTCGGTCGGCACACGCAATACATCCGCGGCCTCCGGTTCGTGTAGCGCGTCGTACAGCCGGGCGATGGAACGCGCGCTGTTACGGAAGGCCGGGTGAGTGGTAACGTCCGGCACGCGCTCGCCCCCGATATATACCTCGCGGCCGTCGCGCAACGACTCCAGGTATTCCTCACCGGTCATCGGCCGAACATTATTCAGCGGGCCCGCCGGAGCGGGCAAAATGGTGGTCATCTCGGCTTTCTCCTTCGCGTGCGGGGGGTCGGAGCGGCCATGGCACGCTCCCCGGCGGTCCGCGTCGCCCAGCTGTCCCGCCGGCGGGACAGCTCCCAGCCATCGTCTAATAGCGACATTAATGCGCCGGGCGGCCCGTTCATTCGGTGAATACGGTGCGATAATTCGGCGGTGTCGAGACTTATCATGCACGGCTGGAGTTTTTGCGGCAATGACCATTTCTGGGGCCTGCGCTATTGACCCTGTCGAGGCGCCCTGGTTATGGTCGGGCCACGTTTTGGGGCCCGCTGATGTGGACAGCCATTCGAGGTGGCCCGGTAAATATGTTCGGCGGGTTCTGGCGGGTGCTGCCGGAAACCCATGAGAATGAAGCCATCCGGAAAGGTGCCAATGTCTCGCGGAGCATATCTTCTGAATTTCCTGACGGAGCGGAACGGTGAGCGCAGGATATGAGGCCATCGACTGTGCGCCCCCCGGCCGGACGACTCCGGCGGTGAACGCGCGGGTCGGTGACGGCGTCCTCTCCGCGGTCGGTGCGACCCCCCTGGTGCGGCTGACGCGCCTCTTCGGGGACTCCCAGGTCCGGTTCCACGCCAAGCTGGAGTCGTTGAACCCGGGCGGCAGCATGAAGGACCGGTCCGCCATGGGCATGGTGCTGGGTGCGATCGAGCGCGGCGAGCTCATCCCGAACCAGTCGACGGTCGTCGAGTCGAGCTCGGGCAACCTCGGCATCGGGCTCGCGCAGGTGTGCCGCTGGTTCGGCCTCCGGTTCATCTGCGTGGCGGATCCGAAGATGACCGCCCAGAACCTCGCGATCCTGGCCGCGTACGGGGCGGAGCTGGACATCGTGCGCGAGCCCGACAACGAGGTGGGCGACTTCCTGTCCGCCAGGATCCGGCGCGTCCGCGAACTCGTCCACGACATTCCCCACGCGTTCTGGCCCAACCAGTACGCCAACCCGCTCAACGCCCGCGCCCAGGAAACGATCATGCAGGAGGTCGTCCGGCAGCTCGACGGGAACGTCGACTACCTCTTCGTGGCCACCGGAACCTGCGGCACCATTCACGGGTGCGCCAGGTTCGTCGCGGACCACGGGCTGGGCACGCACATCGTCGCCGTCGACGCCGAGGGCAGCGCCATCTTCGGCGAGCCGTCCTGCCAGCGGCTCATCCCGGGGCACGGCGCGGCGATTCGCTCGGAGCTGTACTACGACGGCATCGCCCACTCCGTGGCCCGGATGACCGACCAGGACTGCGTGGTCGGCTGCCGGCGGCTGGTCGGTGTCGAGGCGATCCTGGGCGGTGGTTCCTCGGGCGCCGTGGTGAGCGCGGTCGCGCAGCGGCTCGCGGAGATCCCGGCCGGAGCCAACTGCGTCCTGCTGCTGCCCGACCGGGGCGAGCGGTACCTGGACACCATCTACTCCGACGTCTGGGTGGAAGAGAGGTTCGGCGACATCGCCCACCTCTGGAAGGAGCAAACGGCATGCTGATCCTCCGCAGGAGCGACGTGCTGGCGGTGCTGGACGACGCCGAGGACGCCGTCTGCCGGACCGTCAGGGACGCCTACCTGGCCCATTCGCGGCGGGAGACCTCGGTGCCGCACTCGGTCTTCCTGCGTTTCCCCGGCAACACACGCGACCGGATCATCGCGCTGCCCGCCTACGTCGGGGGCGAGCGCCCGGTCGCGGCGGTCAAGTGGGTGGCGTCGTTCCCCGGGAACCTGGCCCTCGGGCTGGAGCGGGCGTCGGCCGCGATCCTGCTCAACTCCGTCACGGACGGACGGCCGGTGGCGCTGCTGGAGGGAGCGGTCATCTCGGCCAGGCGTACCGCGGCCGGCGCGGCCGTGGCCGCGGCCACGCTCACCGCCGACGCTCCCGCCGACGTCCGGAGCGGGGTCACGCTGATCGGCTGCGGGGTCATCAACTTCGAGATCCTCCGCTTCCTGCGGTCACAGCTCCCCGAGCTGGCGACGGTCACGGTGTTCGACCTCGACCCCGAGCGCGCCCGGGAGTTCGCGTCCCGGGTGCCCGACCTGAAGGTCGAGATCGCCGGTGACGTCGAGGAGGCGCTGGCCGCGCACCGGATCGTCTCCCTCGCCACCACCGCCGGCGAGCCGCACCTGAGCACGGACTCCTGCCTGCCGGGCACCGTCGTGCTGCACGTGTCGCTGCGCGACCTGACCCCCGAGTCGATCCTGGCGGCCAGGAACGTGGTCGACGACACCGACCACGTCTGCCGCGAGGCGACCTCGCTCGACCTGGCCGCGCGGCTGGCCGGGAACCGGGGATTCGTCACCGCCGAGCTCGGCGACCTGCTGGCCCCGGGCACCGCGCTGCCCTATGACGCCGGAGCCGTGACGGTGTTCTCGCCTTTCGGGCTCGGCGCCCTCGACGCCGCCCTCGCCGCCCACGTCATGGACGAGGCCGCGGCGCGGGGGCTCGGGATCCACCTTCCCGACTTCTCCACGGGCCCGGAGGCGGGTCCGGGAGAAGCGGAACAACGCGACCGTTGAGGAGAGAGATGTCCGCGGACGAGAAGTACCTGGTCGTGGTCAACCACGAGGAGCAGTACTCGGTCTGGTTCGCCGACCGTGCGCTGCCCGCCGGTTGGCGGGCCGAGGGCGCCTCCGGGACCCGGCAGGAGTGCCTGGACCACATCGAGCGGGTCTGGACCGACATGCGCCCGCTCAGCCTGCGGCTGCGCATGGCCGACGAGGCTCGCTGACGATCCGCCGAGCCATCCCGAGGGGACGATGAGCATGCCTGACCAGACCGGTGTGGATCCCACCCCTTCGCGACGGCACGCGCCGCCAGAGGACCACGCTCCGAACAGCGGCAGGGAGGCCGCGGAGCCGTACCCCGCGCTTCCGGTGCACGAGCTGATCGCGGCACAGGCGGCCAGGACGCCGGACGCGGTGGCGGTCGAGTGCCGCGACCGGCGGCTCAGCTACGCGGAGCTCATGGCACTGGCCGGTGCCCTCGCCGGTCGCCTGCGGCGGCTCGGCGTGCGTTCCGGCGAACCGGTCGGCGTGGCCGTGCCGCGCGGCGTCGAACTCGTCGCGGCGCTGGTCGGCGTGCACCTGGCCGGGGCGGCCTACCTGCCGCTCGATCCCACCCATCCGGCCGACCGGCTTTCCTACGTGCTCGACGACGCCGGGGCGAGGGTACTGGTCACCTCCGGCGCCGACGCCGGCGCCGGAGGGGCGGCCGCGGCCACCGTGGTGCGGATCGACGACCTCGCGGAGCCGCGGTCCGAGCGGTCCCCGGAACCCGCGCCGCGGGCGGTGGTGCCGGACGACCCGGCCTATCTCATCTACACCTCGGGATCGACCGGACGGCCCAAGGGTGTGCTGGTCTCGCACCGGGCGCTCACCAACTTCCTGTGGTCCATGCGCGAGCGGCCGGGGCTGGCCCCCGGCACCGTCTTCCCGGCCGTGACCACGGTGTCGTTCGACATCGCGGCGCTGGAGTTGTTCCTGCCGCTCGTCGTCGGCGGGCGCGTGGTGGTCGCCGAGCCCGAGGACGCCCGCGACCCGGAGCGGCTCGCCGCCCTGCTGGCCCGCATCGGCGCGACCGTGATGCAGGCGACCCCGACGACCTGGCGGCTGCTGCTCGACGCCGGCTGGAGCCCGCCCGCCGGATTCACCGCGCTCTGCGGCGGCGAGCGGTTGCCCGCCGAGCTCGCGCGCCGCCTGTGCGCGGGCGGCGCACGGCTGTGGGACCTGTACGGGCCGACCGAGACGACCGTGTGGTCGTCGGTCGCGTTCCTGGCGGACGGTGAGGTGCGCGACTTCGCCCCGGTGGCCAACACGACGCTGCACGTCCTGGACGACGGACTGAACGCGGTGCCCACCGGGGTGAGCGGAGAGCTGTGCATCGGCGGCGACGGCGTCGCGGTCGGCTACCACCGCAGGCCGGCGCTGACCGCCGACAGGTTCGTCCCCGACCCCTACGGCATGGTGCCGGGCGGACGGTTGTACCGCACCGGCGATGTCGCCCGGCGGCACCCGGACGGCAGGATCGAGATCCTCGGCCGCACCGACGACCAGATCAAGATCCGCGGACACCGGATCGAGCCGGGCGAGGTCGAGGGCGTGCTGGCGGCGCACGAGGGGGTGCGGTTCGCGGTGGTCCAGGCGGTCGAGGCCGGTACCGGACCGCGCCTCGTCGCCCACGTCCAGCCGGCCGACCCGGCCGCGCCGCCCTCCGCGCGGGAACTGCACCTGCACTGCGCGCGGCTGCTCCCGCCGTACCTGATCCCGGCGGACTTCCTCAGGGTGGCGGAGTTCCCCACGACGCCCAACGGGAAGATCGACCGGGCGGCCCTGCGGGCGATGCCCGCCGACGCGGTCCCGGCGGGACGCGAGCCGGGGACGCCCGCGGAACGCGCGGTGGCGGCGGCGTTCGCGGAGGTGCTCGAGCGTCCGGTGGCCGACGCCGAGGCGGACTTCTTCGCCCTGGGCGGGCATTCGCTCTCGGCCAACCTCGTGGTCGGCCGCCTGCGCGCCGAGCGAGGGATCGAGCTGCCGGTCGCCGCGCTGTTCGAGGCCCGTACCGTCGAGCGCCTCGCCGCGCGGCTGGAGACCGCCGGCCGCGCCCTCCCGCCGGTGCCGGTCGCGCCGCGGACCGGTCCCGTGCCGCTCTCGTTCGCGCAGCGGCGGATGTGGTTCCTGCACCAGCTCGACCCGGAGGGCACCTCCTACCTGGAGCCCCTCGCGGTGAGGGTGCCGGGCACGCCGGACCCCGACCGGCTGCGCGCCGCGCTGACCGGGCTCTTCGAGCGTCACGAGATCCTGCGCACCCGCTACCCGGCCGAGGGCGACGGCGAGCCGGCGCAGGTCGTCGAGCCGGCCGGGCCGGTTCCGGTGCGGATCGAGGACGGCGACCCCCGGCAGGTGCTCGCCGAGGAGATGACCCGCCCCTTCGACCTGTCCGCGGCCCCGCCGGTCCGGGTCCGCGTGGTCCGCGGGCCCGGCGGTGAGCACACCGTGCTGTTCACGCTGCACCACATCGCGACCGACGACCGGTCGCATGAGGTGCTCGCCGGTGAGCTGGTCGCGGCGCTGGAGGGCAGGCCGCTGCCGCCGCTCCCGGTCCGGTACGCCGACTACGCGATCTGGCAGCGCGACCGTATGGCAGGGTCCGCCGCCGAGCTCGTCGAGCGGGAGCTGGGGTTCTGGCGGGAGCGGCTGGCCGGGATGGAGCCGACCGAGCTGCCGGCCGACCGGCCGCGCGCCGCGGTCCGCGACCCGAGGGCCGGTACGGTCAGGTTCGCCGTCCCGCCGGAGCTGGCGGCCCGCCTCGACGAGCTCGGCGGCGGCCACGGGGCGACGCCGTCCATCACGCTGCTGGCCGGCTTCCTCGCGATCCTGGCCCGCTACACCGGCCAGAGCGACCTGGCCGTCGGCGTGCCGGTCTCCGCGCGGAACCGGCCCGAGCTGGACGATCTCGTCGGCCTCTTCGTCAACACCATCGTGGTACGGGCGTCTCTCGCCGACCGGGCCGGCTTCACCGACCTGCTGGCGGAGGTCCGGGAGAGCGCCACGGCCGGGTACGCGCACGCCGAGGTGCCGTTCGAGCTGGTCGTCGAGGAGCTCGCGCCGCAGCGCGACCTGTCCCGCAACCCGCTGTTCTCGATCATGTTCGCGACGCACGAGGCGGCGGCCCGCCCGTCCGGCGTGGAGCTCCCCGACCTGCCGGGTGCCAAGTTCGATCTGGGCTGCCATCTGACGCGGCGGCCGGACGGCGGCCTGGACGGCCGGATCGAGTACGCGGCCGCGCTCTTCGACGCCTCGTCGATGGCGGGCTTCGCCGACCACTACGTGCGGCTGCTGCGGGCGGCCGTCGCGGCGCCGGACACACCCGTGCGACGGCTGCCGCTGCTCACCGGCGCGGAGGCCGCGGCGCCCGTCCTGGCGGGCGAGCCGGTGCCGGACGACTCCGGCACCGTGCCGGAGCTGATCGCGGCCCGCGCGGCCGTCACCGAGGGGATCGCCGTCACCGGCGGCGGAACCACCCTCACCTACCCAGAACTGGACCGCGAGGCCAACCGGCTGGCCGGCCGCCTCCGCGCGCTCGGCGCCCGCCGCGGCACGCTCGTCGCGGTCCGGCTGCCGAGAACCGCCGACCTCGTCGTCGCGCTCCTGGCCGTGCTCAAATCCGGGGCGGCCTACATCCCGCTCGACCCCGCCCATCCGGCCGAGCGCCTGGCACAGGCGCTGGCGGACTCCGCCGCGCCGCTGCTGATCGCGACCGCCGACGCCGCTCCGCTGCTCCCCGCGGGAGTCCGGCTGGTGGCGCTGGACGACCCGGCCGAGCGGGCCGGGATACGGGCCTGCCCGCCGACCGCGCCGGACGTCCGGCCGCACCCGGACGACCTGGCGTACGTGGTCTACACCTCGGGATCCACCGGTCGCCCCAAGGGGGCCATGGTCACCCACGGCGGCCTGGCCGGCTACACCCGCTGGGCCTGCGCGGAGCTGCGGCCGGGTGACGGCGTGGGATCGCCGCTGCACACCTCCATCGCCTACGACCTCGCCCTCACCTCGCTCTACCCGACGCTGGCCGCCGGAGCCCCGGTGCGGCTGGTGGACGAGGAGCCGGCCGGCGTCGAGCAGCTGGCGCGGGCGCTGGCCGACGGTCCCTACGGCGTCGTCAAGCTGACCCCGACCCACCTGGACCTGCTGGCCGGGACGCTCCCCGCCGACGTGCTGGCCGGCACGGCCAGGTGCCTGGTGATCGGCGGGGAGGAACTGCGCGGCGAGCAGCTCGCCGTGTGGTCCGCGCATGCCCCGGCGACCCGGATCGTCAACAGCTACGGCCCGAGCGAGACCGCCGTCGCCTGCTGCGTGCACATCGTGCCCGCGGGCGAGACGGTGCCGGGTCCGGTCCCGATCGGCCGGCCGATCCCCGGTGCCACCGTCTGCCTGCTCGACGACGCCATGCGCGCGGTGCCGCCCGGCGTGGCCGGCGAGATCTACGTCGGCGGGCGCGGTGTCGGCCAGGGCTACCTCGGCAGCCCGCGCCTCACCGCGGACCGCTTCGTACCGGATCCGCACGCGACCGAGCCCGGAGCGCGCCTCTACCGGACCGGCGACCTGGCCCGGCAGCGACCCGACGGCACCCTGGTCTTCCTGGGCCGCGCGGACCAGCAGATCAAGATTCGCGGTTTCCGCGTCGAGCCCGGCGAGATCGAGGGTGTCCTGGCCGAGCATCCGGCCGTCCGCGCCGCCGCGGTGGTCGCCGACCGGTCCGACCCGGGCAACCCGAGGCTGGCCGCCCACATCCTCCCGGCGGGCCCCGGCGCGCCGCTCTCCGAGCTGCGGACCTACCTGGCCGAGCGGCTCCCCGGTCACCTGGTGCCCACCCTGTGGGGGACCCTCGCCGAGCTGCCGCTGCTCGGCAACGGCAAGCTCGACCGCCGGGCGCTGCCCGGCCTGGCCCCGCTGGGCGGCGCGGAGACCTACACCGCGCCCGCCACCCCGGCGGAGCAGGCGATCGCCGAGGTGTGGGCCGAGGTGCTCGGAGCCGGCCGGGTCGGCCGGCACGACCGCTTCTTCGACCTCGGCGGGCAGTCACTGCTCGCCACCCGGGTGGTGGCCCGGCTGCGCGAGCGGTTCCCGGTGCCGGTCTCGGTGCGGGACGTGTTCGCCGCGCCGACCGTGGCCACCCTCGCGGACCTCGTCGCCGCCCGGGTGCGCGCCCAGATGGAGGAGATGTTCGGGGCGTCCGCCGGGGCGCGGCAGCCGGAGACGCCGCAGGCGACCGCCCTCTCCTCGCCCGTCACCCCCGCGGACAGGTCCCGCCCGCTGCCGCTCTCCTTCGCGCAGCGCGGCCTGTGGGTCCTGGACCAGTTGCGCCCGGGCGGGACGGAGTACCTCGTGGTGACCGCGCTGCGGCTGCGCGGAGAGCTCGACGTCGACGCGCTCGGGCGGGCACTGACCCGGGTGGCCGGGCGGCACGAGATCCTCCGCACCCGCTACGTCGCGGGCTCCGACGGCGAGCCCGCGCAGGTCGTCGACCCGCCGTCGCGGCTCCGCCCGGTCGCCGAGAACGCGGACCCGGCCGCGGTACTCGAAGAGGAACTGGCCACGCCGATCGACCTGGCCCGCGGCCCCGTCCTGCGAGTCCGGCTGGTGCGGGCCGGCCCCGGCGAGCACGACGAGCACGACGAGCACGTGCTGGTCCTGGTGACCCACCACATCGCCACCGACGGCTGGTCGAGCGGCATCCTCGCGACCGAGCTGGCGGACGCCTACCTGGGCCGGGACCTGCCGGAGCCGGCTCTGCAGTACGCCGACTTCGCCGCCTGGCAGCGCGAGCGGTTCGCCGGGCAGGCGCTGGACGGCGCACTGGCGCACTGGCGCGGCAGGCTCACCGGTCTGGAGCCGACCGAACTGCCCACCGACCGGCCCCGTCCCCCGATCGGCGACCACCGAGGGGCGGTCCTCCGCTTCGACGTGCCGCCCACGCTGGCCGGGGCGCTGGAGGAGGTCGGCAGGCGGGCCGGAGCCACCCCGTTCACGACCTACCTGGCGGGGTTCTACGCACTGCTCGCCCGCCACACCGGGCGGCGGGACCTGGCGGTCGGCGTGCCGATGTCCGGCCGCGACTCCGCCGAGGTCGAGGGGCTGATCGGCTTCTTCGTCAACACCGTCGTGATGCGCGCCGACCTCACCGGAGACCCGTCGTTCAGCACGCTGCTCGGCCGGGTCCAGGACGTCGTCGCCGAGGCGTACCAGCATGACGGGCTACCGTTCGAGCGGCTGGTGGAGGAACTGGCACCGAGCCGCGACCTGTCCAGGCACCCGCTGTTCCAGCTGCTCTTCGCGTTCCGTGAGGAGGGCGAGGAGCGGTTCCGGCTGCCGGGGCTGGACGTCTCGCCCGAGCCGGTGCCGTGGCGCACCGCCAAGTTCGACCTCACCATGGAGCTGACCCGGCGTGCCGACGGCGGCCTGACCGGCGAGATCGAGTACGCGACCGCGCTCTTCGACCGGGCCACCGCCGACCGGCTCGCCCGCCACTACCTGACCCTGCTGGAGTCGGCGGCGGCCCGGCCGGACGGCGCGCTCGGGGAGCTGGAACTGCTCGACGACGCGGAGCGGCACGCGCTCACCGCCGGCGCCGGCGGCCCCGTCCGGAGCAGGCCCGACCTCGGCCTGCCCGAGCTGGTCGCCCGCCAGGCGGCCCTGGCCCCCGGCCGGGGCGCGGTGGAGTGTGACGGAGCCGCGCTCACCTACGGTGACCTGGACGCCGCCGCCAACCGGCTCGCCCACCACCTGCGGGCCGCCGGCATCCGCCGTGACGACGTCGTGGGCGTCTGCCTGCCCCGGCGACCGGAGCTGGTCGTGGCGCTGCTCGGCGTGCTGCGCGCCGGAGCGGCCTACCTCCCGCTCGACCCCGCCCACCCGGCCGACCGGCTGGCCTGGATGCTCCAGGACTCCCGGGCGCGGCTGGTCGTCGTCGACGCCGAGCCGTCTCCGGCGAGCGGCCACGGCACGCCGGTGCTGAGCCTGGCCGCCGAGCGGGCCGGTATCGACGCCCGCCCCGGCGAGTCCGCGCCGGTCGGCACCGACCTGGACGGGTTGGCGTACGTCATGTACACCTCCGGCTCCACCGGCCGGCCCAAGGGCGTGGCCGTGCCGCACCGCGGCATCCGCAACCGGGTGCTGTGGACGGTCCACGAGCACGGGCTCGGCGCCTCGGACCGGCTCCTGCAGAAGACGTCGGTCACGTTCGACGCCTCCGTCTGGGAGTTCCTCGGGCCGCTGGTGTCCGGTGGCACCGTGGTGCTCCCGCCGGACGGGACCGAGCGCGACCCGGCGAGCATGGTCGAGGCGCTGGTCCGGGACCGGATCACCGTGCTCCAGGGCGTCCCCTCCTTCCTGCGGACGCTCGCCGACGAGCCGGGCCTGGAACGCTGCGGCACGCTCCGCCTGCTCTTCTCGGCCGGCGAGCCGCTGCCCGGCGAGCTCGCCGCCCGCCTGTCCACCCGGCTGGGGACGGCGCTGGTCAACACCTACGGCCCGACCGAATGCTCGATCGACGTGACCGCGTGGCAGTACGAGCCGGGTGACGGACCCGGCATCGTGCCGATCGGCAGGCCGCTGGACAACACCCGCACGGTCGTCTACACGCCGGACGGCAGGCTCGCCCCGATCGGCACGCCGGGCGAGCTGCACGCCGCGGGGGACGGCCTGGCCCGCGGCTACCTCGGCAGGCCGGGACTGACCGCCGACCGGTTCGTACCCGACCCGTACGGACCGCCGGGTGCCCGCGCCTACCGCACCGGCGACGTGGTGCGCCGCAGGACCGACGGCGCGCTGGAGTTCCTCGGCCGGGCCGACCGCCAGGTCAAGATCCGCGGAGTCCGGATCGAGCTGGACGAGGTCGAGGCCGTGCTGTCCCGGCACCCCGCGCTCGCCGCGGCCGTGGTCGAGGCCAGGCGGGGACCCGACGGCCTGCCCCGGCTGGTCGGCTACCTGGTGGCGCGGGGAGACGCGCCGGAGCAGCGGGAGATCCGCGAGTTCCTGCTCGCGCGGCTGCCCGAGCCGTACCTGCCCTCGGTGCTCCTCACCGTGGACCGCCTGCCGCGGACCTCCAGCGGCAAGATCGACCGGGCCGCGCTGCCCGACCCGGACGGCGTCCGGCGGGCCGGCCGGGCCGTCCCCGCAGCGCCGCGCACCCCGGCCGAGAAGATCGTGACGGATGTGATGGCCGAGGTGCTCGGGCTCGACGTGGTCGGGACGGGCGACGACTTCTTCGACCTGGGCGGCCACTCCCTGCTGGCGATCCGGATCGCGGCCCGGCTGCGGGCCGCGTTCGGCGTCGCACTGCCGGTCCGCGCCGTGTTCGAGGACCGCACCGCCGCCGCGCTGGCGGCCAGGGTCGACGGGCTCGGCGTCCAGGCCACCGGCGAGATCGTCCCGCTGGACGCGGAACGGCGGGCCGGACCGGTCCCGCTCTCCTTCGCCCAGCAGCGACTGTGGTTCCTCGATCTCCTCGACCAGGGCGGCCAGTATCACGTGACCTGGGCGTTCCGGCTGTCCGGGCAGCTGGACGCCGAGGCCCTGGCCGGCGCGCTGACCGGACTGTTCGCCCGGCACGGCGCCCTGCGCACCCGTTACGTGACCGGGCAGGACGGCGGCGCGGTCCAGATCGTGGACCCGGCCGCCCCCGTTCCGCTGCCGGTCATCGACCTGTCCGGAGCGGACTCCGAACGGGTGACCACGCTCGCCCGCTCGCTCGCCGAGCGACCCTTCGACCTGGCCGGGCAGCCGCCCGCGCTGCCCTACCTGATCAGGCTCGGCGCCCGGAAGCATGTGTTCCTGCTGGTCATGCACCACATCGTCGCCGACGCCTGGTCCGAGCAGATCATGGCGCGAGAGCTCTCCGAGCTCTACGAGGCCCGGGTGCAGGGCCGGCCGGCGGCGCTCGGGCCACCCCCGCTGCAGTACGCCGACTACGCGTCCTGGCAGCGCTCCCAGCTGACCGGCGACGTGCTGGACCGTGAGCTGGACCACTGGCGCGATCGGCTGGCCGGACTGCAGCCGCTGGAACTGCCCGCCGACCGGCCCCGGCCGCCGGTCCGCCAGGGCCGCGGCGCGACCGTCACCTGCGACATCCCCGCCGAGGTCGCGCAGCCGCTGCTGGCGCTCGGCCGGCGGCAGGGCGCGACCGCGTTCATGACCTTCCTGAGCGTGTTCGCCGCGCTGCTCGGCCGCCACACCGGTGCCACCGACGTGGCGATCGGCACGGTCGTCGCCGGTCGTGGCCAGGCGGAACTGGACGACGTCGTCGGGTTCTTCGTCAACACCGTCGTGGTGCGGGTGGACCTGGCCGGCGATCCGACGGTGACGACCCTGATCGGCCGGGTCAGGGAGAGCGCGCTGGACGCCTTCAGCCACGACGAGCTGCCCTTCGACCGGCTGGTGGAGGGGCTGGCCCCGCAGCGGGACCTGTCCCGCTCCCCGCTGTGCGACGTCACGTTCGGGCTGCGCGAGCAGGCGCCCGAGCCGCCGCGCCTGACGGGGCTCGACGTGCGGCCGGTCGCCGTCGAGCGGACGACGGCCAAGTTCGATCTCACCTTCGGTCTCACCGCCGGCACCGACGGCGGCTACCTGGCCGAGCTGGAGTACGCGACGGACCTGTTCACCGAGGCGACGATCCGCCGTCTCGCCGGACATTTCCGGACCCTGGTGGAGTCGGCGGCGACGGCACCGGACCGGCCCGTCAGCCGCCTCGACATGCTGGACCCCGCCGAGCGCGGACGGCTGCTGCGGGACTGGAACCCGCGGGCCACGCCGATCACGCACGAATCCCTGCACGAGGCGTTCGCCGCCCAGGCCGCCCGCACCCCGGACGCGCCCGCGGTCGAGTACGCCGGCGAGCGCCTGACCTACGCCGAGCTGGACGACCGGGCCGCCACGCTGGCCAGGCGGCTGCACGCCGCGGGGGTGCGCCCCGAGGACCCGGTGGCCGTCTACCTGGACCGGTCACCGGCGGCGGTGACCGCGCTGCTGGCCGTGCTGCGGGCGGGCGGGGTGTACGTGCCGCTGGACACCGCGCAACCCACCGAACGCCTGGCGGCGATGCTCGGCGACCTGCGGCCCGCGGTGGTGCTCACCGACCGCGGGCTGAGCTCCCTCCCCGGCTCGGCCCCGGTCCTCACCGTCGGAGAGACGGTCGGCGAGGCGGAGGACGCGCCACCCGGTGACCTCCCGCTCATCGACCTCCCACCCGGGGACCCCGGGCGCGCCGCGTACATGATCTACACCTCGGGCTCGACCGGCCGGCCGAAGGCGGTCGTCGTCCCGCACGGCGCGTACACCCACCACTGCCGCGTCCACGCGGACGCGCACGACATCCGCCCCGGGGACAGGGTGCTGCTGCACGCGCCGCTCATCTTCGACCCGGCCATGGCGCAGATGGGCGCCACCCTGCTGGCGGGCGCCACCGTGGTGATCGGCGACACCGGCGTCGTCGCCCCCGCCGACCTGCCGGACCTGCTGGCCGAGACCGGGGTGACCCACGTCGCGCTCGCGGCCACCTACTACCGCGACGTGATGACCGGCATCCGGCCCGGCGACCCGAGGCCGGCCGCGCTGCGCGTGCTGGCCGTCGGCGGCGAGGCGGTCGGCTAC
Organism: Streptosporangium sp. NPDC002544; assembly: GCF_040295965.1. NCBI lineage: Bacteria > Bacillati > Actinomycetota > Actinomycetes > Streptosporangiales > Streptosporangiaceae > Streptosporangium > Streptosporangium sp. NPDC002544. The sequence goes on along the minus strand of NZ_JBEOWJ010000056.1, from coordinate 17,164 downwards.
CAGGACGCCCGGCTCTGGCTGGCCACCGGCCTGCCCGCCAGGTTCCTCTGCGTGTACGGCCCGACCGAGGCCACCATCGGCAGCCTGTGCCACCCGGTGACCCCGGCCGAGGTGGCCGCCGCCGCCCCGGACGCGGGCCTGCCGATCGGCCGCCCGCTGCCGGGCACCCGAGCCTACGTGGTGGACGCGGCGTTCAACCCGGTGCCCGTCGGCGTGGTCGGTGAGCTCTGCCTGGGCGGCCCGCGGGTCAGCCGGGGGTACCTGCGGCAGCCGGGGCTGACCGCCGATCGTTTCGTCCCCGACCCGTTCGGCGAGGAGCCCGGGGAACGGTTGTACCGGACGGGGGACCAGGTCAGGTACCGTCCCGACGGGGTGATCGAGTTCATCGGCCGGATCGACGCCCAGGTGAAGCTGCGCGGGTTCCGGATCGAGCTCGGCGAGATCGAGACCGCGCTGGCCGCGCACCCCGGCGTCCAGGCCGCCGCCGCGGCGGTTCAGGAACTCGCGCCGGGCGACCGCCGACTGGTGGGGTACGTCGTGCCGGCGTCCGGGTCCGGGGGCGCGCCGTCGTCGCCGGAGCTCCGGGCCCACCTGCGCGACCGGGTGCCGGAGTACATGGTGCCCGCGCTGTTCGTGACGCTGGACGGGCTACCCGCGACCGCGGGCCAGAAGGTGGACCGCCGCGCGCTGCCGGTGCCCGACCCGGGCACCGCTCTCGCGCCGGAGGAGGCGGTCCCGCCGGGCACCGAGGTGGAGGAGGCCATCGCCGCCGCCTGGGCCGACGTGCTCGGCCTGCCCGCCGTCGGCGTGGAACACGACTTCTTCGAACTCGGCGGCCACTCGCTGCTCGCCACCCGCCTGATGGCCCTGCTGCAGGACCTGTTCGGACTGGAGATCCCGCTACGCGTCCTGTTCGAGGCCACCACCGTCCGCGCGCAGGCCACCGCGCTGGAAAGACTGGCCGAGGCCGCCGCCCCCACATCGTACGAGGGAAGAGACGATGAGCACTGACGTGACCAAGCCGGAGACGAGCGCGGGCGCCGGGCTGCTGAGGGATCGCCTGCGTTCCCGGCGTGCGGCGGGGCGGGAGGGCGCCATCCCGCCCCTGCCTCCCGGCGTTTCGCCGCCGCTCTCCTTCGCGCAGCGGCAGCTCTGGGTGCTGGACCGGCTCCGCCCGGGCGGCACCGACTACCTGGTGCCGCTGGTGATCCGGCTACGCGGTGACCTCTCCGGCGTCGATCTGGGCGCGGCCCTCGACGAGCTGGTACGTCGTCACGAGATCCTGCGCACCCGCTACACCACCGAAGGGCCCGACGCCGAACCGATCCAGACGATCGACCCGCCGGGCCCGGTGGAGCTGGCCTTCGACGACCTGACCCCGGCCGAGTTCGACGCCCTCCTGGAAGCCGAGACCGGCACGCCGTTCGACCTCGCCACGGGTCCGATGCTGCGCGCCAGGCTGGTACGGCTGGCACCCGAGGAGCACGTACTGGTCCTCATGCTGCACCACATCGCCGTCGACGGCTGGTCGGGCGGCCTGCTGGTACGCGAGCTGGCCGCGCTGGCCACCGGCGAGGAACTGCCCGCGCCCAGGTTGCGGTACGCCGACTTCGCGGCCTGGCAGCGCGACCAGCTCTCCGGTGAACGGCTGGAACGCGACCTCGACCACTGGTCGGAGACCCTCCGTGACCTGCCGGCGCTGGAACTGCCGACGGACCGGCCGCGCCCGGCGGTGTGGGACCCGGCGGGGGAGACCGTCCGGTTCGACATCCCGGCCGAGATCGGGCACCAGGTCCGGATCCTGGCCAGGGAGCACCAGGCCACCCCCTTCATGGTCTACCTGGCGGCGTTCTGGTCGCTGCTGCACCGGTACACCGGCCAGGCCGACTTCGCCGTCGGCAGCCCGGTGGCCGGCCGGACCCGCGCGCAGACGCACGACCTGATCGGCGTGTTCGTCAACCTGCTCGTGCTGCGCGCCGACCTGTCCGGCGACCCGACGTTCGCCGAGCTGCTCGATCGCGCCCGCGGTACGGCCCTTGAGGCCTTCGCCCGCCAGGACGTCCCGTTCGAGCGCGTCGTCAACGCGCTGGCGGCCGGCCGGGACCTGTCCACCCACCCGCTGGTCAGCGTCAACCTGACCCTGCAGAACAACGAACCGCTGAGCTTCACGGCCGGAGCGGTCTCCGGCGAGCTGGTCCCGGTCCTGGCGCGACAGGCCAAGTTCGACCTGAGCTGGACGCTGGAGGAGAGGCCGGACGGTTCGGTCGCGGGCGAGGCCACCATCGCACGCGCGCTGCTCGACCCGGACACGGCGCGGCGGATGGCCGAGCACTACGTCCGCCTGCTTGGCGCGGCCGTCGCCGACCCCGGGACGCGGGTGAGCGAACTGCCGCTGCTGGGCGCCGCGGAGCTCGATCGGCTGGTCCGCGGGCCGGTCGTCTCGCCGAGCGCCGAGACGACCGGCGAGCCCTGCCTGCACGAGCGCTTCGCCGCCCGGGTGCGGGAGCGGCCCGGCGCGATCGCGGTGACCTTCGACGGACGGCACCTGACCTACGCCGATCTGGAGGCCAGGGCCAACCGGCTGGCGCACCGGCTGGCGGAACTCGGCGTGGGCCGCGAGGACCTCGTGGGGATCTGCCTGCCGCGTGGCGTCGACATGCTGGTCACCGTCCTCGCGGTGCTCAAGGCCGGGGCGGCCTACCTGCCGCTCGATCCGGATCATCCGGCCGAGCGGATCGACTTCCTGGTCCGTGACGCCGCCGCCCGTGTCGTGGTCACCGAGACCGCGCTGGCGGAACGGGTGTCCGGACACTGTCTGTGTCTGGACGACGCCGATGAGATCGACCGCATCGCGGCGCTGCCCGCCGAGGCGCCCGCGCTCCGGACGCACCCCGGCGATCTCGCCTACGTCATCTACACCTCCGGGTCCGCGGGCCGCCCCAAGGGTGTCCAGGTGACCCATGCCAACGCGGTCCGCCTGTTCACCGTGACCGAGGACGACTACGGCTTCGGCCCGGACGACGTCTGGGCGCTGTTCCACTCCTACGCCTTCGACTTCTCGGTCTGGGAGATGTGGGGCGCCTTCCTGTACGGCGGCCGCCTCGTCGTCGTCCCCTACGAGGTGTCGCGCTCGCCCTGGGACCTGGCCGTGCTCCTCGCCGACGAGGGCGTGACCGTGCTCAACCAGACACCGTCGGCGTTCCGCTCGCTGGTCGATCTGGCCAGGCGCGGTGAGGTCGCCCTCGACCGGCTCCGGCTCCGCCTGGTGGTCTTCGGCGGGGAGGCGCTCGACGTCGGCATGCTCGAACCCTGGTGGAACAGGTACGGCGCCGAGCGGCCGAGGCTCGTCAACATGTACGGCATCACCGAGACGACCGTGCACGTCACCTACCGGCCCCTCGGCCCGGCCGATCTGGCGGGGGACCGCAGCCCGATCGGGCGGCCCCTCGGCGATCTCACCCTGCACGTGCTCGACGGGCGGATGCGTCCGGTGCCGGTCGGCGTGCCGGGCGAGCTCTACGTGGGCGGCGCCGGCGTCGCCCGCGGCTACCTCGGCCATCCCGCGCTCACCGCGGACCGTTTCGTGCCCGATCCCTTCGGGCCGCCGGGCTCTCGGCTCTACCGCTCGGGAGACCGGGCGAGGTGGCGGCCGGACGGCGACATCGGCTTTCTCGGCCGCCTCGACGACCAGGTGAAGATCCGCGGGTTCCGGATCGAGCTCGGCGAGGTCGAGGCGTGCCTGTCCGGCCATCCGGACCTGGACGACGCCGTCGTCACCGTGGACGAGAGCGTGCCCGGCGAACGGAGGCTCATCGGCTACGCCGTGCCCAGGGACAGCGCGCGGATCGGCGCGGCGGAGCTGCGCGCGTACACGGTCGAGCGGCTGCCCGGCCACATGGTCCCGGCCGCCTTCGTGATCGTCCCGAAGCTGCCGCTGACCGCCAACGGCAAGGTCGACCTGCGGGCGCTGCCCGCTCCCGACGGCTCGCGGCAGGAGCAGGGCAACGGCTACGTCCCGCCGCGGACCGAGGCGGAGACGGCGATGGCCAGGATCTGGGCCGAGGTGCTCGGCATCGAGCGGGTCGGCGTGGGTGACAACTTCTTCGAGCTCGGCGGCGACTCGATCCGCGCGGTCCGCCTCGTCGGGGCGCTGCGCGCCGGCGGCCTCGACTACTCCGTGCAGAGCCTGTTCCGGCATCAGAGCATCGCCGACCTGATCCTGGCGGGCGACGGCGACGCCACCCACGTCGAGCGGGCCGGCACGCCGCCGTTCGCGCTGATCGGCGCGGAGGACCGGGCGAAGGTGCCGGCCGGAGTGGCGGACGCCTATCCGATGGCGCGGGTCCAGGCCGGCATGGTCTACGAGCTGCTGGCCGACCCGGACGGCAACCCGTATCACAACATCACCAGCTACCTGATCCGCGATCCCGGCGTCTTCGACGTCGCGGCGTTCGCCGCCGCGACCGAGGAGGTCGTGGCCCGGCACGACATCCTGCGCACCTCGTTCGACCTGGCGACCTTCTCCGAGCCGCTGCAGCTCGTGCACGAGCGGGTGGAGGTCGAGGTCGGGTACGCGGACCTGCGCGGGGAGTCGCCGGACGAGCGGGAGGCGAGCATGACGGCGTTCCGGGCGGCGGAGCGCGCACGGCTCTTCGACCTCGCTGCGGCGCCGCTGCTGCGCGTCCACGCGCACCAGGCCGGTGACGACCGGTGGTACTTCTCGCTCACCGAGTGCCACGCGATCCTGGACGGCTGGAGCCACAACTCGATCATCACGGAGGTGCTCGACCTCTACCGGGCGATCCGCGACGGCCGGCCCGCGCCCGCCGGGGAGTCGAGTGCCGTCAGGTACGCCGACTTCATCGCGCAGGAGCGGCGCAGCCTGACCGGCCAGGCCGACCGGGCGTTCTGGAGGGACCGGCTGGGCGGCGCGAACCGGCTGACCATCCCCGCCGCCTGGGCCGACCCGGACGGTCCGGGGGCGTACTCGACGGTCGTGCCGTTCCACGACATCGAGGCCGCGCTGCGGGGGGTGGCCACGTCGGCGGGGACGTCGCTGAAGAGCGTGCTGCTCGCCGCGCACGTCGCGGTGTGGCGGGCGGTCGCCGGCCCGGGGCCGTTCTACTGCGGCCTGGTGTGCAACGGCCGTACCGAGGTCGAGGGCGGGGACCGGGTCCGCGGCATGTTCCTCAACCCGGTGCCCTTCGTCGCGCCGACCGGGGCGGCCACCTGGCGCGAGCTGGTCGAGGCGGTGTTCGCCGAGGAGGTCGAACTGTGGCCGCACCGTCGCTTCCCGCTGCCCGAGATGCAGCGCGAGTTCGGCGACGGGCAGCGGGTGCTCGACGTGGCTTTCAACTACCTCGACTTCCACGTACTGGACCGGGAGACGGTCGACACCTCCGGCAGCACGGACGTCAGCCCGAACGAGTTCCCGCTGGCGGTCATGAGGGGCGCCCAGGGGCTGGTGATCGCCACCAAGTCGTCGTGGGTCGGGCGCCCGTACGCCGAGCTGCTCGCCCGGATGTACCGGCGGGCGCTGACCCTGATGATCGCCGACCTCGACGGCGACGCCGGTGTGTCACTGCTCCCGGCGCGCGAGCGGGAACGGCTGCTGACCGGCGGGGTGGACCGGACCCGGGCGCCCCGGCCGCGCCGGGGTGTCCACGAGCTCTTCGCCGAGCAGGCCGAGCGGATCCCCGACGCGGTGGCGGTCGAGGCGGCGGGGGCCACGCTGACCTATCGGGAACTGCGCGACCGCGCCTGGCGCTGGGCGGCCGGCCTGCGGGAGGCGGGCGTGCGCGCCGGGGATCTGGTCGGGGTGTGCCTGCCCAGGGAACCCGACCTGGTGGCGGCCGTGCTCGGCGTCCTCGCCGTGGGCGCGGCGTACGTGCCCATCGACCCCGGGCACCCGGCCGACCGGATCGCCGCGCTGGTGCACGACGCCGGGCCGCGGGTCGTGGTGAGCGGCACCGAGATCGCCGGGGCCGTCGTGGTCACTCCCGGCCGGATCGACCACGCCGAGCCGGTCGCCGAACCGCACCGGCCCGATCCGGAGGAGCTGGTCTACGTCGTGTACACCTCCGGGTCGACCGGCCGCCCCAAGGGGGTGATGGTCCGGCACGGCGCGCTTGCCGACCGGGTCTGGTCGATGTGGCGGAACCTCGGCCTGGCCGTCCACGACGTGGCGGCCGCGGTCGTGCCGATGGTGACCGACGTGTGCCAGCTCGCCGTCTTCACCACCCTCGCAGGCGGCGGCCACCTGGTCCTGGCCGGTGAGGACCTCGGCCGGGACCCGGTATCCCTCGCCGGGCTGCTGCGCGGCAGCGGCGCCAGGTTCCTGCAGGCCTCGCCCACCACCTGGCGGATGCTGACCGAGTCGGGCTGGTCCCCGCCCGCCGGATTCCGGCTGCTGTCCGGGGGCGAGGCGATGAGCGCCGACCTGATGACCCGGCTGCGCGCCACCGACGCCCAGGTCTGGGACATGTACGGCCCGAGCGAGGCGACCGTCTTCGCCTTCGGCACCCGGATGACCGATGACGGGCCCGTCTGGGTGCCGGCCGCCGACACCACCGTGTACCTGCTCGACCGGGACCTGGAACCGGTGCTCGACGGGGTGGCCGGAGAGATCTTCGTCGGTGGCGACGGGCTGGCCCGGGGTTATCTCGGCAGGCCCGCCACCACCGCGGACGTGTTCCTGCCCGACCCGTTCGCCGAGCCGGGCGGCAGGATGTACGCCACCGGCGACATCGGCAGGCGCGACCGCGGCGGCCGGATCGAGATCCTCGGCCGGCGCGACCATCAGCTCAAGATCCGCGGGTTCCGGGTCGAGCTCGGCGAGGTGGAGAACATCCTCGCCGACCATCCGGACGTCCGGGCCGTGGTGGTGCACCCGGTTCCCGGGCCGCAGGGTGAGCAGCGGCTCGCCGCCTACCTGATCCTTCGTGACGGCGCCGCAGTCGAGGAGGTGCGCCGCCACGCCGACCGGGTGCTGCCCGGGTACATGGTGCCGACCCACTTCGTGGTCCTGGAGTCCTTCCCCCGCCTGGCCAACGGCAAGGTCGACCGGGCCGCGCTGCCCGTGCCCGGTTCCGACCGGCCGAGGGTGACCACGCGGTACGAGCCGCCGGACGGTCCGGTCGAGACGGCGATCGCCGAGGTGTGGGCCGACGCGCTGGGCATCGAGCGGGTGGGCCGCGACGACGACTACTTCAAGCTGGGCGGCCACTCGCTCCTCATGCTCCGGATCGTCGCCCGGCTGGCCAGGGAGCACCGCGTCGAGGTGACCTTCCGCGACTTCCTGGAACACCGCACGGTACGCGGCCTGGCGGCCGCCGCCGCGACGGAGCGGGCCAGGCCGTCGGTGCTGCTCTGGCTCAACGACCAGGACGAGGGCACGCCGCTGTTCTGCGTCCACCCCGGCGGCGGGAGCGCCCACTGGTACCGGCATCTCGCCGACGTGTACGCGCCGGAACGACCCCTGGCGGCCTTCGAGTGGCCCGGACTGCACGGCGACCACGGTCACGCCACGAGCGTGCCGGAGATCGCGGCCACCTACCTGGCGGAACTACGGGAGGCACGGCCGAAGGGCCCGTACCACATCCTCGGCTGGTGCGCCTCCAGCGGTATCGCCTGGGAGATGGCCCGTCAGCTCCACGAGATCGGTGAACGGCCCCGGCTGATCCTGATCGACCCGTTCGAGTACGCCTCGGCCGGGGTCAACCCGCTGCTGGCCAACCTGGAGGTGCTGCGCCGGGCCGAGGGGCTGCTCGCGGACCTGCAGGACGGGCCGGGCGGCGAGGAGGCGCGCGCCGAGATCATGGCCGTGCTGCGCGAGGTGATCGACGACGGCGACCTACTGGTCGACGGTGCGGACCTCGACCTCGGCGAGGGCTGGACGCACTGGCTGCGCTCCTGGCGGGAGATGCTGGAGGCCCGCTCCCGCTACCGTTTCGCCGCCTACCCGGGCACGGTCGACCTGATCGTTTGCGAGGAACTCGCCGCGGGCGGCTACCAGACCATTCTCGGCCGGTCGTTCGACGACTACCTGGACCAGTGGCGGCGGCAGGCCGCGGGGGTACGTGTCCGCCGCGTCCCCGGCGACCACCGGACGGCGCTCTTCCCACCGCAGGTGTCCATTCTGGCGGCCGCGCTGACCGCGGTCATCGACAACCCCGAGGAGTGAGCCATGGTCGGTTCCCGTGATGTGATCTCGCTGCGCGACCTCAAGGACGCCGACATCGAGTCGATCGTCCAGCGCGGCGTCGACCTCGCCGCGGACCCGGAGGCGCACGACGCCCCGCTGCGCGGCCGGATCGTCGGCGTCTACTTCAGCAAGACCTCCACCCGCACCCGGACCTCCTTCACCACCGGCGCGCTGCGGCTCGGCGCGCAGGTGATCACCTACGGGCCCGGCGACCTGCAGCTCAACACCGGTGAGACGTTGGAGGACACCGCGAGGGTGCTCGGTGGCATGCTGGACGGCCTGGTCATCCGTACCGCCGGGCCGCAGCGGGAGATGCGGACGTTCGCCGAGCACTGCCCCGCCGTCGTCAACGCGATGAGCGCCGAGGAGCACCCCACGCAGGCCCTGGCCGACCTCACCACGATGTCGGCCAGGTTCGGCCGTCTCAAGGGGCTGCGCGTGCTCTACGTCGGTGAGGGCAACAACACCGCGGTCGCGCTCGCCTTCGCGCTCTCCCGGTTCCCCGGTGTCGAACTGGAGTTCCGCACTCCCCGCGGGTACGGCCTCACACCGGACGTGCTCGCGGAGGCGGCCGCGCTGGCCGCGCGATCCGGCGGCAGTGTCCGTGAGAGCCACGACATGCTGTCGCTGCCCGCCCAGGTCGACGTCGTCTACACCACCCGCTGGCAGACCACCGGGACCAGCAAGCCCGACCCGCGATGGCGGCAGGTCTTCGCACCGTTTCAGGTGGACGCGTCACTCATGTCCCGTTACCCGGACGCCTGCTTCATGCACGACCTGCCGGCGCATCGCGGCGAGGAGGTGACCGCCGAGGTGCTGGACGGCCCGGCGAGTATCGCCTTCGAGCAGGCGCGTAACAAGCTCCACAGCGCCATGGCGGTGCTGGAATGGTGTCTGGCCCGGTAGCGCGTGTCCTCTGCGCCCTACCCAGACAGAAAGGTGTGTCTCGCTCATGAGAATCCTCGTCACCGGCGGTGCCGGGTTCATCGGGTCCCATTTCGTCAGAACCACCCGGGACGCCCGGATCACCGTGCTCGACCGGCTCACGTACGCCGCGGACCTGGCCAACCTGGAGGGGGTGCCGCACGATCTCGTTCAGGGCGACATCTGCGACGCCGAACTGCTCAGCCGGGTGGTCCCCGGCCATGACGTCGTGATCAATTTCGCGGCCGAGTCACACGTCGACCGGTCGATCGAGGGGGCCGGCGAGTTCGTCCGCACCAACGTGCTCGGCACCCAGACGCTGATGCAGGCCTGCCTGGACGCGGGTACGCCGAGGGTCGTCCAGGTCTCGACGGACGAGGTGTACGGGTCGATCGAGACGGGCTCCTGGGACGAGGACGCCCCGCTGAGCCCGCGCTCGCCGTACGCGGCGGCCAAGGCGGGCGGCGACATGATCGCCCGCGCCTACGCGATCACGCACGGGCTGCCGGTGTCGATCACCCGGTGCGGCAACAACTACGGGCCGTACCAGTTCCCGGAGAAGGTCATCCCGCTCTTCGTCACCAACCTGCTGGAGGGCAGGAAGGTTCCGCTGTACGGCGACGGCGGCAACATCCGCGACTGGATCCACGTCGACGACCACTGCCGGGGCATCCGCCTGGTCGCCGAACAGGGCGAGCCCGGCGAGGTCTACCACATCGCGGGCACCGCCGAGCTGACCAACCTGGAACTCACCCAGCGGCTGCTGGACGCGCTGGAGGCCGACTGGACCATGGTCGAGCGGGTGACCGACCGCAAGGGTCACGACCGCCGCTACTCGCTCGACGACACCAAGCTGCGCGCTCTCGGCTACCGGCCGCTGACCGCGTTCGAGGACGGCCTGGCGGAGACCATCCGCTGGTACGCCGACAACCCCTCCTGGTGGAAGTCCAAGCGCGCCGCCGGCTGAGTCACCGCGGGTCGTCGAGCAGGCCCGCGTCGTGGACGAGCAGCGCGATCTGGACCCGGTTGTTGAGGTCGAACTTGGTGAGGACGCTGGACACGTGCGTCTTCACCGTGGCCAGGCTGAGGTGGAGCATGGCGCCGATCTCGGCGTTGGACCTGCCCTGCCCGACCGCGATGGCCACCTCGCGTTCCCGGTCGGCCAGCTGGGCCAGTCGCTCCCGCGCCCGGGTGCGGCGCTCGTTCTCGCCGTCGTCGGCGACCCGGGCGATGAGGCGTCGCGTCACGGCGGGGGAGAGCACCGGGTTGCCCAGGGTGACCTGGCGCACCGCGGCCACGATCTCCGCGGGCGGGGTGTCCTTGAGCAGGTAGCCGGCCGCTCCCGCGCGCAGCGCGCGCAGGACGTGGTCGTCGGCGTCGAAGGTGGTCATCACGATGACCTCCGGGGCGCCGGGGCGGGCGCGGAGCTCCCTGGTCGCGGTAAGCCCGTCCATGACGGGCATCCGGATGTCCATCAGGACGACGTCGGGGCGATGCCGGGCGGCCATCGAGAGCGCCTCGCTCCCGTCGCCCGCCTCCGCGACGATGCTGAGATCGGGCGCGCCGCCCAGCATCATCACCAGCCCGGCGCGTACCAGGGGGTCGTCGTCGACGATGAGCACGCCGACCTGCCGCGGCTGCTGGGAGGTCATACCGGCCAGGGTAGCCAGGCCGACAGGCACCAGCCACCTTCGGCGGTGGGCCCGTGCTCCAGTCGCCCGCCGATCAGGGCGACCCGTTCGGCCAGGCCGACCAACCCCTGCCCCGAGCCCTCACCGGGAGCGGGGGCAGGGGCGGGAGCGGCCGAGGAAGGGGCGTCGGGCGCGGAGTTGCGCACCTCGATCGAGAGCCACTGGCCGGGCGTCCCCGTCGTGTGCACCCACACCTGTGCCCCGTGGGCGTGCTTGCGGGCGTTGGTGAGGGCCTCCTGCACGATCCGGTAGGCGGTGCCGGCGCTCCGGCCGGGAACGCTCCCGGGAACCTCCTGGGTGAGGTTCACCCGCATCCCGGCCCGCCGGGACTCGGCGGCGAGCTCCTCGATGTCGGTCAGGGAGGGCTGTAACAGCTCGCCGACCGGAGCCCGCAGCACGCCGATGGCCTCCCGCAGGTCCTGCAGCGCCTGATGGGCGCTCTGCCTGATCACCTTGGCCGCGCGGGCGATGTCCTCCGCGGGGGCGTCCGGCCGGAACTCCAGCGCGCCCGCGTGCACGCTCAGCAGGGACAGCCGGTGCCCGAGGACGTCGTGGATCTCCCGGGCGATCGCCTCGCGGGCGCGCTGCTGGGCCTCGGCCTCGGCCCTGGCGGCGCTCTCCCGCAGCGACAGCACGAGCCGGCGCCGGTGGTGCACGAAGAGGCCCCAGCCGGTGGCGGAGCCCTGGGCCGCGACCCCCAGCAGGAACAGCACCTCGCGCGGCGTGCCGACCTCCTGCCTGACCACGGCGTAGACCAGCGCGGCGAGCAGGCTCAGTGTGAAGACGGCGAACGTGGTGCGCGCCGCCCGGTGCACCGCCACCGTGAACAGCGCCACCAGCATCGCGCCCGCGACCAGCTCGGAGAAGGCCGACAGGACGACGAGGGCCAGGGCCAGCTCGACCGGATGGCGCCGCCGTATCCACAGCGCGACGCAGCCCAGCACGCCGATCACCTGGTCGAGCTGGAACACCCAGGGCACCACGTCCGGGGCGGGCATCTGCAGGCGCTGGGCGGCCGTCATGATTCCGAAGGCCGCCGCGAAGAGGAACAGTCCGATGTCCACGAGCCAGTCGCGTACGCTGCGCCGGGACGTGGGTGACACGGCGAATTCATCCATCCCGGGTAAGTCTAGGACGCGGCACGGGGGCCTGGCGGCGGTGCGGCTGGCATCGCCGCCGGCCGGGGGATCTCGCCTCACTCGTAGCCGTACTGCTCCAGCAGGTCACCGAACTGCTCGTTGAACCTGGCCAGGTTACGAGCGGTGAACCGCTCCTGCCAGCCGCCGCTGCGGCCCTTGTAGAAGCTCCACGAGTCGGGGTTGTAGACCCGGCCCGCGACCTCTTCGGCGTCCCGGTCGGAGCCGAGATGGCGCAGCACCCGGTTCACCGCGTCGAGCTGCCGCTCGCGGGAGCCGCCCCCCTGTGGTCCGACCAGGTCCTCGTACCGCACCTTGCAGACCTTCGGGTGATTGAGCAGCCAGAGCGCCTTCTCGAACTGGTCCCGGCCGAGGAACGACCGGTCCCGCAACGCGTAGTCGATCTTCTCTTCCCAGGTGGGCTTGCTGGCCAGGATCGCACTGAAGATGTCGGCCTCGAAGAAGTTGCCGTACCCCTCCCTGGTCCGTCCCTCCAGAAAGTTGATCATGGAGACGACGGCGTCGCGCGGGTCACGGTAGTTGAAGATGAGCGGCGGGTTCGCGGTCTCCACCCACTCGCTCAGGAAGGTGCCGTCCACCCGCTCGATGTCCAGCTCGTGGAAGATCCAGCACAGGCCGGGCGGGGTGTCGGCGAACCGGCTGTAGGACAGGTGCGGGTTGGTGGCGAGCCCTTCGGCGAACTCGTACCTGGTGCGCCCGTACCGGTTGACCACCCGCTGGCCGAGCTGGCGCTGCCAGTGCCAGACCATCGTCCCCCAGAGCTCCTGGGCGCGCTCGGCGAACGCCTCGGTGCCCTGAAGTTCGAGGAACTCGTCGTAGTCGAGCTTGGAGAGGACCTGGGCCGCGATGGCCTTGCTCTGCTCCTCGTCGAACACGGGCACGGTGTGCGGCGCGGGCCGGGGCACGCCGACCATCTTGAAGCCCAGCTCCAGCATGAGTTCCTGCATCAGGTGGGTCCCGCTCTTCTGCAGCGAGATCACCATCGCGCGCGGTTCTCGGGTCATGTGTCCGGCTCCTTCACTCGCTGCCGTTGCGGACGCGGCGGTACAGGACGCCGTCGCTCCAGATGATGTCGATCCGGCCCCAGCGCATCGCGGAGACGACGTCGGGGAAGAACCCGCTCCCGCTCAGACCGGCACTCGTGCCGCACAGCACCGGGATCCCGCTCCACTTGTGGTACTCGCGCAGGATGGTGGTCAGCGTCGGATCGTCGTCCACGCTGACCGTCTGCACCCGGGTCGTGCCGTCCAGGTGCTGGACGGCGGGGATCCGATCCACCCACTCCGGGCGGAGGCGGTGCTCGAACAGCGCGTACGGGTCCGGCGTCCCCGGATCGAACACCTTCCGCGCGTGGTCGGCCAGGCATATCGGGGTGACCGGCCGGTGCCCGTCGCGCTGCTTCACCTCGTTCAGCAGCCGGCGCATGCCCGGATCGACGGCGGGGGCCAGGATGCTGCGCGACCCCAGCGCCTGCGGGCCGAGCTTGGCCCGTCCGCTGAGCACGATCGCCGGCTTGCCGGTGAGGTGCAGCAGGCGGGCCAGCTCCTCCGGCCGGCACGGCGACACCGACCAGTCCGAGGGCAGGTGCGGGTGGCGGACCGGCGCGGGGCCGGCCCGCAGGTTCCACTCGAGCGGGCGCAGACCGTCCGCGCGGCCCAGGTGGGCCGCCGCGGCGCCGATCGCCGATCCCGAGTCGTCGGGGAAGGGCGGCACCCACATCTCGCGGATCGCCGGCTCCGCACGGAGCGCGGAGTTCCACTTGGTGTTGAGCGCGCAGCCGCCCGCGAAGCACAGGTTGAACGGCCCGTCTCCCCGCGCCCGCATCCGCGGCACCAGCCGCTCGATGAGGAGCTTCTCCACGAAGTCGTGCAGGCCGGCCAGGACGTCGGCGTCGCCGACCCCCAGCCGGTCCATCCGCTCGCGGAGCTCGCCCAGGTAGGCGTGCACGTACCGGTGGGACGGCTCGGCGGCGCCGCCGCAGCCGACGACCGCCTGCCGGTACTCCCGCGCCCGAGGCGTGTCCGCCTCGAAGTGCTCGTGGAACAGCGTGCGGAGCACCGCCTGGATCTCGTCCTTGACGGTGCCCATCGCGATGTACGCCATGAGGTTCCCCGCCGCGTGGGGGCCGGGTTCGCCCTCCCCGCTCTCCCGGGGAAACGGTCCGAAATGCTGGGTGGCCATGGCGTACACGTCGCCGATGAGCGGGAACAGCGCGCCGTCGGCCTCGATTCGCCCGCCCTCGTCGACGTGGTAGAGCCGTGGGAAGGCGTCGCCGTCCCACACCAGGACCATGGCGGGCTCGCCGCGCAGGGCGAACGGGCTCGTGCAGTAGGCCGCCGCGATATGGCTCGTCACATGCGGATAGCTGGTATATGGTCTGGACTTCCCGCCCAGCAGGACGGTGCCCCGGTGGCCGGGCAGGGCGGGGTCGGGCGCCGACCCCGTCTCCAGGTACGGCGCCACCTCGACATCCAGCACCCGACCGCTTTTCGTGCCCGCCCAGCCGTCGACCACCCATTCGTCGACGTCGTCCACGTCGTATCCCCGGTCGGCCAGTAATTTCGGCAGGGTTTCCAGGTCCTGGACGCCGCTATAACGCGGGTTGTTGTCCAGTTGCTGGATCTCGATATTGAACTCGAGCCTGCCATCCCGGATCAGGGCGAGGCCGCCGCTCTTGGTCAGCTTGAGCCCGGCAGTAATCATCGGTCTCCTCCGCATTCGTCGCGCGGTTGCGCCGTGCCTGCCATTGATAGCGAATTAACAACGCAAAATGCTAGACGGCCGTCGGCGGGTGGCACCGCAGGGCGATCCCGTCGTACCAGATAAACCCCGATGTGAACCGCCTCTTCGTCCCGCTGGCGGGACAGCGAACCGGCCCGACTTCCGGAAATTAAATCAGTTCCCTGCCTGCTCAAGAAAGGCGAAACACCATCGCCACAGGGTGCTGTGGGAACGAAGTGTTTGCCGAAAGAGCATTGCTTGCGGAAACTTGTACGGAGCGATTCCCTGTTCCTTGGCCGAGGACACCGCGGATGAGTCCGCCCATTGACACTCGGCCCACTCAACTCGCCGTCGGTTTGGTCAGTCAGGAGCTCATATGCCGAACACATCCCAATGCCGCGTGTGCGGTGGCACTGTTCATGAGTTTTTCGACTTCGGGCGCCAGCCGTTGTCCGACGCCTTCCTCGCCCCCGGCTCCGACCTCGGTCAGGAGTTCTTCTTCCGCCTCGCCACCGGCCTCTGCGAGGCGTGCACGATGGTGCAGCTCATGGAGGAGGTGCCGCGGGACCGCATGTTCCACGAGGAGTACCCGTACTACTCCTCCGGGTCGGCCTACATGCGCGACCACTTCGAGGGGCTGGCCAAGCGCCTTCTCACGACCGAGCTCACCGGCGAGGACCCGTTCATCGTCGAGGTGGGGTGCAACGACGGCGTGATGCTCAAGGCGCTCGCGGAGGCCGGCGTCCGGCACCTCGGCGTGGAGCCTTCCGGAGGTGTGGCCGACCTCGCCGCCGAGAAGGGGATCAGGGTCCGCAAGTCGTTCTTCGAGGAGTCGACCGCGAAGGAGATCCTCGCCGCGGAGGGGCACGCCGACGTCATCTACGCGGCCAACACGCTCTGCCACATCCCCTACATCGGGTCGGTCCTGTCCGGCGTCGCCGCGCTGCTGGCGCCGACCGGGGTGTTCGTCTTCGAGGACCCCTACCTCTCCGACATCGTCGAACGGACCTCGTTCGACCAGATCTACGACGAGCACTTCTTCTTCTTCACCGTGCGGTCGGTCGGCGCGATGGCCGCCGCACACGGGCTGGAACTGGTGGATGTGGAGCGGCTCCCGGTGCACGGCGGGGAGGTCCGCTACACGCTGGCTCCCGCCGGGTCGCGGCAGCCGTCCGCCGCGGTGGCCGAACTGCTGGCGGAGGAGGACGCGCGCGGGCTCGGCGAGATGGCCACGCTGCGCCGGTTCGGCGAGAACGTGCTGAAGATCCGCGAGGACCTCACGTCACTGCTGCGCCGCCTTCGCGACGAGGGGAGGTCGGTGGTCGGGTACGGCGCCACGGCGAAGAGCGCGACCGTGACGAACCTCTGCGGCATCGGGCCCGACCTGGTCTCCTTCGTCTGCGACAGCACCCCCACCAAGCAGGGGCGGCTCACCCCGGGTACGCACATCCCGGTGCGGACGCCCGCGGACTTCTCACGGCCCTACCCCGACTACGCCCTGCTGTTCGCCTGGAACCACGCCGAGGAGATCATGGCGAAGGAGCAGGAGTTCCGGGACGCGGGCGGCAAGTGGATCCTGTACGTCCCGGACGTGCGGATCGTGTGACCCCTCCCCGGCCCGCGAGCCGGGACCTTTCCCGCCTGTACCGGCTCGCTGAACGCGACGGTCGTGTCGCCTTCGCCGATGCCCGCTTGAAGGAGAGCTTGATGACCGCACACGCGACCGGATTCGGCCCGTCCTCCGACGGCACGGGGCTGTCCGCCGACATCTTCAACTCCACCGTGGCCGGGTTCGCGATCGCCGCCGCGTGGGAGGTGGGCGCGTTCGACGTCCTGAACGACCGCGGCGTGATCGACGTCCCCGCGTTCTGTGAGAAGCACAACCTGCATCTGCCATCCATGCGGAGCATGTTCGCCGCGCTCGGCTCGGCCGGCGTGGTGGTCCGCGACGACGAGGACACGGTGCGTGCCGGGTCGGCGTTCGCCGAGGTCTACCGGGACAAGGCGTTCTTCCACTGGCTGACCATCGGCTGCGCCGAGCTGTTCGCGAACATGCCGGGCATCGTCCGCAACGAGAACAGGGTCGGTGGTTTCTACCGGCGCAACGCCGTGGCCATCAGCTACGCCTGCAAGGACATCAACCGGCATTCGTTCGACCCGGTCTTCTGGGAGGCGATGGAGGCGCTCGACTTCGACTTCGGCACCGTCGCGGACCTCGGGTGCGGCAGCGGCGGGCGCCTGGCGCAGATCGCGAGCCGCTATCCCAACGTCCAGGGCATCGGGATCGACATCGCGCCCGACGCCCTCCGCGACGCCGCGGAGAACGTGGCCGCCGAGGGCTTCGGCGGGCGCTTCGACTTCATCGAGGCGGACGTGCGCGACCTGGCTCCGGACCCCCGCCTGGAGAAGGTGGAGGTGCTCACCTGTTTCATGATGGGCCACGACTTCTGGCCGCGAGAGCGGTGCGT
>NZ_JBEOWJ010000055.1:0-46563 GCF_040295965.1 Streptosporangium sp. NPDC002544 | reverse complement strand
TCACTGCGGCGGGCAGGGTTCGGTTTCTTGGCGGTGGACATGCCGCTGAGGATAGCAGATGGACAAGACGAGACGGTCCGTCTTGACATGGCGGCCCGATATCGGGCCACCGCACCACCGGTCTCCCGGCATGGGCGGACGGGTCAGTCGGGAAGGTCCCGGCGGTCGGAGATGCTGTCGAGCCAGGCGCGGTGCAGGCCGGCGTAGCGGCCCGCCCGCCCGGCGAGCTCGCCCGGTGGGCCGTCCTCGACGATCCTGCCGCCGTCCATCACCAGCACCCGGTCGGCGATCTCGACGGTCGACAGGCGGTGCGCGATGATCAGGGCGGTCCGGTCCGCCAGAATCGTCTGCATCGCCCGCTGCACCAGCCGCTCGCCGGCGACGTCCAGGCTGGACGTCGCCTCGTCGAGGATCAGCACCGCGGGGTCGGCCAGAAACGCCCTGGCGAACGCCACCAACTGCCGCTGCCCGGCCGACAGCCGGCCCCCCTGCTTGCCGACCTGGGTGTCGTACCCCTCGGGAAGCGCCGAGACGAACGCGTCGGCGCCGACCGACCGGGCCGCGGCCACCACGTCGGTCATGCTCGCGCCCGGACGGCCGAACCTGATGTTGTCCGCCACCGAACCGCTGAACAGGAAGTTCTCCTGTGTCACCAGGACGATCGCGGCGTGCCGTGGCTCCTCGCCGAGGTCGCGCAGGTCGATCCCGTCCAGCAGCACCCGCCCCGCCACCGGGTCGTAGAACCTGGCGACCAGTTTCGCCAGCGTGGTCTTGCCCGCCCCGGTGGTGCCGACCAGCGCCACGGTCTGCCCGGCGGGGACCACCAGGTCCAGCCGGGGCAGTACCGGGGTGCCGTCCAGGTAGGAGAACTCCACGTGCTGGAACTCGATCCGGCCGCGCGGGCGCTCCAGGATCACCGGGTCGCCGGGCTCGGCCACCGAGGGGCGCTCCTGCAGTACGCCGGAGAGCTTCTCCAGCGCCGCCCCCGCCGACTGGAACGTGTTATAGAATTGCGAAATCTCCTGCATGGGCTCGTAGAACTGGCGCAGGTAGAGCAGGAACGCGGCCAGCACGCCCACCGTGACCCCGCCCTGGATCGCCAGCATGCCGCCGTAGAGCAGGACCGCCGCGACCGTCACGTTCCCGATCAGCTTGACGCCCGGCGAGAAGACCGCGATCAGCTGCGAGCCCCGCAGGTTGGCGGCCCGGTAGTCGGCGTTCAGCTGGGCGAAGATCGTCTGGTTGCGAGGCTCCCTGCGGAACGCCTGGACCGCGCGCATGCCGGCCATCGACTCCACGAAATGGACGATCACCAGGGCCACGGCCTCCCGGGTCCTGCGGTAGACGATGCTCGACTGCCGCCGGAACCAGTTGGTGAACAGTGCCAGGACCGGCAGCGGCAGCAGCGCGACCACGCCGAGGTGGACGTCCAGGACGAGCAGCAGGACCGCCGTGCCGACCAGCGTCAGCACGGCGGTGACGAGATCGTCGAAGCCCGACTGGAGCATCTCGGAGATGGCGTCGATGTCGGAGGTGAGGCGGGAGACGACCCGGCCCGAGGTGTAGTCGTCGTGAAACGACAGCGACAGCCTCTGGAAGTGGCGGAAGACCCGTCGCCGCAGCTCCAGCAGGATGCTCTGGCCGATGCGTCCGGCCATCCTGAGGAACACCTGCCGGGTCACCAGCTGGATGACCGCCGCGGCCAGGATCGCCGAGACGACGGTCACCAGCGTCCCCGGCCCCGCGCCCGCGACCATCGGCGGGATGCCCGCGTCGATGCCCACCTTGACCAGGTAGGGGATGGCGAGCGAGGCGACGTTGCAGGTCACGATGATCGCGACAAGCAGGGCGATCTTCCTGCGGTACGGGCGCAGCAGCTCACCCAGCAGCCGTCTGGACCTGCTGCGCAGCAGGAACGACACCCGTTCCGACAACTCGTCCTGGTTCTCGGCGGCGACCCCGCGCCACTCCCGGGAGCCGTTCCCGGTCTCTGCCGGGATCTTCGCGGAGGTCTCCGCCGGGGGAGTCGTGCCGCTCACAGCCGCGCCTCCTCCGCGTCGGGGTCGGCGGACAGCAGCGCGCGGTATTCGGGCACGCTCGCCATGAGCTCGTGGTGCCGGCCGACGTGCGCGATCGTGCCGTCCAGCAGCAGGGCCACCCGGTCGGCGAGCAGCACCGTGGAGGCCCGGTGGGCGACGACTATGCCGGTCGCCTCGCGCAGTACGTGCCGCAGCGCCTGCTCGACCAAGGCCTCGGTCTCGACGTCCAGGGCCGACAGGGTGTCGTCCAGCACGAGGATCCTGGGGCGGCTGAGAACCGCCCTGGCCAGTGCGAGCCGCTGGCGCTGGCCGCCGGACAGGGACATGCCCTGCTCGCCGATCCTGGTCTCCAGGCCCCACGGCAGCTCGTACGCGAATCCGGCCTGGGCGATCCGCAGCGCGGCCGCGATCTCCTCCTCGGTCGCGTCGTGCCGCCCCAGCGTGAGGTTCTCCCTGACGCTCATCGAGAACAGCGTCGGCTCCTCGAAGGCGGTGGCGACCAGCGAGCGCAGCTCGGGCAGCGGCAGGTCGCGGACGTCGACGCCGTCGATCGTGATCCGGCCCGTGCTCACGTCGTACAGTCGCGGTACCAGGGAGGTCAGGGTGGTCTTGCCCGACCCCGTCGCGCCCACGACCGCCACCGTCTCCCCCGGTCGCACCTCCAGCCAGACATCGTGAAGCACCGGCTCGGCGGCGCCGGGGAAGCGGAACCCCGTGCCCTCGAAACGCAGGTGTCCGCGGGGCCGCTCGATCACGCGGGTGCCCCCGACGATCTCCGGTTCGGTGTCGAGCACCTCCATCACCCGGTCCGCCGCGGTCATCGCCTCCTGGCCCGTGGTCAGAATGAAGCCGAGCGCCGAGATGGGCCAGACCAGTTGCAGCATCAGGGTGGCGAAGGCCACCAGCGTGCCCAGCGTCAGGGTGCCGGAGCCGACCGCCAGGGCGCCGAGCAGCAGCAC
Source organism: Streptosporangium sp. NPDC002544 (assembly GCF_040295965.1). Classification (NCBI taxonomy): domain Bacteria; kingdom Bacillati; phylum Actinomycetota; class Actinomycetes; order Streptosporangiales; family Streptosporangiaceae; genus Streptosporangium; species Streptosporangium sp. NPDC002544. The sequence goes on along the minus strand of NZ_JBEOWJ010000055.1, from coordinate 43,565 downwards.
GAGCGCGAGGGTGATGTTCGGGATCACCTCAAGAAAGGTGAAGAACCTCGCGGACAGGCGGACCTTCTCCATCGAGGTCCCGTAGATCTTCACCGCTCCCTCCTCGAAGATCCCCGAGACGTGCCGGCCGCGGCCGAACGCCTTGATCGTCCGGATGCCGGCCGCCGACTCCTCGACGACGGTGGCGAGGTCGCCCTGCTCGTCCTGGACCCGGCGGGAGATGAGGATGTACCTGCGCTCGAAGTGCAGCGAGGTGAGCACGATCGGCACCGCGGAGACGACGACCAGCAGCCCGAGCGGCCAGTACATACGGAGCAGCAGCCCGGTCACCGTCACGATCTGGACGGTGACCAGGACGAGGAAGAGCAGGCCGAAGCCGAGAAAACGCCGGATGGCCGACAGGTCGGTCGTCGCCCGGGACAGCAGCTGGCCCGACTGCCAGGAGGCGTGAAAACCCATCGGCAGCCGCTGCAGGTGGCTGTAGAAATCGTCGCGGATGCTGGTCTCCAGGCCCAGGACCGCGTCGGCCAGCAGCCACCGCCGCAGGAAGACGAGCAGCGCCTCGGCCATGCCCAGCCCCAGGGCGAGCAGTGCGAGGGGGAGCAGTGCCTCGCTGTCACCCCGGGCGACGGGGCCGTCGATGATCTCTCTGCCGATCAGCGGGATGGCGATGCCGATCCCGACCGCGGCGAAGGCCGGCACCCAGATGACGAGCAGGCGGGTGGCGTAGGGGCGCAGGTAGGACTTCAACCGCCACAGGGAGCGGGCCCCGCGGAGGCGGGGAAGGGGTGGGGACTGTTGGGTTCGGGACTCTGTGTCCGAAGTATCAGGGGGCATCAACAGGCGGCACGCTCCTCACGGTGCTCACGCCAGGTGATCGCCGCTCGAGGGCATGGCGAACCGGAGGCCCATCCCCGCTCAACCGTTCTCCCGCACCACCGTTCCAGGTGGACGCCCCGTCGGATCACCCTCACCCGCACGGCGCGGGCGACCATTCAGTTTCCGTGCCCGAGTACGGGGTCGGCAATTGATGCGACGGCTCCCATCCTGTAACCGCCAGGTCAGTGAGGCCGATGACCCTGGGCCCTTCCCCGGAGCGCGGCCCGGATCCTGCGGGAGGGCACGAACCGGTATTGACCCTGAACCAGAGGCCGGTCCGCCGCGCTGCCGCGGACCGTGATGGGCCCGGCCCGGCTCAGTGACCCGGGAACCGGGGCAGGCCGAGTTCGGCGAAGACCGGGCGGTGGTCGGTGTCCGGCAGGGGGTGGACGCCGAAGCTGTTGACCGCCATGCGCGAGTCGGCGAGCACATGGTCGATCGTCACACCGGGCAGAGGCTCCCAGCCCTGCTGCGGCCAAGTGGGGATCAGGCCGTTCCCGGTGACGTCGGCCGCGTCGCGGTAGCCGCTGCCGAGCAGGTCGCGTACCAGCCCGTGGTCGAGGGTGGCGTTGAAGTCGCCGGCCAGTACCCGCAGCTGCCCGCCCGCTCTGGGCAGTGCCCGCAGCCCCTCGTCCCAGCACCAGACCTTGTAGTCGTACCTGGGCGCGCAGGGGTGGACCGAGACGACCTCGATCTCGTGGCCGCTCGGATGCCTGATCACCCCCCGTGCCTGCCGGAACCTGCCCAGCGCGATCAGGGGTTTCTCGGTGATGGGATGCCTGGAGTAGATGCCGGAGCCGTGTACCCCGTCGACCGCGCGATCCACCACATGAGGCATGCGCTTGCGCAGGCCGGCCGCCTCCAGGCGCTCGCGTGCGGCGGGGGTGAGCTCCTGGAGGGCCAGCACGTCCGGATCGAGGGAGCGCACGAGATCCATCAGGGCGTCGGTGTCTCCCGCGCCGACGGCCAGGTTCGCGGCGAGCACCCGGAGCCGCTCGTCCGAGGCGGGCTGGTCGCCGTCGGCGAAGTAGCGGGGGAGCACGGCCGTCGCCAGCACCGCGCCGGTGACCAGGGCGAGGGCCGCGGCCGCCCAGCGGCGCAGCCCCAGGGCCAGGAGCAGCGGGATCACCGAGGCCACCGCCGCGTACGGGGTGAAGGCCACCAGGGGGACCCACTGCCACACCGGGGTCCACCCACCGGTCCTGAGCACCGCCCACACCGCGAACGGCAGCACCATCGGCCAGACCAGCAGCAGGCCCACCCATCTCGATCTGATCATGAACCGGGAGCGTAACGGTCTTCTGTGCAGATTCGGTGGAGATCGGAGGCTTTATCCGCGCAGATGCGAGAGGCCGGACCGGCGGTGCCCCATGAGGTTGCAAAGAAAATGAAAGTCATTATCATTCTCTTTTGTCCGGCCTATGGCTAAGGAGGCGTTTTGGGACATCTGCTGATGGTCGAGAGCTGGGTGGGGGCGATGAGCTCCCTTCTTCCCCGGGCGATCCGGGAGGCGGGCCACCGGTTCACCTTCCTCACCCGCGATCTGCACCACTACCTGCGCGCCCCGTCCGGGTTCTTCGCGCACCCCCTGCTCGCGGCCGACAACGTGGTGACCGCGGAGACCAACGACGTCCCGGCTCTGCTGAGTCACGTCGAGCGGCTGCACGAGGTCTTCGGCTTCGACGGAGTGATCTCCTCATGCGACTACTACCTTGCGACGGCCGCCCGGCTCGCCTCCCGCCTGGGGCTGCCCGGAGCCGGGCCGGAAGCCGTGGAACGCGCCTGCCGCAAGGACCTCACCCGGGAGGCGCTGAGGAAGGCCGGGCTGCCGGGACCGGCCTTCGCCGTCACGAGCGGATGGCCGGAGACGGCCTCGCGCGCCGGAGAGATGGGCTATCCGCTGGTGATCAAACCGGTCGACCTGTGCGCCGGGATGTACGTGCGCAGGGTGGACGATCGGGAGCAGCTCCGGGAGGCCTACCTGGCGCTGGAGGGCTTCCCCGTCAACGCGCGCCGGCAGCCGCGGCTGCCCGTCGTCCTGCTTGAGGAGGTCCTGACCGGCCCTGAGATCAGCGTCGAGTCGGTCGCCTTCGAAGGTGAGACCTCCATCGTCGGGATCACCGACAAGAGCCTCACCGGCGAGCCGTGGTTCGTGGAGAGCGGCCACATGTTCCCCGCCGCGCTCGACCCCGACACGGTGCGGTCCGCCGGGGAGGCGGCGCTCGCCGCGCTGGCCGCGGTCGGTCTGGGCCACGGCGTGGCCCACACCGAGCTGAAGCTGACCCCGGACGGCCCGCGGGTGGTCGAGATCAACCCCCGGCCCGCGGGAAACCAGATCACCGAGCTGGTCCGGAGGGTGACAGGTGTCGACATACCGACGGCCTACGCCCAGCTCGCACTGGGCGAGCGACCCCGGCTGGCCCCCGCCGACACCGGGGTACGCAGCGCGGCCATCGCCTTCCTGCTCCCTCCGGGGCCGGGGACGCTCTCCGCGGTTCACGGCATCCGGCGGCTGGCCGAGGCCGGTGACGTCGTCGAATGGCAGGTCAAGGCCCCTGGATTCCTCGCGGGCGAGCCGACGAGCAACAACGGCTACCTCGGCCATGTGATGGTCGCGGACACCGCGGGACTGGGCGCCCGCTCCCGGGCCGAGCGTCTCGTGGCCGGCCTGACCGTGGAATACGCGTGAAACCGGCGGCGGTGAGCGGTCTGGACGAGCTGGTGGCGGACGTGCTGGCGGGCGGCGCGGGCTCCGATCCCGCCCGGCGGCGGATCAGCGCCGGCCTCGTCACCAAGCAGGGGACGCACCACGCCACCCGGGACCGCGGCTACCGCAACCACGTGATCAGCCTCCGGCTGGGCGGGGCGGTGGGGTCCTGCGCGGTGGAGCCGGACGAGATACCCGACGACGCGGTGTACGACTGCGTGGGCCGCGACGTGGCCACGCTGCTGTCGCACCCGCTGGCCGCGGTGCGCGTGGCCGCCCTGGACGCCTACCTGACGCACGAGCACCCCCACGACCCCGCCGACGCCGTGACCGTGCCCGCGGGCTCCTCCCTGGACAAGTCGCTGGCCAGGGCGGCCGCGGTGGTGGACCTCCTCCCCACACCCCCCAGGCGGGTACTGGTGGTCGGCGTGGTCAACTCCCTCCTGCACCGCCTGCGGGAACGCGGCATCCGTTACGTGCCGTGCGACCTCAAGGGCGGCGAGACCGAATGGGGCGAGCCGCACGTGACCGAGGCCGAGGCGGCGCTGGACGGCTGCGACGCCGTGCTGGCCTCGGGCATGACGCTGGGCAACGGGACCTTCGACTCACTGCTGCGCCACGCGCGCGGCACCGGCAAGCCCCTGGTGCTTTTCGCACAGACCGGCAGCGCCGTGCTCCGGCGGTTCGTCGGTGCCGGGGTCACCGCCGTCTCGGCGGAGCCGTACCCGTTCTTCTGGCTGGACGGCGGTCCGACCGTCATCTACCGCTACCGGACGGAGGGGACGAGGTGAACTCCGCACCCGACCTGCTCGCCCTGCTGGGCAACACCCCCGTCACCCGGATCAGAACCCCGCTGCCCCACCCCCACCCAGGTTTCTGGGCGAAGCTCGAAGGGCTCGGCGCGGGCGGCATGAAGGCCAGGGCCGCGGTCTCCATGCTGCTCGGGGCGCGGGCCAGGAACGAGCTCGGGCCGGGGGCGCCGGTGGTGGAGTCCACCAGCGGAACCCTCGGCGTCGGGCTGGCCTTCGCGGGACAGGCCCTCGGCCATCCGGTGGTGCTCGTCGTCGACGCCGAGCTGGAGCCGAGCATGCGGGCCCTGTTGGTCGCGTACGGCGCCCGCCTGGAGACCGTCGACCGGCCACACCCGGTGGGCGGGTGGCAGCAGGCCCGGCTGGACCGGCTCGCTCGGGTCGTGGGCCGGATGCCCGGGGCGTACTGGCCGAACCAATATCACAATCTCGACAACCGCGCCGGATACGCCTCTCTGGCGCGAGAGCTGGTCGGCCAGCTGGGCGTGGCCGACGTACTCGTTTGCAGCGTCGGGACCGGCGGGCACAGCGCGGGCGTGATCTCCGAGCTCCGCCGCCACTGGCCCGGAGTACGGCTCATCGGGGTCGACGCGGTCGGCTCGACGATCTTCGGGCAGCCCGCGCGTCCCCGCCTCATGCGCGGGCTCGGCAGCAGCATCCACCCGCGCAACGTCGCCTACGAGGAGTTCGACGAGGTGCATTGGGTCGGGCCCGCGGAGGCCGCCGACGCCTGTCGCCGCCTCGCCAGGCACGCCTTCGTCACCGGGGGCTGGAGCACGGGGGCGGTCGCGCTCGTCGCGGCCTGGGCCGCGAGGGTGGAGGCGGGCGCCCGCGTGGTGACCGTGTTCCCCGACGGGCCGCACCGCTACCTCGACTCGATCTTCAACGACGACTACCGCCGCGCTCGCGGACTGGCCGGGCACCTGGCGACCCGCCCCCTGGAGATCGCCACCCCGGGGGCCGCCGAGGTGGCGGGCTGGGCGCGCTGCCGTCAGGTCGCCGACCCGCTGTGCGCGGTGGAGGTTCCGGGATGAGACTCGACTGGGAGATCGTCCCGTTGCGGTTGGGCGAGCCCTTCCGGATCGCCCGCTCGGTGATGTCCGCGCGCGACGCCGTCAGGATCGCACTCCACCACGACGGGACGACCGGGTACGGCGAGATCGTGACCAGCGCCTACCTGAGCCTGGACACGCCCCGCGTGGTGGCCGCACTGGAGGGACTGCACACCTGGCCGGACCCGGAGACGCTGCTCGCGGAGCTGCCGGGCCTGTCATGCCCGCCGGGGGTGCTCGCCGGCCTCGACGCCGCCGTGCTGGACCTGGTGGGCAAGCGCGACGGGCTGCCCGTCCACCGGCTCGCAGGGTGTCCCGGCTGGCGGCCGGTGCCCACGGCGTACACGATCGGGATCTGCGAACCGGAGCGGGCGGCCGCGGCCGCGCGCCGCCTGCACGCCCGTGGGTTCACCGTGCTGAAGATCAAGGCCGGGTCGCCCGACCCGGACGACGATGTCGCGCGGGTCGCCGCGGTCAGGGCCGCCGCCCCCGGCGCGCGCCTGCTACTCGACCCGAACGGCGCCTGGAGTGCCGAGCGTGCCGTCGGGCTGCTGGAGCGGATGCCCTACGTGAACGCCGTCGAGCAGCCCATTCCGCCGGGCCGTCCAGACCTGCTCGCCTGGGTTTCCAGGCGATCCCCGATGCCGGTCATCGCCGACGAGGACGCCGGGGGAGTGGCTGAGGTCGAGCGGCTGGCGGGAGCCGTCCAAGGGGTCAACGTCAAGCTCGCCAGGTGCGGCGGCGTGCTGGCCGCGCTCGGCGTCATCGACGCGGCGCGGCGCCACGGTATGGACGTCATGCTGGGCTGCCTGGTGTCCAGCTCGCTCGGCATCGCCCCGGCCGTGCACCTGGCAGGGCACGCCCGCTGGGTCGACCTCGACGGGCACCTGCTGCTGGCCCGAGACCCCTGGACCGGCATCGGCGGTGAGAACGGCGTGCTGAGGCTCTCCGGCCGCCGGGGCCTCGGCGTCAGGCCGGTGACATGAAGGCGTTCCGCTCCTTCCCGCTCTCCGTGCGACTCCTCCTGGTCAACCAGATGGGCGTCAACACTGGTTTCTACCTGCTGGTTCCCTATCTCGCCGGCTACCTCGGCGGAGGCCTCGGGCTGTCGGCCACGGTCGTGGGAGTGGTGCTCGGTGCGCGCAATCTCAGCCAGCAGGGCCTGTTCCTGATCGGCGGGACGGCCTCCGACAGGTTCGGCGCGCGGACGGTCATCATCGCGGGGTGCGCCCTGCGCGCCGCCGGCTTCGGCCTCTTCGCTATCGACGGCTCGCTACCCGTGCTGCTCGGAGCCTCGGTCCTGTCCGGCCTGGCCGGAGCGCTGTTCAACCCGGCCGTACGCTCCTACCTCGCCACCGAGGCGGGCGACCGCCGCGCGGAGGTGTTCTCCCTGTTCAACGTGTTCGCCAACACCGGGGCGCTGCTGGGCCCGTTGCTGGGCGGCGCGCTGCTGCTGGTCGACTTTCGGGTGGCGGCCGTCACCGCCGCGTTGATCTTCGCCGGGCTGACGGTGGCGCAGGCGCTGACTCTCCCGCCGCGAACCGTCCCGCCCGCCGAGGGGTCGGTTCTCGGCGACTGGCGGGAGTGCCTGGCCAACCGCCGGTTCATCGCCTTCACGCTGGCGCTGAGCGGGATGTTCGCGCTGCAGAACCAGCTCTACCTGATCCTGCCGATGCGCGCGGCGGACGTCACCGGCTCCGCCGCCTCCGTGGCGGGGCTGTTCCTGGTGTCCACCGTTGCCACCCTTCTGCTGCAGGTGCGCGTCACCCGGTGGCTGCAGGACCGCCTCAGCCGGAGCGCCGTCATCGCGCTCGGCATGGCGGTGATGGGCGTGGCCTTCCTGGCCCCGCTCCTGCCCGGCCTGATCCCGGTGCTGCTCGCCGCGTTCGGGCTGGCTCTGGGAGTGATGATCGCACAGCCGTTCGTGCTGGAGCTGATCCCCGCCTTTGGCAGGGAGGGCGTCACCGGCACCTACTTCGGGATGTTCTACCTCGCCTCAGGCCTGGTCGCCGCGGCGGGCAACGTCGTCGTCGGCTGGGCGGGCGACACGGCGGGGTGGCTCGCCTGGCCGTTTTGCGCGGCGCTCGGGCTGGGGTCCGCGATCGCGGTACGCCGCGTCGGCGTACCGGAGAGGACGGCGCGGCCGTGAACTTCCTGACCGACAATCCCGAGCTGTACGAGCTGCGGTTCCCTGACCCCGGCCACCTCGCCGCCCGTTTCGCCGACGACCTCGCCCGCCGCTTCGGCGGCGGGACCCGGCTGCTGGACATCGGCTGCGGTACCGGCCGCGACGCGGGCCACCTAGCCCGCAACGGCTACACCGTCACGGGCCTGGACGTCTCCGAGCCGATGCTGGCCCACGCGCGCGGCCGGCACCCGGGAGTGGAGTTCGTCAACGCCGACATGAGGTCGTTCGACCTCGGCCGCCGGTTCGACGTGATCGTCTGCCTGGACAGCGCGCTGCTCTACTGCCACGAGAACGCCGACCTGGCCGCGTTCCTGTCCTGCTGCCGCGCGCACCTGGTGCCGGGCGGGCTGCTCGTCGCCGAGATGCGCAACGGCGCCTTCTTCCTCGGCGACACCGAGTCGCTGGAGGGAAGCACAACCCGGTCGGTTCTCTGGGACGGCGTGCGGTACACCTCTCGGACCAGGTTGTGGATCGACCACGCCGCCCAGCTGCTCCGCCGCCATCGCACCTGGGAGTGGCCGGGACGCTCCGGGCCCCTGCACCAGCGCTCGGCCTGGCGGCTGCTCTTCCCGCGCGAGCTGGAGTACTTCCTCGACGTCGCCGGGTTCGAGGTGCAGGCCATGTTCGACGGGCCGGGGCCGCGCACGGAGCCCCCCTGGACGCCCGGCGCGAAACCCTCGGCCGCGCTGTCCGGCGACCGGCTCCACGTCGTGGCACGGCTGCGAGGCCCGTGCGACCACTCGACCGATGAAAGGACCTTTCCACCATGCACTCCCTGAACCGCCGCGGTTTCCTCGGCACCACCGCCGGGCTGTCCGCGGCCCTGCTCACCGGATGCGGCACCGGCCCCACGCCCGAGGCCGCCGCGGGCGAGCCACGCAAGGGAGGCCGGCTGCGTGTCGCGTTCGCCGGGGGCGGTGCCCAGGAGACTCTGGACCCGCACCTGTCCAACCTGTTCGTCGAGGCCTCGCGCTCCAAGGCGCTGTTCGACAAGCTCGCCGACTACGGCCCCGACCTGTCCATCCGGCCCCGCCTCGCCGAGCGCTGGGAGCCCTCCGCCGACCTCACCAGGTGGCGGGTCACCCTGCGTCAGGCGACCTTCCACAACGGCAGGCCGGTACGCGCCGCCGACGTCCTGTACAGCTACGCCAGGATCGCCGACCCCGCACGTGCCTTCCGCGCCAAGGCCACCCTGGCGGTGATCGACCTGGCCGCCAGCAGGGCCGTCGGCGACCGCACCGTCGAGTTCGCGCTAAGGCAGCCGTTCGCCGAGTTTCCCAACGTGCTGGCCGCCTTCGGCGTGTTCGTCGTCCCGGAGGACACCGAGGACTTCACCGAACCGATCGGATCCGGCCCGTTCACCTTCCGCTCCTTCGAACCGGGCCGCTCCCTGCTGCTGCGGCGCAACGCCGACTACTGGGAGGGCGCGCCGCACGTCGACGAGCTGCGGTACCTGATCGCCAACGAGGAGTCGGCCCGCGTCAACGCCCTGCTCGGCGGGCAGGCCGACTACGCCCACGACATCACCGCGACCACCGCGCGGACCTACCAGGGCGATGACCGCCTGGCCGTGACCCGGCTCGGCAACAGCGGCATGCAGGCCTTCGCCATGAAGCTGGACCGCCCGCCCTTCGACGACCGGGACCTGCGCGAGGCCATGTTCCTGCTGGCCGACAGGGAGCAGCTGGTCCAGACCGTGCTGGCCGGAGCGGGGCAGGTCGGCAACGACCTGTTCGGCAAGGGCTACCAGCACTACGCCGAGGAGATCCCGCAGCGCGCCCGAGACCTGGACAGGGCAAAGTGGCTGGTGGAGAAGGCCGGCGCGAAGGGACTGAAGGTGCGGCTCGACACCTCCGCGGCGGCCGGCGGATTCGTGGAGTCCTCAAGCGTCTTCGCCGACCAGATGCGCCAGGCCGGGCTCGACGTCGAGATCGCCATGGGCGACAAGGACACCTACTGGAGGGACGTCCTCGACGGGGGCACCCTGTGCTGCTTCCGCTCCGGCGCGATGCCCATCGAGTCCCATTTCGCGCAGCGCCTGCTCAGCACGTCCACGACCAACATCACCAAGTGGAGGCGCCCGGAGTTCGACGCGCTCTACGCCAAAGCCGTCTCGCTCGCCGACGAGAAGGCCCGCCGCGACGTCTACGCCGAGATGCAGCGCGCGCAGCACGCCGAGGGCGGCTACCTCGTCTGGGGCTTCGCCGACTGGCTGGTCGCGACCGCGCCGGGGGTGGGCGGTGTCGTCGACGCCCCGGCCAACACCCTCGACTGGGCGCGCTTCGACAAGGTCTGGCTGGCCTGACGTGTCATCCGACGATGCGAAGGCCGTCCGGGTCCGTCACTTCGAGGTTCCCGGACAGGGCGGCCTCGAAGCTCCCACACCTCGCCGCGCCGCCCGCGCGGAAAGCGGATCCCAGGTGCCCCGCCCGGCCGTTGAAAGGCGCCCCGGCGCTTTCCCGTTCCCAAAGGACGCCGGGTGAGCCTGTCGAGGTACGCCGTACGGCGTCTGCTGCTGGGCCTGGCGCAGGTGGTGGCGGTCACCGCGCTGGTGTTCGCCCTCACCGAGGCGCTGCCGGGGGACGCCGCCGTGGTGCTGGCCGGTGACGCGCCCGATCCGGCGCGGATCGAGTGGATCCGCAGGGAGCTGGGGCTCGACCGGCCCGCGCCGGTGCGCTACGCCGACTGGCTGCTCGCTCTTCTCCACGGCGATCTCGGGTCGTCGCTGACGGCCGGGCGTCCGGTCATCGGGTTCCTCGCCGACGCCGCCGGGCCGACCGTCCAGCTCGCGGCCGTCACCCTGCTGCTCCTGGTGCCGCTGGCGGTGGCCGCCGGCGTCGTCGCCGCGATCCGCGAGGGCCGCCCTCTCGACCGGATCCTGACCTCGGCCGGCATCGCCCTGTACTCGGTGCCGGAGTTCGCCCTCGCCGTGGTGTTGGTCGCGCTGTTCGGACTGCGGCTCGGCTGGTTCCCGCCCACCGCGGTGGGCGTCGGCCCGAACCTGTTCGCGCAGCCGGCCGTGCTGGTGCTGCCCCTCCTGATCTTGCTCGCCCGGCCGATCTGCTCGATCAGCAGGCTGGTCAGGGCCGGGATGATCGACGCCCTGCGCTCGGAATACGTCCGCCACGCCCGCAGGCTCGGGCTCTCCCCCCGGAGGGTGACACTGGCGCACGCCCTGCCCAACGCGGTGGCACCGGCCGTGCAGCAACTCGCCAGGACCACCGACTGGCTGTTCGGCGGCGTGATCACCGTCGAGGCCGTCTTCGTCATCCCCGGCCTCGGCACCTCGTTGGTGAGCGCGGTCTCCGCGCGCGACATCCCGGTGATCCAGGGGCTCGCCCTGGTCTTCGCGGTCACCACCGTGGCCGTGAACCTCGTCGCCGACCTCGTCGCGTTCCGCCTCGCACCGCGTGCCGCGAGTGCGACATGAGGCACGGACCCGGAACGAAGCCGGTGCTGAGGTGGGGACTGGGCGGGGTGTTGCTGGGTGTTCCACTGGTGATCGCCCTGGCCGGCCCGTGGCTCGCGGGCGAGCCGGGCCCGCGCGGTGTCCCGTTCGGCTCCGGTTCCCTCCTGGGCAGGGACTTCGTCGGGCGCGACGTGTGGGAGCAGGTGCTCGTCGGGGGCCGGACGGTCGTGGTGGTCGCGCTGGCCGCCACCGTCCTGGCCTACCTGGTGGGCACGCCGCTGGGCGTGCTGACCGCGATGACCCGGCGCCGGTGGCTCGACGAGCTGCTGATGCGGCCCTTGGACCTGATGCTGGCGATCCCCTCGCTGCTGCTGCTCATCCTGCTGGCCGCCGCCGCGCCGCCCGGACCGGTGACCCTGATCAGCATCGTCGCCGTGATCGGTTTGCCGGAGGTGGCCAGGATCTCCCGCGCGGCGGCCCTGGAGATCGCCGCCAGGCCCGCCATGGAGGCGATGCGGCTCCAAGGAGAGAGCTGGTGGCACCGCGCGATCGGGTACGTGGGCCGGTCGATGCTCCGCACGCTCCTGGCCGACCTCGGCGTCCGTGTCGTCGGCGCGCTCTACCTCGTCGCGACGGCGAGTTTCCTGGGCGTCGGCGTCCCCCCGGACGCCGGCGACTGGGCGGTGATGGTCGATCGCAACCGCACCGGCATGTTTCTCCAGCCCTGGGCGGTGGTCGCCCCGGCGCTGCTCGTCGTCAGCCTGTCCGTCGGGCTGAACCTGCTCTTCGACGGGGCGCAGGGGGACCGCGAGGAGGTCACGTGATCCGCGTCGTGGGGCTGCGCGCCGAGGCCGGCGGCCGCGCGCTGGTCGACGAGATCTCCTTCGAGCTCGCTCCGGGCCGGGTGCTCGCCCTGGTCGGGGCCTCGGGCAGCGGCAAGACCACGATCGGGCGGGCGCTGCTCGGCGAGCACGCGCCCGGTGTGCTCCTGTCGGGGACGATCGAGGTGGCCGGAAAGGTCGGCTACCTGCCGCAGCATCCCGCGTCGGTGCTCAATCCGGTCCGCCGCGTCGGCGCGGTGCTGCGCGAGATCGCCCGGCGGCACGCGCGGCAGGAGGCCGTGTACGGGCAGGGAGGGACCCCATGCCGGGTCGCCCGGCGGCGCGCTTCCGGGGAGAGCGAGGCGGACCGGATCTCGTCCGCGCTCCGCCGCGTCGAGCTGCCCGCCGGTGAGGACCTGTTGCGCCGCTACCCGCACCAGCTCTCCGGAGGCCAGCGGCAACGCCTGGTGATCGCCCAGACGCTCCTGACGGCCCCGTCGGTGATCGTGGCGGACGAGCCCACCACCGGACAGGACGCCATCACCAAGCGAGAGGTCGTCGGCGAGCTGAAGGACCTTGCGCGCCAGGGCATCGCCGTGGTCCTGCTCAGCCACGACCTGGACGTGGTAGGCGCGCTCGCCGATCACGTCGTCGTCCTGCGCGGCGGCCGGGTGATGGAGAGCGGCCGGGCCGAGGACGTGCTCACCCGGCCTCGGAACGGCTACACCCGGCGGCTGCTGGCCGCCCGGCTCCCGCCGAGCCCGCCTCCCGGCCTGGTGGGCACGCCTCCTCACGGGGAGGTCCCGCCGATGCCGGTCCGGCTCCGAGTCGACGGCCTGACGGTGAGGCACCGCTCGGTAACGGTGCTTCAGGACGTGTCGCTGGGGGTGGCCGCCGGGCGATGCCTGGCGCTGGTCGGGCGTTCGGGAAGCGGGAAGACCACCCTCGCGCGCTGTGTCGCGGGGCTGCACGAGCCCACGCGGGGAACCGTGCTGCTCGACGGGCGGCCACTGGCACGGTCGCTGTCGCGTCGGCCGCGCGAGGACGTGGCCCGAGTGCAGTACGTCTTCCAGGACGCGCACGCCTCCTTCGATCCGAACCGGGCGGTGGTCGACCAGGTGAGCCGTACCGCCGTACGGCTGCGGGGCATGAGCGCCGGCGAGGCCCGGGACGCGGCGCTGGACATGTTCGAACGCGTCGGGCTCGGCCCCGCCTCGGTGGCCCGCCGGGCCGCCGGGCTGTCCGGCGGGGAGCTCCAGCGCGCGGCACTCGCCCGCGCGCTGCTCGCCTCCCCTGAGGTTCTCGTCTGTGACGAGATCACCTCAGGCCTGGACATGATCACCCAGGCCGGCGTTCTCGACCTGCTCGACGAGCTCCGCCGCACGTTCGGGCTGACCCTCGTGCTGATCAGCCATGACATGGGTGTCGTCGCACGGCTGGCGGACCACGTCGTGATCCTCTCGCGGGGGAGGATCACGGAGCAGGGCTCCGTCGCCCGTGTTCTCGACCGGCCCAGGCACCCGTTGACCCGCGACCTGCTCGACGTGCACGTCCGCCGGGACAGCCGGGCATGAATCCGTACGCCGTCCTGTGCGACCGCTTCGCCGGGGCGATGATCACACCGGCCACCCTGATGGGCGGCCCCCACGACCGCGCGAGCTGTCAGCACGGTGACCGCGGACCCCGGCCGGATCCGCGGGCCGGTCCAGGCCGGGGCGGATCTGGGAGGTGAAATCCTCGCTGTCGTACCACGATGAGACTGCGGCGCGCCCGTGCCGCATCCCGCCGACTCGGACCAGGAGTGCCCGATGCCGATAGTTCTTCCCGAGGATCCGTTCCACCGCCGCCTGCACCACATCACCCCGGGCGGGCTCACCTCGGAGACCGCGCAGACCGGCGGCATGCACCGCCGGGCGGCCATCAGCGGAGCCACCACCGGCTCCAGCCGCCTGTGGATGGGCCAGACCCACGTGGCACCGGCCACTGTCTCGGCCAACCACCACCATGGCGACTCCGAGACCGCCATCTATGTGGTCAGCGGCACCCCCTCGTTCGTCTTCGTCGACATCGAGGGGGAGGAGCCCGTCGAGGTGCGCATCGACACCACACCGGGCGACTACATCTTCGTGCCGCCCTTCGTCCCGCACCGGGAGGAGAACCCCGACCCCGACCTGGAGGCGATCGTGGTCATCGCCCGCAGCACCCAGGATGCCATCGTGGTCAACCTGGACGATCTCGTCTGGACGGGACCCGTTCTGACCTCAAGGTGACGACGGGCACGGGAGCCGCCGGGTGGGCGGTCAGCCCTCGTCCGGCCCGCCGGAGACGTCTTCCGTCGGCCGCTCACCCGCCCGGACGCCGGTGTACACCAGGGCGGGTGGCACGTTGAGCCAGATCGGGCCCAGGGTTTCGACGGGGGTGAACATGTCCTCCATGAGGCCGCGGAAGTGCCGGAAACGCCGGAGTGGCAGCACGGTCAGCGTGCTGATGGTGCTGAAGGTGCCGCCGGGGACGAGCGAGGCCGAGATCTCCTCCAGGATGCGCCTCTGCCGCGCCTCCTCGAACAGCGTCCAGGGAAGGGAGGAGACGATCGCGTCGGCGTGGGACAGACCGGCCTGCCTCAGCAGCTTGCCCAGGTCCCCCGCGTCAGCGGCGATCACCTCAAGCCAGGGCCTGCTGCGTCGCAGATGGCTCACCATGCTCTCGTTGACCTCCACGGCGAGCTGTCGCCCTCCGGGCGGCAGACGGTCGCGGATCGCGTCGCTGATCACCCCACCGCCGGCGCCGAGTTCGACGACCACAGCTCCGGGAGTGGCCGGGACCACCGACGCGGCCAGGCGGGCGACGGCCTTCGAGCTGGGTGCGATCGCACCCAGCTGCTGGGGGTTACGCATGATCGCGCCGAGGAAGGTGAGCGTGTCCCCGCCGGCGGGACGAGTTTGAGAGAGCACCGACAGCTCATTCCCCCAGCTGAGGGGGTTATGCCAGTTTAGCGGGCTTTGATGATCGAGCTTCCGCCGCCGTACCGGGGATGGGATGGCCCGGGAGCCGTCCGCGAGGCTTCCGCGGCCGACCCGCCTCTGCCCGGTGGCGGCGGAGCGAGGTACCGTCGTCTTATCGGATCCCGGTCAGGAGGGGAGCCGCCATGCCAGACGATTCCGATCACGTGCTCGATTCCATCGACGGGGCTGTCGACGAATGGCTCGCCATGAGTGACGACTCGATGCGCTGGACGCCGCCGGAGAAGGCTCACTCCAAGTCCCAGCTGGGCCTGCCGGTGCCGCCGCTGCCGCAGGTGCTGGAAGATCTTCTCCAGGAGGTCGGCAGCCGCCTTGGCCCGCCCGCCCAGGCGGTGGTCGACGCGTTCCGCCCGCTGGGGGAGGGGGTGGTCGAGGCCGTCTCCACATTCCTCGACAGGCCGCCGGTGAGGCACCTCCTCGATCCGTCCGGCACACCGGACGATCCGGAGACGCTCGGAGACCGAGCCTTTCCCGACACCTTCGGCCCGTCGCCCGAGGACCCACCCGAGACTCGGTGAGGTTTTCCGGCCGTTCCCCCGGCCTTCGTCGAGGGGGCCTCGCCGGATGTCCCCGTGCTCCCCGCCGATGACCGGTGATGCCCGGCCCCGCGGGGCGGGGTGGGACCTCCTGGTCGTAGGAGAGAGGGCCTCGTCTGGTCACAGGGAGTGAGTTCACGGTTCCGTTTCCCTCAGGAGCGGCCCATGAAGTGCGGAACTGCTTTTTTCGGGCAAGGGACAAAAACCCCGGTGAGTCGGCGTACTTCAGGAGTGATGAAATGGCGGGTCTGGCGGGGCCGATCGCGGTCGGTGTCGAAGAGGAGTTCCACGTCGTCGACGTCGACACCCGGCACCTCGTCCCACGGGCAGGTGTTCTGCTGGAGCAGTTACCGGCGGAGCGGTTCACCCACGAGCTGCAGCGTTCGGTGGTGGAGGCCAACAGCAGGCCCTTCATGCATCTGGAGGACCTCGGGCACGACCTGACCGCGCTGCGCCGCACGGTGATCCAGGCGGCGGACTGTCTCGGGCTCGGGATCGTGGCGGCGGGGAGCGTGCCGCTGGTGGACCTGGCGGCGCTGAAGATCTCTCCGGACGCCCGCTACGAGCAGATGCTCGCCGACTATCAGCTGCTCACCCGCGAGCAGCTGATCTGCGGCACGCAGTTCCACGCCGACGTCGAGGATCGCGACCTGGCGGTGGCCGTCGCCCACCGCCTGGCCCCCTGGCTGCCCCCGCTGCTCGCCCTGAGCTCCAGCTCGCCGTACTGGCTGGGGGCCGATACCGGATACGCCAGTTACCGCCCGCTGCTCTGGCAGCGCTGGCCCACCGCGGGGCCCGTGGCCAGGTTCGAGTCGGCCGCCGAGTACGACCAGGTGGTGCGGGAGCTCGTGAGCTCCGGTGTGATCACCGACCCCGGCATGATCTATTTCGACATCCGGCCCTCGGCCCACCTGCCCACCATCGAGCTGAGGGTGTGCGACGCCTGCCCCAGGGTGGGCGACATCGTGCTGATCGCCGGCCTGTTCCGGGCGCTGGTGGCCAGGGAGCTGGACGCGGTGCAGCACGGCCCCGAGCGCTCGGTCCGGCTGGAGATGGTCCGCGCCGCGACGTGGCGGGCGGCGCGCTCAGGGCTGGAGGGCGAGCTCGTCGACCCGGTCGAGGGCACCCCGGGCCCGGCCGCCGAGGTGATCTGGAGGATGGTGGACGGCCTGCGGCCACAGCTGGAGGAGTCCGGCGACATCGAGCTCGTCACGTCCCTGGTCCGGGAGTCGCTGGCGCGGGGAAGCTCCTCGGCCCGCCAGCGCGAGGCGTTCGCCCGCGACGGCCGGCTGGCCGACGTGGTCGACCTCGTCATCGCCGAGACGCGGTCCGAGGAGTGGGAGACCGCCTTCGGCGGGCCGACGCCGAGGATGCACACCAGCCTCCTCGACGGCTACGACGCCCCCGGCGACGAGGCGATCATCGAGGGCACGGTACGCGAGTCCTACCAGCCGGTGCTGCGGGTCCTGGACCGCCTGGGCGCCCGCGGCCTGCGTGGCAGGGCGCGGCTCCGCGACGGCTACCAGCGTCGCAACGGCATGACCTTCCACGTGGCGGGCGGGAGCGAGAGCCGGATCTTCCCGTTCGACCTGGTCCCGAGGCCGGTCCCGCCCGGCGAGTGGGCCGAGATCCAGCGGGCACTGCCGCAGCGGGTGCGGGCGCTGGAGGCGTTCCTGCACGACGTGTACGGCGAGCGCGAGATCATCGGGGACGGCGTGCTCCCCGCCTGGGTGGTCGACGAGTCCCCCGGCTACCGCGAGCACGGGCGGAGGGTGCCGCCCGGCACCGTGCGCTGCGCCGTGGCCGGGCTGGACCTGGTCCGCGACCACGTCGGCCGCTGGGCGGTGCTCGAGGACAACCTGCGGGTGCCCTCCGGCCTCGGATACGCGGTGACCAACAGGCACCTGATGGCCGAGTTGCTGCCGGAACTCGTCCCCGGCGAGGGGATCGCCGATCCGCGGCAGAGCCTGCGGACGCTGCGGGAGGCACTGCTCGCGGCGGGCACGGTCGACTCGCCGGCCATCGCCGTGGTCTCGGCGGGACCGGACGACTCCGCCTACTACGAGCACCAGATGCTCGCCGAGGAGATGGGGGCGATCCTGGTGGTCCCGGCCGACCTGGAGATCAGGAACGGTCATCTGGAGGCCGCGGGGCGCAGGATCGACGTGCTCTACCGCCGGGTCGACGAGAACGAGCTGCTCGAAGGCCCCCTGGGGGCGGAGATCATGGACGCCGTCGAACGCTCCGCGCTCGTCCTGGCCAACGCGCCGGGCAACGGCGTCGCCGACGACAAGTGCCTGTACCGGTACGTGCCCCGCCTCATCGAGTACTACCTGGGCGAGGAGCCGCTCATCGACAACATCACCACCTACCTGTGCCGCGACGCCGCGGACCGCGAGCAGGTGCTCGACCGGCTGGCCGAGCTGGTCGTCAAGCCGGTGGACGGATTCGGCGGCCAGGGCGTGGTCGTCGGTCCCGAGGCGTCCGCCGAGGAGCTCGGCAGGATCAGGGAGAAGATCCTCGCCGCGCCCCAAGGGTGGGTCGCCCAGGAGACGGTCCGGCTGTCGACGCATCCGACCTTCGACGGGGAGCGGCTGAGCCCGCGCGTGGTCGACCTGCGGGCCTTTGTCTGCCTCGGGGAGACGGCGACGGTCCCGCCGGCGGCGCTGACCCGCGTCGCACCGGCCGGCAGCCTGATCGTCAACTCCTCCCAGGGCGGCGGTTCCAAGGACACCTGGCTGCCGGGAGGGGCCGCCGATGTGTGATCTCAGGGCTGAATCCGCCCGGCTTCGGGGTGGGCAGGTCATCGGGGGGTGCCGATGTGCGGTCTGAGCGGTGAGATCCGGTTCGACGGCCGTCCCGCGGACGTCGCCGCGGTGGCCCGGATGAGCGAGGTGATGAGCGACCGGGGCCCCGACGGGTCGGGCCTGTGGTCGCTGGGACCCGTCGCACTCGGTCACCGGCGCCTGAAGATCATCGACCTGTCGGACCGGGGTGCCCAGCCGATGACGGACAGTGACCTCGGCCTGACCGCGGTCTTCAACGGGTGCCTGTACAACTACCGTGAGCTGCGCGAGGAGCTGGAAGGCCAGGGGTACCGCTTCTTCTCCACCTCCGACACCGAGGTGCTGGTGAAGGCCTTCCACCGCTGGGGGATCGACTGCGTCGACCACTTCAAGGGCATGTTCGCCTTCGCGGTCGCCGAGCGGGACACCGGCCGGCTGACCCTCGGCCGCGACCGCCTCGGTATAAAACCCCTGTACCTCTCCCAGGACGCCGATCGCCTCCGTTTCGCCTCCTCGCTGCCCGCGCTGCTCGCCGGAACAGGAGTGGACACCGGCATCGACCGGGTGGCGCTGCACCACTACATGACCTTCCACTCGGTGGTGCCGGTCGAGCGCACCATCCTGACCGGTGTGCGGAAACTCCCCCCGGCCACCGTGCGCACCGTCGAGCCCGACGGCACCGTCACCGACCGCCGCTACTGGCAGCCGCCCTACACCCGCTCGGCCCTGCCCGACTGCGCCGGGCTGTCCTCCTCCGAGTGGCGCGAGGCGGTGCTCGACCGGCTGCGCGTGGCCGTGCGCAGGCGCATGGTCGCGGACGTGCCGGTGGGCGTGCTGCTCTCCGGGGGGCTGGACTCCAGCCTGATCGTCGCGCTGCTGGCCGGGGAGGGACAGGCGGGCCTGTCGACCTTCAGCATCGGGTTCTCCGCAGCGGGCGGGGAGCGGGGCGACGAGTTCGCCTACTCCGACCTGGTCGCCGGTGAGTTCGGCACCGACCACCACCGCATCCCCATCGACGACACCCGCCTGCTGCCCGCCCTGGAGCACGCGGTGCGGGCGATGAGCGAGCCGATGGTCAGCCACGACTGCGTCGCCTTTCACCTGCTGTCGCAGGAGGTCTCCAGGCACGTCAAGGTGGTCCAGTCCGGCCAGGGCGCCGACGAGGTGTTCGCCGGCTACAGCTGGTACCCGCCGCTGGCCGGCGTGTCGCGCGAGGACGCGGCCGTCACGTACGCCGAGGAGTTCTTCGACCGCTCGCACGGGACGCTGGCCGGAATCCTGTCGCCCGAGTACATGCTGGAGCGGGACGTCAGCGGCGAGTTCGTCCGGCGCCACCTCGCGGCGCCCGGCGCCGACACCGCGCTCGACGCGGTGCTGCGCCTGGACACGGAGGTCATGCTCGTCGACGACCCGGTCAAGCGGGTGGACAACATGACCATGGCCTTCGGGCTGGAGGCCAGGACCCCGTTCCTCGACCACGAGCTGGTCGAGCTGGCGGCGGCCTGCCCTCCCGAACTCAAGCTCGCCTCCGGCGGCAAGGGCGTCCTGAAGGACGCCGCGCGCAGGCTGCTGCCCGCCGAGATCGTCGACCGGCCCAAGGGCTACTTCCCGGTCCCCGCCATCAGGCACATCCACGGCCCGTTCCTGGAACTCGTCAGGGACGCGCTGACCGGGCAGGCCGCGCGGTCACGCGGCCTGTTCGACCAGCCGTACGTCGACAAGCTGCTCGCGGCACCGGACGAGCATCGCACCACCCTGGGAGCGAACGCACTGTGGCAGCTCGGACTCCTGGAGCTGTGGTTGCAGGCACAGGGTGTCTGATGGCCGACATGCCCGGAGCCGGTGCCCGCCCCGCGGCGGGCACCGGCCTGACCGCCTGGAGCTGCCGGGCGCCCGCGCTGGCACCCGACCTGAGCGCCGTCGCGTTCATCGCCGACAGGGACGGCTCTCCGCGCGTCTGGGTCCAGCTTCTCGGCGGCGATCTGGAGGCGTTGCTCCCGGGAGGAGCGTCGGCCGGAGGGCCGGCCGGGGGAGAGACGGAGGCGTGGTCTCTCGACACCGGTCCTGAGCCCGCCGCCGACGTGAGCTGGTCTCCCGACGCGCGGCGGCTGGCCGTCCTCGTCGTGCCGGGCGGCGGGGAGCACACCCAGGTCTGGACGGTCAGGCCCGACGGGAGCGATCTGCGCCCGCTGGCCGCGCCGGAAGGGGGGTCGGCGTCGTTCGTGCGCTGGACCGGGCAGGGGGAGGTCCTTCTCGTCGCCGAGGTCTCCGCGTCCGGCCGTACGGACGCGGTGCTCATCGACGCGGGCTCCGGCAGCCGGGAGGTCATCGCGGGCGGCGCGCTGATGCACCCGGCGGCGATCAGCCGTGACCACCGGCGGATGCTGCTGCGGCGCGGCCCGCGCGGCGTGCGCCGGATGTACGCGGCCGATCTTTCCGCCTTCCCCGGTGATCCCACCGGCCTTCCCGCCGCCCATCCCGGTGATCTCACCTCGGGCATGTCCGGTCCCGACGGCTCCGCCGGTCCCGGGGCCCTCGCGTCCGGCCTCTCCGCTCCGGGGGATCTCGCACCTGGTCCTCTCGAAACCGGGGACCTCGTCCCGGGACTCCCCGGCGGTCCTCATCCCGGCCTCTCCGTCGATCCTCCGGCCGGGCTCCGCTCCGACCTTCCCGAGGGCCATCTCGAGGACTTCCCGCCCGGCCTGCCCTCTGGCCTGCCCGACGAGGCCGCGGGCGATCTTCCAGGACCCGGGGAACAGCCGCTGCTGGTGGGGATGAACGGCTCCACCGACTACGGCATCCTCTCTCCGGACGGGACGGTCGCCTACCTGTTGTCCGATGTCGGCCGCGACCGGGCCGCGCTGCTCGCGGTGGGTGAGGACGGCGCGGAGGTCGTGCTGGCCGAGCGGGTGGACGCCGAACTCGACCAGTTCGCGCTGAGTGCCAACGGCCACCGCGCCGTCCTGGTGTGGAACGACAGCGGCCGGTCGGAACTGGAGGTGATCGAGCCGGCCACCGGTGCGGTGCGCCCGCTCCCGCCGCTGCCCGCCGAGGTGGTCTCCTCGATCAGGGTCTCGCTGGACGGCAGCCTGGCCGTCCTGGCGGTCGAGGGGCCCGGCGCCCCCTCCCACGTGGTGCTCTGCGATCTGGAGAACGGCGGCTACCGGCGGATCGCGGGGGACTCCCCGATTGCCGAGGCGGCCGAGGCGGAGTTGATGCGCTTCCAGGCGCGCGACGGCATGGAGCTGACCGGCTGGCTCTACCGGGTCCCCGGGGCCCGGGGACCGATGCCCTTCGTCGTCTACCTGCACGGCGGTCCGGAGAGCCAGGAACGGCCCACCTTCAACCCGCTGTTCCAGAACCTGCTGGCCGCCGGGATCGGGGTGCTCGCGGCGAACGTCCGCGGCTCGTCCGGGTTCGGCAGGGCCTTCCGCAACGCCGACAACCACGCGCTCCGCTTCGACGCGATCGACGACGTCGCCGACTGCGCCGTCGAACTGGTGCGGTCTGGTGTCGCCGAGGCGGCCAGGATCGCCTGCATGGGACGCTCCTACGGCGGTTACCTGACGCTGGCCGCCCTCGTCACCCACCCCCGCCTCTTCCGCGCCGGAGTCGACGTCTGCGGCATGGCCGACTTCGAGACCTTCTACGACCGGACCGAGCCGTGGATCGCCGCGGCGGCCGTCAGTGAGTACGGCCACCCGGTCGCCGACCGTGACCTGCTGCGGGTGTTGTCGCCCCTGCACTCCTTCGACCGGCTGGCCGCCCCGTTGCTGGTCGTGCACGGCGCCCGCGACACCAACGTCCCGGTGTACGAGGCCGAGCAGGTGCTGCGGGAGGCACGGGCCCGTGGCATTCCCTGCGAGTTGCTGCTGTTCGAGGACGAGGGGCACGAGATCCGGCAACTCGCCAACCGGGTGACCTTCATCAAGAACGTCGTCGAATGGCTCAGGTGGCACCTGACCGTCCCCGACCCGGCATGATGCTTTCCCGCCGGGGCAGGCTCGGTGACAATGACGACATGCCGCGTACGGAGACACCATGGGGAGCATGGGAACCGGCTCCGCCAGCCGAGGTCATCGAGCTGTTCGGCGGGCTGGAGACGCCCTAGAACTGCAGCCGCTGCACCGCCGCACTCTGGGCCCCGGCCACCGGCTCCGCACCGGCCAGGCAGGTCAGCGTCTTGTTCCGATCGCGCGGCAGCAACAGCCCGGCCAGATATTCACGGAACCCCCGGCGCTGCGCGAGCGAGCACCACAGATCATCGAACCGGGCCGCGTACTCCTCCAACGGACCCGGCGCCGGTGGACACGGACGCCGCGCGGTCGCCATCACGACCACCCCCGAACAGCACTATCTACCTCTATCTACCGGTTTATTGCGACATCAGCCCCACGTCAACAAACCACCGATTAGGCGCGTGGCCGTGAGGAGCTCCGCCCCGGCCGGCCGGTCGTTGAGTCCGCCGACCGGCCCCTCGGTTCGGCGCTCGCCCCGCCCGGCATCGTCTGTCACCACCCGGCCATCTTGGATGTGTGCGTTCACCTGGACCCCGCCGGACACGTCACCGACGTAGACACCAACCGACCTTGGAGAACCGACTGCCTCATCCTCGCCAGGCCTGAGCTACTATCACTCATAGGAGATTGCGCGCTAGGGGACGGGAGGAGACGGCGGTGACGGACCGGCGTACGGCCGTGGACGTGCTCCTGCGGCTGTCGCTGCTGTTCCTCGTCATCACCGGCGTGGTCACGATGCACACGCTGGGCCATCTCGAAGGGCATCACGGCACCACTACCGCGATCTCGGCGCCCTGTCACCATGCGACCGGCCCGAACGCCTTGCAAAAACAGCAGCCCGGCGACGACAGCGGAGCATCCGATCCGTTGTGGATCTGCCTGGCCGTCCTGTCCTTCATGGGCGTCCTTTTCCTGGTCGCCTTCCGCAGCGCGCACGCGAGCTCCCGCTCCGCCCGATTCCGTGCCGCACGGCGGAGCCCGTCCCTCGGCGGGCTCCGTGGTCCCCCCTCCCTTGCCCTCGCCATCACCCGCGTGGCCGTCCTGCGGATCTAGATGCCTCAGCCGGGCCTTCGGCGGCCCGGCTGCCGCAGTGACCTGATCACACGACACAGCGAGGCATCGACATGCAATCCATCGACCGACGTACGTTTCTTCGCGGTGGGCTCGGGATCGCCGCCGGCGCCGCCCTAGCGGGCTGCAGCACGCGCCGGCCCACCGCCGCCGGAACGCCCGCCGCACCCGCCTTCCTGAGCCCCACCGATGGCGCGGTGGCCGCGAAGGAGGCCGCAAGAAGGCCGGGCATGATCCGCGACTTCCGTCTGATCGCCACCGAGCAGGTTGTCGACCTGGGTGGGAAGTCCGTTACCACCTGGAGCTACAACGGCCGAATCCCCGGTAAGGAGATCCGGGTTCGGGCGGGCGAGGTCCTCCGCGCCCGCCTGGTCAACCGGCTCCCCAAGGACACGACCATCCACTGGCACGGGCTGGCCCTGCGCAACGACGCGGACGGTGTGCCCGGCGTCACCCAAGAGCCCGTCCAGGCGGGCACCGAGTTCGTCTACGAGTTCACCGCCCCTGACCCCGGCACCTACTGGTTCCATCCCCACTCGGGCACCCAGCTCGACCGCGGCCTCTACGCCCCGCTCATCGTCGAGGACCCTCGCGAGCCCCTGGGCTACGACGAGGAATGGGTCGTCGTGCTCGACGACTGGCTCGACGGGGTGACCGGCACCCCCGACGAAGTGCTCGCCGAGCTGTCCGGCGGCATGAGCATGGACATGGGCATGGACCACGGCGACATGTCCGGGATGCCTTCCAGCTCCGCACCGTCGTCGTCCGGCATGAGCAAGCACATGCTGATGGGCGCCATGAGCCCCCTCCTCGGCGGGGACGCCGGAGACGTCCGTTACCCGCATTTTCTGATCAACGGCCGCCTGCCGGGCGCACCCGAGACCTTCCGCACCAAGCCCGGCACCCGGCTGCGGATCCGGTTCGTCAACGCCGGCGGGGACACTGCGTTCCGGGTCGCCCTCGGCGACCACAGGATGACCGTCACCCACAGCGACGGATTCCCCGTCGAGCATGTCGAGACCGACGCCCTGCTCATCGGCATGGGCGAGCGCTACGACGTGCTGGTGACGCTCAAGGACGGCGTCTTCCCGCTGGTCGCCCTTGCCGAGGGCAAGAAGGAACTTGCCCGCGCCCTGATCAGGACCAGCGGCACGGGGCCGGCGCCCAGAGTCGGCGCCCGTCCCGCCGAGCTGGACGGGCTGATCGTCGGGTACGGCAGGCTCCGTCCCGCGCAAGCCGTACGGCTGGCCCCGAAGAACCCCGATCGCACCATCAAGCTGGAGCTCACCGGCAGCATGATGCGCTACGACTGGGCCATCAACGGCAGGAAGTACGACCCGAAGACCATCTACGGGATCCGCTCGGGGGAGCGCGTACGGCTGTCGTTCGTCAACCGCACCATGATGTGGCACCCGATGCATCTGCACGGCCACACCTTTGCCCTGGCTCGCGGGGGCATCCGCAAGGACACCGCCATCGTGCTCCCGAACACCACCCTCGACGTCGACTTCGACGCCGACAACCCCGGCCTGTGGATGATCCACTGCCACAACATCTATCACGCGGAGAGCGGGATGATGACTCTGCTCGGTTACCAGAAAGACCGATAGGCAGCCGGCCCGTGTTTCCCGGAGGAACACGCCACCTCACTACTACTAGGTATGGTCGTCACGAGGCGGCCTCGCGCAGCTGAACAAGGCAGTGGTCCCCGCCTGCGGACGCGGCGCCATCACTGCCTCCCTGGACGTGTCCGGCATTCGCCCCCGTGATGCCGGGCACGTTCGCCTCCGCCCCGGGATCGTATTCGGTCGAGTTCTCTGGTTACCGGCCAGACGCTGCGGCGGCGAGCCGTACTGCCCGACCATCTCCAGGTCAGGGCACTGCAGAACCTGGAGCGGTTCACTAGACGTGCGGGAGATCTTTAGAGCTACCAGAGTGAGATCTGCGATGGTGGCAAACTTCCCCGCCATTTTATTCCCCTCGAATCCGCAAGGAGGATAGAAGGGAATTTTTACCTGACGAATCTCCCTTACAGGGCGAGGAAGCCGTATTTTTTACCATTTAATGACTCCTGTATCGTCAAGGGCACCTCAAATTCCATGGCAACCTGATCGGCATGCATAGCAACGGGAAAATCCGCCTTACGGTCGGTGCCACCCTGTTGGCCATGGCAACAGGATTCGCGGTACCGGCCTATGCCCAGCCGGTGCGCCAGCAGGCAGTCCCCGCCCACACCAACCCCTCCGATGTCGCGCCGGCGGTGCTTGGGCGCGCGGCCTACCTGGTCGACGCCTCGACGGGCAAGGTTCACCTCAGCAAGCAGGCCGCCCAGCGCATGCCGGTGGCCAGCCTGACCAAGGTGATGACCGCCTACATCGTGCTCAAGAAAGCAGAGCCGACCGACACGGTCGAGATCACGTCGGACGACGTGCGCTACGCGCAGGACGGCGGCGGCACCAGCGCGTACCTGCGCGCCGGCGACCGGCTCACCGTCGAGGACCTGCTGTACGGTCTCATGCTTCCCTCGGGCGCGGATGCCGCCCACGCGCTGGCCCGCACCTACGGCCCCGGGGTCACCGGGTTCACAGCAAAGATGAACGCGACCGCGCGCGAGCTCGGGATGCGCGACACCATGTACCTCAACGCCGACGGGCTGCCCACACCGAACGGCGAAGGCTACTCCACCGCGCAGGACCAGGCGCGGCTTGCCAAGGCGGCACTGCGTAACCCGATGTTGAAGACCGTCACCTCCAGTCAGAGCCACGTCGTCGCCGAGACGGCGGACCACGGCGCCTACACCTGGAGCAACACCAACAAGCTGCTCGGCACGCCGGGCGTGCTCGGCATGAAGACCGGCTATACACGTGCCGCGGGCTACTCCCTGACCTTCGCCGCTGACCGCAACGGTCACCAGCTGGTCGGCGTGATCCTCGGCGAAACCGTCTCCAGCCGGAGGTTCGAGACCGCCGGGAAACTGCTGGACTGGGCAAGTGTGAACAATTGACGCGCTCCCCGGCCTGAAGGCCGGGGATTCAGCCCGTGCCGCATCACGCGGCACCTCTGAGGCTTCCTGCTTCGTCGGCGTCCGCCACCGCGAGCGGTGGTCTTACGTCACCTCCACAGGCGTTTAACGTCTCCGCTTCCTGTCGCGTCTCAGCGACGGGTTTCCGTCCAGCGGCGACGATTCGTCTTCCCTCGGCCAGCACGTTGATCGCCGCGTTGACGTCCCGGTCATGGGTGACGCCACAGGCGCACGTCCACGACCGGACGTTCAACGGCATCGAGGTGGCGAGAGTGCCGCATGCCGAGCACACCTTCGAACTGGGAAACCAGCGGTCGATCTTGGCGAAGTGGCGGCCGTAGCGTTTCGCCTTGTACTCCAGCATGCCCACGAACTGTGACCAGCCCGCGTCGTGCACCGGCCTGGCCAGCCGGGTGCGGGCCAGGCCGGACACGGCAAGATCCTCCACGTAGATCGCTTGGTTGTCGCGGATCAACGCGGTGGAGAGCTTGTGTGCCCAGTCGTGGCGGGTATCGGCCACCTTGGCGTGCGCCTGGGCTACCTTCAGCCTGGCTTTCCTGCGGTTCGCCGACCCCTTCTGTGTGCGGCTCAGCGCCTTCTGTGCCTTGCGGAGCTTCTTGGCCGCCCGCCGCAGGATACGCGGGTTGTCGATCTTTCGGCCGTCGGACAGAACCGCGAAGTGTGTGAGACCAAGGCCGATGCCGACCTCGCCCGGTGTCTCGGGCAACGGCTGGTCGCCGGTCTCGATGAGTCGGGTAGCCGGGATACGTGGCTCTTCGATCTTGAGGGGGAAGTGCCCGGGCGTGGCCTGACGGGCGAGAGCTCGTGACCCCGCGACACTGGCCGTTGATCAAAGACAGTTGGTGACGGGGGCCACAAGCTGTGAACGACAGTACTTCGATCCTGTTCGGCATGCCGGAAATCGCGGTGGTGAAAGTCGAACGCGTCGCCCATGACGACGGACAACCAGGGCGGCTGGTGCATATCGAACGCCCGGAAGACTGGGCGGCCTGCCCCGACTGCGGGGTCATCTCCACCACAGTGCGCCAGCGGCGCATGACCCGCCGCCGCGGGCGCGGGTGACGGGCCGGTTTGTGCCGGGCAGTGGCCCGTCAGGTCGCCTCGGGCCGCTCCGTGGCCGCGGTGGGCCGCGAGTACATGGTGGGCTGGCCGCTGGTGCATCGCCACTTCGCCGCCCACGCCGACGCGCTGCTCATCGAACCCGAACCGCCCCGCGTGCTGGGCATCGACGAGACCCGCCGAGGCAGACTAAAGTGGATCAAGAACGAGGCGACCGGCCGATGGGCGCGAACTGAGCTTTTTGCGACCAACTTCGTCGACCTGTCGGGGACGGGCGCTCTGCTCGGCCAGGCTGCCGGCCGGACCGGTAAGGCCGTGGTGGACTGGCTGATCCTGGCCGCGTGGATCGCCAAGGAAGAACTACGTGCTCTGCTGGCCTGCGCCCGTGAGCAGGCACCGTGGTCGGTGATCTCTCACCGGCTCCACCGGTTCCTCTCCTGGTGCGCCGACTCCGGCATCCCCGAACTCCTCACTCTGGCTGAGACGATCGACGCCTGGTGGCCCGAGACGCCGGCGTTCATCACCACCGGCATCACCAACGCCCGTACCGAGGGAACGAATCGGTTGATCAAGGACGCCGCCCGCGTGGCGTTCGGCTTCCGTAACCTCACCAACCAACGCCGCCGCGTACGGTTGCACTGCACACATCAAACGATCAACGTGCCGGCGGCATGAGGGTGAACATCTCCCTCAAAATCGAAGAGCCGACGAAACAGCGGTCAGGGAAAAGGAGAATACCGGGCTGGCATACGGGTTCGAGATTCTTGCGCAGGACTCGATCGAGGCCGCCTTCGATGAGGCGGGCCGGTGCCTGGATCATGACTTTCACAACGAATCAGGTCATGTTTTTCTCTATTATCCACCCTAGTAGGCATTCGCTTCCAGGGCAATCCGCCAACCCATCCAGAGCTCATGGGGACTCCGCGGCCGATCCTCCTTACCAGCAGATGGATCATTGGGTCGGACTGGTACTTCTCCGTAGAAATCTTAGGTTGCCCGGTCAGGGCAGCGGGAGTTACACACGCCATCCGGCCACCACTACGGCCGATCGATGGACTCGCAGAAGATACTAAAGATCATAGTTACAGGCCAGCTTACAATCCGTTGATCTCACCGGATGGTGGACGGAAAGGTAAAATTTCTCTCGACGAACCCCTATCACACAAGGGATTCCGTTACACGTTCGTGAATGGGGATTGCGTTGCTTTGCCTCAATCGCTTACCGTCGAGGAACTCAAGGCATAGATCGAACACGCGGTGCGTGCCAGGTAATGCCTTGTACTGCCGAGACCGTGTCTCGCTCAGCGGGAACCCCTCCCGCTGAGTGAACGCGGCCGCCGAGTCCGCGATCTTGCGGAGCCGGGGACCCAGTCTCTCTGGGGTGAATCGGCGCGCCCGCCCCCAAGCGGCGCTCCGTAGGGCACTTCCACGCCCGAACCCGTCAGCTAACCCGGTAGGCGGCATGGAAGCAAGGAGTAAACCCCCACATGTCCAACTACCGTTTCCCCCGTTCCCTCATGAACGCCGGCCTGCCGCGCCTCACCGTCGCCGCGACCGTCGCCCTGGGCACGCTCCTCGCCGGAGGCCCCGCCTTCGCGGCCGGGCACCACGAGACCCGGGCCGACTCACAATCCGGTACCTCCTCCCAGAAACTGCTCCCAGGGTCCGCGCAGATGCTGCTGCAGATCGCCGAAAAGCAGATTGGCGTGACCGAGAACGCCAGCGGCGGCGGCACCCCGTTCCACGACTGGTACATGTCCTCACCTCGGGCCAAGGAGACCGTGGCTCGCGACGGCGGGAACGTGCGTGCCTACGCCAATGCCCCATGGTGTGCCATGTTCGTCTCCTGGGTCGGCGAGAAGGCCGGCCTCCGATCCACGGTCGGATGGGATGCCTACACCGTGACCTGGGCCAACTGGTTCAAGGACAACGGCCGCTGGGGCACGGTGGCCAAACCTGGCTCCGTCGTCTACTTCGCCTGGGGCGCCAACAAGACCATCGGCGGAATCGACCACATGGGCGTGGTGAAGAAGGACAACGGGGACGGCACGATCACCACGATCGAGGGCAACACCGGCAACGGCAAGGTCGAGCAGCGAGTGCGGCCTAAGTCCGACGTCGTGGGTTACGGCTACCCCGAATACAAGGCCTGATCTCAGAACCGTCGAAGGGGACACGGCAGGCGCCGTGTCCCCTTCGACCATCGATAGGTCATCGTTGAGGTCCTCGCACACGCATGTCTCGTTCGTACGGCGCCTGCCCACACCGCTCACGGCCGACCTCGACCACCCGGACTATAACCCCGATCCGGGATTCCCACCACGACGAAGCCGCTACACGTGCCCGACCAGCTGCGGTCCTTCCACGCCCTGGCGCGTGTCGGAGGGTGAGGGCAGCCGCAACCGTTTGAGGGCGACGTCGGTGCCGGCGCCGATGGCGATGCCCAGGTCGGCCTGGGCCAGCGCGGGGGCGTCGTTGACGCCGTCACCGACCATGATCGCCGTGGAAGTGGCGAGACCGAGCGCGTCGTGGCAGGTGATGACCACGACGGTGATGGCGAACAGGATCGCGACGCCGAACGGCTCATCAGCGAGGAAGAACCAGGCGACGAAGGTGATCGCGCCGCCGACCACCCGCGTCAACAACCCTGCGGGTCAATACAGCTAGCCGCTGCCCGGGGGCCTTGGAGTTCTGGCCTGCTGGACGAGCTTGACGATCTGCGCCAGGGCGGTGTCCGCGCCCACCCTGGTGGCGCGCACCCGTAGCGTGCCGTTGCGGTTGATGGTCGCGCCGATGACCGTGGAGCCCTGCTGCTTGTGCACCGGCAGGCTCTCGCCGGTGACCATGGACTCGTCCACCTCGCTCTCACCGTCCTCGACCACCCCGTCGACCGGGATCTTCGCCCCGGGACGGACCAGCAGCAGGTCTCCTTCGAGAACCTCGGCGGTGGGCACCTCGACCGGTTCGCCGTCGCGGATGACCACCGCTCTGGGAGGGGCCAGGTCGAGCAGGGCGCGGACGGCGTCGTTGGCGCCGCCGCGGGCGTGCATCTCGAAGTCGTGTGCCGAGGAGTGTGAAAAGCACACCAAGCACAGCCACTGCGCCATCTGTGCTCAGGCATGCCGTGCGTGTGAGCAGGCCTGCCGCGAGCTGCTCGCCACGCTGGGCTGAGCGAACACACCGGAAACGCGTCATCGAGGACGCGCCTCATACCATCTCACTTCAGTAGACCGATATGTGGGGGTGGTCGTAGTGGTTGGCCGTGATGCCACCGCGATCGGACATCATCGCCCAGGCTCCGCTACGGACATGCCAGATCCGCTGGCGGAAGATGATGTACATGATGCCCAGGCGCCGGGCGTTCTTGATCGCCCACGTGGCGATCTCGTCGCCCCGCCTGGTCTCGGCCGCCGACGGCAGGGCTCCTCCACGGCTGAGCATGAAGTCGCAGGCGCGGCCCAGCGGGTGCTCACCGCCACCCTGGACGCCACCGTCGACCCGGTAGCACCCGATCCCGAACTGCGGGCCGAACCGTTGTGCGATCAGCTGCCGGACCAACCGCATCCGAGGCGTGATGTTGTCGGGCCCCGACGGCAACTGGGGAACCCACGTCCCGTCGGCGCTTCTGGCCCCCGGGGTCGGATAGAGCAGGTCGATTCGGTCCTTGATCCTGTCGATCAGCTTCTCGGCCCGGTCCTTTTGGACGTCGAGCTCCTTGAGCGACTCGCGTAGTTCCGTGGCACGTTTCTCCGCCGACGTCTGCGCTCGGCGGTGAGCGTCGCGAGCCTTCATGAACTTCTGCAGCTTGGCGTCCTGCTCGCTCATGAGCTGCTGGGTGAGCGCCAGGCCATTCAGCATGGCGGTGGGATCGACGTCGCTCACCAGTGCGGAGGCCGCCCCGATCCCGCCGGTGCGGTACTGCTCGGCGGCCAGAAGACGGATCTCTCCCGCGGCCCGCTCGAAGTCCTGCTGCGCCCGCCGCAGGTTGCCGCGGGCCACCTTCTCCACCTTCTCCACCTTCTGCAGCTCGACCCGTCCCGTGTAGTACTCGGAGATCATGGTCTCTGACCGCTTCTGCAGCTCCGCCAGCTCCTTACGGAGTTCCTTGGCGGTGGGCTTGGGCTCGGTATGGCCTGCCGAGGCCACGCCCACACACATGACCACAGCGACGAACATCGAGACCAGAGCTCGAAATATGCTAGGACGCCGAATCCCACGGGACGCAGCCGTCACGCTTCTCCTCTCCCCGAAGTAGGGGGCCGCCTGTCGTGTGACGCCCCGTACTGAACTCCCTCCGATGGAGGCTAGTAGGTGATCCTGCACCAGCAGGACCATCGCGCCAAATCCGGCATGCAGTGCCCTGTACGAGGGCTTTCTTCGGCAGGTTCCCCTCCTTTCGGGCATTTCTTCTACTATGCTCAATCGTTACCGGCCGGTGATCTGTCTTCGAGGAAGGTGACCGGCCGGACGCCGAATCCTCACGGCCTCAGGCTGCGGGAACCGGGAACCCAAGTTCCAGTGGGGTGAATCCGCGACGCGCACCGCGGTAGGGCGGCTCCTGGCCCGACCCCGTCAGCTAACCCGGTAGGCGGTCGAGGAGAGGGGCGAACCGCCAACCGATGGATCCAATCGCTGAAGATCTGCTCGACGTGGTACGACCGGAACTCGGCTACCGGGAGAAGGACGACCAGTACACCAAGTTCGGCGCGTGGTACGCGGCCAACATCGATCCGGCCCCCCAGTTCAAGACCGCCCCCTGGTGCGACATGTTCATCGCCTGGGCAGCCAACCGGGCGGGAGTCGAGAACTTCGTCGGCGAGTACGCGTACACCCCGGCCCACGCGGTCTGGTTCAAGAGGCAGGGGGCCTGGTCCGACAGGCCCGAACCGGGCGCCCTGGTGTTCTACGACTGGTCGGGTTCAAAGGACACAGACGGGATCGACCACGTCGGCCTCGTGGAGAAGGTCGAGGGCGGCAAGATCCACACGATCGAGGCCAACGTCGACAAGGTGTGGTTGAAGCGGAAGGTCCGCGACGAGAGCAAGGTCGTCGGGTACGGGCTTCCACGGAAGGTCAAATCGAGCACCGTCCCGGTGAGCAGGTTTCCAGCCGCGATGCCGACCCCGGACAAGGTGTTGTAGAACCCGTAGTAGATGCCGATCATGCGTTCCCCGCCGAGCGCGGCGATGGTCGCCATTTCGAACGGGTAGATCATCATGGTGGCCAGGCTGAGGAGGCAGGTCGTGATGAGCGCCGACGCCAATGCCACGGCATACGCGAGCCAGGAGGCAGCATTCAGATGCTGGGGAGCCAGTGAGGTGCTGAGCGCCGGCGGTACGAACGATGCGCCCATCAGCCACAGCCCCCGGGTCATCGCCTGCCCCGATGTCCATCGCGCCTTGGCCCACGCGGCGATGCGAACCTGTCCGATGGCCGAGCAGTGCGAAGAGGGCGAGGATCCACCGCCGTCCGGGCTCGGGCCCGGACGGCGGCGTCGGCGGTCAGCGGGGTGGGACCTGGCCGCCACTAATTACTATAGTTAGTAGTAGATGTTTGTGCAGTGATTCATCAGCCTTCGATCTGACGGCCGGGCGGCTGTTCTACCCTGCGAGCCTTGACCATGCGATTCCTTCGCAGTGTCCCTATCGTTCACTTCCTGGTCACGATGTCCAGACCACTGCGTCATGCCGGCCGCTTATGCCCAGGTCGGGCAGGATCGCGAGCTCACGTCGTGTGTCTCGTGGCTGTTCGCTCCCACGGGGAGCTTCCTGCCCCATGTTCGCGCCGACTGTTCTACGATTATAGGTCGTAGGAAGATTGGAAAGGTCGGACCGCAAGCGCGAGGGGGGCGGACGATGGACGGCTCAGCCCGCCGGTCCACGTTGCTGGTGCTGTGCCGCTTTCTTCTGATCGCTCTGATTCTGGGCGTCGCCGGGATGCACACCCTGGGGCACCTGGACCACCGGCGGGGGCATGACGGCACGCCTGCCGCCTTCGGACACGCCTTTACCGCTGATCATGGAGTGCCGAAAGCACGCACCGTGCTCCGTCCCACCCTGATGCCCCAGGCCGGGCAACTGGTCTCAGAGCGTGATGACACTCCTCCGGCCCTTGATCCGAGCTCCGTCTGCCTGGCCGTACTCACCTCGTTTCTCCTTCTCCTCATCGGTATGGCGCCCCTGTGGACGCGGCAGATCTCGCAGGCCCGATCGGCCGACGCCTCTCCGACGCTGCTCGTCGCCCGCCCGCCCCCGCGGAGGACGGCCCTACGCCTGGCGCGTCTCTCGGTTCTGCGCGTATAGGCCGATCGCCTCCGCGGACGGCATCAAAGATCCGCCCGCAGACGATCGGCACGCAGATACGACTGACCGGAAAGAGATAGTAGAGATGTTCACCAACCGATCCGCCTTTCGCAGGCTCGCACTGACCGCCACGGCGGGAGTCGGCGCTCTCGCGCTGCTCACCGCCTGCGGAGGCGGTGACGACGCGATGACCGGCCACACCGGCATGACCAGCAGTGCCCCCGCTCCCGCCACTACCGCAAGCCAGGAGCCGGAAGCCTCCTTCAACGAAGTCGACGTCACCTTCGCGCAGATGATGATCCCGCATCACGAGCAGGCCGTGGAGATGGCCAAACTGGCCGAGACCCGGGCCTCCGACCCGGAGGTGAAGGAACTGGCGGCGAAGATCAAGGCCGCGCAGGGGCCGGAGATCGCCACCATGACCGACTGGTTGTCCACCTGGAAGGCTCCCGCCCCGGAGGGCCACGGCGGGCATGTCATGCCCGGCATGATGACCGAGGAGGACATGGTCAAGCTCCAAAAGGCAAAGGGCGCCCAGTTCGACCGGATGTTCGCCGAGCTGATGATCGCCCATCACAAGGGGGCGATCATAATGGCCAAGACCGAGCAGAGCGACGGGGCCGATCCCAAGGCCAAAGAGCTCGCCAGGACCATCGAGACCGCCCAGCAGGCTGAGATCAAGCAGATGCAGGAGCTTCTCGACCGACTGTAGGCCATGAGTCGGTCGGCGGTGTCCAGATATGATCTACATCTGGACACCGCAGGCTTTCAGCATCGTGGTTCATTCGCCGCGTTTGCCAGAAGTAGTGCTCAAAGGGATTCCTTTGCCTGTCCCGCCGCGCTGTGGACAGGCACGGTCGAGCCGGAACCAGCCGGCCGGCTTTCACCTCTGCCTGACTTCTGTCGAGGAAATCAACTATGTCAAGTAGTGGTAGGGATCCCTTTATAGTGAACAATCGAGCTTAATGCGCTTTTGATCTACTATCATCTATAGTAACGAAGCTTAGTTGCGGCTAGTCGCTTCGGTCCGTGCTAAGCGGGTGGGAGTCGAGCCCTCGCCTGCGGACGACGTGCGTGGGGTCACCGGGCATATGTCGGCAACCGTGGGGGTGCCTGTGGAAACGGTGGGCATGCACGGCTCTCACCCAGACGTGTTCGACGAGGACGGGCTTGAAGTGAATGAGGCATGGGTCAATGGTGTACGTATCGCCTACGACTTGATTGGTGAAGGCGAGCCGGTGGTGTTGCTCGGAGGGACGGGCATGCCCATCTTCTGGTGGGACGCGGGGAATGTGCGATCCGCACTGGTCAGCGCCGGGTATCAGGTCCTGGCGTTCGCGGCTCGCGGCGTGGCTCCATCGGAGGCGCCGGCTCCGCCGTACAACGTCGACGACCTCGCCGCCGACGCAGGAGCGCTGTGTGAACACCTGGGACTCCGGGATTGCAGGTTCGTCGGGGTGTCTCTCGGCGGCTTCACAGTCGAAGTACTGGCCAGAGCGCGCCCCGACCTCGTGCGGGCCGGCGTCTTCATCGGGAGTGCGGGACCGACGACGGAATTCACGCGCATGCTCACCCGAGCGCAACGGGATCTGTTCGCCGCCGTCGGCACGTTGCCGGACAGCTCCCTCCTGGTGGAGACATTGCGCACAGCCGTTCCCTCGCATGTGCTGCAGGACGACGCCCCCCAGGTCACCGAATGGATCGAGTTGCTTGCACTTCCGACCTGGAGGCACAGGGACGGCCTGCACGGCCAACTCGCCGCAGTCTGGGATTGGTTCGATGAAGATCAGCGGATGGCTCTGCTGGCCAGGATCGCTGCGCCCTGCCTAGTGATCGCCTTCGAGCATGATCTCTACTTTCCGCCTCGCGGGGGACGACAAGCCACGGATGTCCTGCCAAACGGAGAATTCCTTGAGATCTTCCAGGCCGGTCATGCTGGGATCATCACTCATGCCGACATGTGCACAAAGGCCATGCTCGACTTCTTCGGACGCTTTTGATCTAGCGATCTGGTCGAAGGCCCTTGTAAAACCACCCCCTCCCGGTAGCTACGCGCGACTCACAGAAGCGCCGTGATCGGATGGGCGCCGATGGTTTCCTCGCTCTCGACCGGCTGAATGTGGGCGCACCGTCATCCGGCAGATAAAGCGCAAGTTCATCCGCTACACCGGTTGGGATCCCAAACGCCCCCACCCCGTCCAGCAGGCAAAGCCCCCAAAGCCACTGTGAAGATCGTATCTGCCTGCGCTCCCGGGGCCGACCCTTAAGTCAACGGCATTGCAAGAACCGGCGCCTGGGCGTGGATTACCCCCAGGCGCCCGCAGAAGTGGACCTCACGCTGTCGTGAGTGTCAGACGCTGTTCCGGAGCGACGAGGCCGGGCCGGAGGATCGAAGATCGGGCCGGCAGGAGCGCAGCGCCCGCATCCGGCGACGGAGAGCCTCGGCGAGCAGAATCACGGATCCAACGGCCAGGATGGGTTGCACGGGAGCGAAATAGGTGAACGCGCCGCTCACTCCGAGAGCCATCACGACAAGTTTGTTGCAGATAGGACAGCCGACTGCGAATGCCGACAGCAGTCCACCGATGAGGGTCCTCTTCTGCTGACTCGGTGGCGGCTGAACCGGGGCGACGTAGGTAGCGGTGATCAAGCCCGTGAGAATGGCCGTCAGTCCCCATACTGGATAGTTCCACCACAGCACCGGCGTCATCCTGGTGAAGAGCGACGTCTCGACGATTCCTGTGGGAACACCGACGGCCAAAGCGGTGACAACCGCCGCGATGAGTCCGACGAGCCATTGCCGAAAAGTCCACATGTGCAGCTCGATGTCCTTCCTGCCGATCAGCATCAAATTACTACTGTTCGTAGTAGTTTCGCCAGCCGTCGATGTC
Source organism: Streptosporangium sp. NPDC002544 (assembly GCF_040295965.1). Lineage (NCBI taxonomy): Bacteria > Bacillati > Actinomycetota > Actinomycetes > Streptosporangiales > Streptosporangiaceae > Streptosporangium > Streptosporangium sp. NPDC002544. The sequence goes on along the minus strand of NZ_JBEOWJ010000055.1, from coordinate 6,973 downwards.
TGCTCAGGTGAGTGCGGGGCAGGTGGCCAGGAAGACGATCAGGGAGGGCAGGACGAGCACAACCGCAGGACCAGCCAGCAGCCCGCCGACGCCGAGAGCGCCGAGTATTTTCTCGCGCCTGCACAGCGCCGGTGACGCGGGTGACAGCAGCCGCCTGATACGGATCAGGGCGGTCTCGCCGCCCGCTCCCATGGCTGCGATCGGTGTCGACGCCCCGGCCACGGCGATCAGGGCCGCTGCGATGACGGTCCGCGGATGCTCGCGAGCGGCCACATCGTCGGCCAGTAACTCCACATGGCGGGGAACCTCCCTGCTGGCGCGAACAAAGAGAGGTATCCAGGGGAAGGCGCGAACCAGTGCTTGGGCGCAGGCCAGCAGCAGATGATGGCGACCGGCGAGGTGTGCCCGTTCGTGGGCGAGTACCGCTGCCACGTGCTGGCGTCCCAGCGTCGCCAGGGTGCCACTGGTGATCACGATCAGACCGCCACGACCGGGTACGCAGTAGGCGGCGGGTTCGTCGTGCCTGACGACAAGCGCACCCAGCTCGCGATCCTGGCGGCCGACGAGCCGGACGGCACTCCTATGCTGCGCACGGCCGCGCCGGCCGAGAAACAGCACGCTTGCTGTGCAGTACCCGACCCGGACGAAGATCAGACCCGCCGCGAGCAGACCTCCGAGAGCGATCAGGGGCCGTGGTGTCGCCGCCGCGGAATGGCCGGCGAGCAATTCGGAGCATGCTGTCAGTAGAGCCGCCAGCTCGTCTCCGATCGCATGCGAGGGGAAGGCGAGTTCCAGTCCCGTGAGCATGCCGGAGACGATCACCGATCCACAGCCGGCCAGCCAGACGGCGATGGACAGCCGAGGCGCGTGGCCCAGCCGCCGCACCCGGCCGATCAGGAGATGGAGTGTGCAGGCGGCGAGCGTAGTGTAGGCCCCGAGAACGAGGGCGATCATTTTTGGTGACCTGGCTGGTTGATCACCTTGAGGGCGGTTCCGAGCGCGGCCTGCTCGTTGGGGGTCAGGCGTTCGAGGAAGTGAACAAGTGTCACAGCCTGGTTCCCGCCGTGAGCGAACGCGTCCCGCATGATCTGGGCCGTATACGCTTCGTGGGTGAGAGCCGGCTCGTAGAGGTATGCCCGGCCTTCGGGATGGCGACAGAGGAGACCCTTCTTGTAGAGCTTGTCCATCACCGTCATCACTGTGGTGTACGCGATCGTCCGGTCACGTCGTAGGTCTTCAAAGACGTCACGCACCGAGGCGGGCCGCTGGCGCGACCACATGCGATCCATGATCGCAGTCTCCAGATCGCCGAGACCGTGCATGGTCAGGCCTCCCTTGCGAACCGGTTATTCCTATCAATGATAGTAGTAGCTGGCTTCGGCGAAAAGGGATCCATGCGCCGGCGTGGTGCGACGCCTTCGGTCACCGCCTATCACCGTTTGGCTCTACTGGTGACAGGTGCAACGCCACGGCGTCGGCCTTGAACCCGGGCGAGTACACCTTCATCGCCACTGAGAACTCCTCGATTTCCAGATCTCCATGATCCCGGGGCTCAAGGTGTCCATACCTCAGGGGGAATGCCCGACGATAGCGCTGCCACAACCGGCCAGGCGCGATCCACGTGCAAGGGGTCAACCGGCAACACATGCCGCGCCCACCAGCGGGCCTGCTCCGGAGCCGGAGACGGCTCAGTCAGGCCGGGCGCGTAGTCGTCGAACGGAGGGTCGTAGATGTAACCGGTGATGATTCCGTGCCGTCGCAACGCATCGAGGGCGCGGTCTCGGTCATCGACGAGCAGTGGCACCCGAAAGAGCGGTTGGTCGAGATGATTCCGTACGGCTTGCGCAACCGTCTTCAGTTCCGCGAGGCGGCGCACACCGTTCAGTCGCCGCTCCCGCTGGCGGTCCAGCGCCTTCAGCCGGCCCAGCGCGTAGCTCTCGACCAGTTTGCTCTGCCGCATTCGGAACTGATGGTTGTCCGCCCGAATCCAGGGATCCAGAGCGGTCAGCCCCAGGTGTGGCGAAAGCCACTTGGCCAGCCGCGGAGCCAACGCGTTGCGGCGTAAAGCGATTCGATGCCCCTCCCGCTGTTCTTGCAACCCCCATGCCTTCGCCAGCCACCATGCGGGCTGGGCCAGGGCGGTCCCCGAAATCGCGTTGCGAGCGATCATCTTCACCAGACTCGCGATCTCCGTGGCTCTGTACCGCGGTGTGAGCCATCGGTCACGCAGTTCCTTGAGTGCCGGGCGGTCATCCGAGGAGGCCAGGGCGACCATCCCACCTGGTGCCGCTCCCGCGTGCTTGGACAGGCTGAAAACCCCGGCCGTACCGTGGGTCCCCACGGGAATGTTCGCCACGGTCGTCTGCATGGCATGTGCGGCATCCTCGATCAGCGGGATGCCCTGCTCGGCGCAGATCTTCCCTAGCGCGACGACGTCGTCCGGCAAGCCGTACATGTTAGTGGTCAAGACGCCGTCGAAGCGCAAATTTGCGACCGACGCAGCGTCGATGTTGCCGCTGCGCGGACAGATCGGTGCGATGACCGGGCGGAGCCCCGCGGCCAGCACCAGGAAAAGGATTTCGTCGGCCGAGATCGGCGACATCAGCAGGCGCTGGCCGGGCTTCATCCAGTGGCACAGGGCGATGAACAGGCCGAAGCGGTTGGAGGGTACATAGAGGCACGGCCGACCGAGGCGGGCGCCCATTGCCCTTTCGAGACGCTCGAACACGTGATCATCCCATCGCGTCTCTTGCCGACCGGGCAGGGTCCGCACGGGAGGTCTGTCGCAGTGACGTCCGCAGCCTGCCGTAGATCTTGAGCGCGCGGTCGGCGGGGTGGCGCAGGAGCGGATGGGCGAGCACAGTATTGCGGGCTGCGCGAACAGGAGTGCGGATCAGCCAGTGCAGGCCGGCGGACGGAGCCGGACGGGCGAGGCGGCCCTCAGCGACCTGGAACTCCCCGTTCATTAGCTTGTCCTTGTATTCCTTTTCGCCCCGGCCCATGTCGATGACGGAGATCCCCCGCTTGGCCGCCTCCCTGGCCATGGCCAGGTGATGGACAAGCCCCGGCGAGTAACGGGCGAAGGATGTGTCGTAGGCGGGGAACCAGCCGGCGAGGACCGTGTCGCTGCGTAGCCCGAAATGGCCGGCGACCGGCCGGCCGTCGGCGTAGATCATGTCTAACACGCCTCCGAAAGACGGGGTGTCCACGTGGAGCAGTTCCTCCACCAGTTGGACGATCCACGGCTGGGCGAAGCGGTCATTGCGACCGGTCCGGCGATATTGGTCGCCCTTCCAGCGCAACAGCGTGTGCAGGGTGGCCAGGTCGGTGGTGGCGTAGTCATGGGACAGCTCGCCAACGTCGCGGCCGAGCTTGCGCTCTTTATAGAGCGTGCTCTTGTAGGTCTTTGCGGACTTATCACTGATCACCTCCAAGTAGGCCTCATAGCCGTTGCGCAGGTCCATGATCGGGGACGGGTGGCGGCTGGAGTGGTGTGTGGGGAACTGGTCGGCGGCAAGGTGATCAAATTCCCAGACGCTCAGCCCGCATGCCTTGAGCAGGCAGATCACGTCAAGCTCCAGGCCCTTGGCCAAGATCATTCCTTGAGCATCGGTGAGTCCGGCCCCGACCGGTTTACCGATGCCCAGCGCGTGCCGCTCGAAGGGGAAGAAGCCGACGATATCCCCCCCGTCCTCGACGACTGCCACCCGTGCGCAGGCACGCACCCTCCCGATGGCCAGGGTGAACTCCGGGCAGAGGAACGGATTGACGAAGTTGGAGCCTGAATGCAGGAGTGCACGCCATGCGCCCAGTTCGACCGCACCCAGGTCGCCGGGACGAACAACGGTGATTTTCATGGCCCCCTCAACATGTGAGCTATCTACTATCTATAATAGTAGATAGCTCACATGTTTCCAAGAGAAGCCTGGGAGAGCTGCAAACAAGCCTACGACTTTGGTTCGGAGATCAAGTGTTTGACCGTCGGGTTTAGCGCCACTGCGATCTGCTCAGGCGGTGTTCTAGACCATGCCGTTCACGATCGAGGGCCATCCAGCCGGCACGATCAGGGCCGAGCCGGCCGCGCACTGGATCGCCGTCAGCGCCCCCTCGCCCCCTCGCCCCCTCCAGGACGTGACCGATCGGGGCAGCACCGAACTGGTCCGCACTTCGGTGCGCCATTACAACATCGAGGAGGAGCTCGACCGGTTCTGCGACGTGCTTTACAAGAGGACCAGCAGAATACCGGCGTGATGGAGCTGCAGAGCGGAGGAGACGGCACCACCTGTGGCCATCCACGTGCCGCTCAGCAGAACCGGGCCCGTGAGGCGGTTGTGTGAGGGGGTCTTGCCGAGAAGTGCTTCGACACGCTGGACAACGTGCGAGTCGGCCAGCGCGGGATGCGGGCCGGCTGCTGACTGGGGATTGGCCAGCGCCACACGTCCGATGGTGCGCGCCGTCAGGATCCGGTCGCCAACTGCTGCTGCGGCTTCCTCGTCGGCCCAGCGCTCCAGGACGAAGCGGAGCGACCGGTGCGGATACGCCAACGGAGGGAAGATCTTGGAGGCGATAGCGCTGATCGCCAGGTAAATGTGATGCCGATGCTTGAGATGGGCGGATTCGTGACGGAAGACGACCTCCAGCTCTGGTCGGGACAGCAGGCGCAACAGCGCGGTGGAGACCACCAGTCCGCCGTCCCGGCCGGGAACGGTCATCGCGAACGGGCGATCGTCGGTGACCACGCCCGTGCCGAGCGCACGCGCCGCCCGGAGGTCAAGCAGCCATCTCAGGGCCATTCTGCCGATCGAAATCGGGGTCGTCGTCATCATGATGGCCGCCGCCACGGCCAAGGGGACAGGCGCTGGCCCATGCTCCAGTAGCGCCTTGCCGGCGGGCGTTCCTGACAGTGGTTCCCCAGGGAGCAGCCCGGCCAGCGAGACTAGGACGATGAGCGCGAGGGTGCCGAAGGCGGCCATGGCCGTGCTGGCGGAAAGGACGACCAGAAGGCGGCGAGCGTCAGCAGCCGCTGTTCGGTGGCACGTCCGCCATCGGTGTCCCGTTGGCGCCGTCTAACCAGAAGCGGCACGAGGACACCGGTCATCAGACCGCCGAGAAGAAGGTCGTAGAGCGCGAAGGGAATGATGTTGGCGGTGTTGTAGGCATCTCCGAGCAGTTGCGTTCCCACTGCCGCGGCCAGCACGAGCGTCCGGGCGAATCCGGTGACGCGGGAGGCCAAGGTGCCCACGGCCATGACCGATCCGGAACGCAGCAACCCTTGGCCGGCAGGGCGCGCTTCAACCGGAGGGCTGATCGATGCGGCGTGATCTCCAGACCCTGACGGCAATGCCACGCCCTTCCCGATCAGACGACTTGGTGGTCATGGGCCGCAGGCATTCGCATCCCACGGCAGAGGCGCAATACCCCTGGAGCAGGGCCCCACCGCCGGGAAGCTATCACATATGTAGTAGTTCAGTTCTGGTCCACTGAACGCGGCCGAGGAGACCCGGATAAGGCATCAGACCCTGTACGGCGCGGCGAGCTGGTCATGGTGTATGTCGGGTTCGCTGTGCAGTCGTTCGGCCAGCGAGACAACATCGGCCTCTGGATCCGGCATCCTGGCCGGTCCCATAGGGCGGAGGCGAGACACCGCCGTTCGTCCTCGCTCGACATTCGGACGAACCTACGAACATGCCACCCATCGCCGCTTGGGAGGTGGCAGGGATCGCATCCGAGGTCACCCCGTCGCCGCGGGGCGGAAGATCACGGTGAAGCCACGCCCTCCGTCTGTCGACTGCAGGACGGTCCCGTCCTCCATGGCGGCGAGCAGGCGCGTGCCGTCAACCGCGGTGAACGCCGTCGCTTGGCCGGGGACCTTGCCTAGCGCCTGCCAGGTCTTGCCGCCGTCGTCGCTGGCGTGGATCCGGCCGTCGCCGCCGACCCCGACCAGTTCGCCCTTAGCGGGGGAGTCCACGTGGGACAGCAACGGGGCTGCGCTGAGCGTGGTGAAGGCCATGCCGCCGTCATCGCTCACCTGCACGCCACGGGGTGTGGTGGCGTAGACCCGGTCCGGCTCCTCCGCATTGCCTGCCAGGTCTATCACCTCTTCTCTTGCCCCCAGCTTCCAGGTCCGGCCTTCGTCGCCACTACGCCGCACCTGCCCGGTCTGGCTGTCGAAGGCGTAGATGTTCGATCCCGCGGACTGGATCGCGTGGAAGTCGGCGGTGCCCGCCTCCGACACCGAGGTCCAGGTGGCGCCGGCGTCCGTCGTGCGGATCAGCCCCAGGTGCGGGGAAGCCCCGGACGAGGCGTCGGCCTCCCCGGGGTGCCCGCTGGCCAGAAAGGTCTTGGGCCCGACGACGGTGAAACCCATATGGTCCTGGATCCGGTCGGCCACCCGCCGAGCCGTGTCCGTGGACCGGATCTGGAACAGCCCGTAGTGCCCCGCGACGTAGACCGTGCCGTCCGCCGGATCAACACCGAGACCGTGAACGTGCCCGATTCCGGGATCAGCCGAATCGGCGACGCCCGGTGGGGACTCCTCGGTGCACGCCGTACCGGTAAGAATCAGGAGAACCAGGACGACGCCTGCGCGCAGGCGAAGGCACGGATTGATGGAGACCATGCCAATAGCCTACCCTCACCTACTACGTACCATCGTAGATTATTGGCAGCTAGAACAGTGAGATGCCGTGGCAGTGATGGGCCAGGAACGAGCCCACCCCGGGAATCACGGCCACGGCCGCGGGGCCGACGAGGAGGAAGGCGACCGCGGCGAGGCCCGCGACGCGTTCCCGGGCTCCGAGCGGGGCCGCCGGGCTGAGCATGCGCCGGACACGGGTGAGGGCGGTCTCGCCGCCCGCGCCCAGCGTGAACGCGGGTGTCCGTCCCGTGGCGATCCGGACCAGTGCGGCGGCGATGTGGATACGCGGGTGGCGGCGGGCCGCGACGTCGTCGGCGAGGAGCTCGATCAGCCGCG
>NZ_JBEOWJ010000054.1:0-47052 GCF_040295965.1 Streptosporangium sp. NPDC002544 | reverse complement strand
TCGGGGTCGTGCGGGGGGGGCGCACCGCGCGATGACCGGCTCACCGGGCTTGCCCCGGGGCCTCCCCCAGGACTTACTGCCTGGCCGGCGCCAGCTCGTCCTTGTCGTAGACCTTCAGGCCCGGCCGCGGGCTCCCTTCCTTGGGGGTACGCCGCAGCCGCTCCTTGAGCCGCTCCACCATCACGTACAGGGTCGGCACCAGCACCAGCGTCAGCAGTGTCGACGACAGCAGCCCGCCGATCACCACGATCGCCAGCGGCTGGGAGATGAACCCGCCCGAACCGGTCAGTCCCAGTGCCATCGGAATCAACGCGAAGATCGTCGCCACCGCGGTCATCAGGATCGGCCGCAGCCGTCGCCGGCCCCCCTCGATCACCGCCTCCACGATGCCCATGCCCTGCTCGCGGTACTGGTTGATCAGGTCGATCAGCACGATCGCGTTGGTCACCACGATGCCGATCAGCATCAGCATGCCGATCAGGGCCGGCACGCCCAGCGGCGTGCCCGTGGCCAGCAGCAGCCCGATCGCGCCGGTCGCCGCGAACGGCACCGACACCAGCAGGATCAGCGGCTGCACGAAGCTCCGGAACGTCGCCACCATGATCATGAAGACGATCGCGATCGCCGCGAGCATCGCCAGCCCCAGCTGCCCGAACGCCTCGGCCTGGTCGGCGCTGACCCCGCCCACGCTGAAGCTCGCCCCCGCGGGCATCGTCAGCTTGTCCAGCTTCGCGGTCAGCTCGGTGGTCACAGCGCCCAGGTCGCTGCCGACGGCCGTGCCCGACACCGTCGCGCTGCGCGCACCGTCGATCCGGGTCACCTGCGTGGGACCGTCGACCTTGGCGACCTCGGCCACCTGCGACAGCCTGACCATGCCCGCCGCCGTCGGCAGCGTCAGCGCGCGCACCGCCTTGAGGTCCTCGGGCACCTCACCGGCCCGCAGCACCACCGTACCGGCGCGCCCGTCCAGCGTCAGCTCGCCCAGGGGCATCCCGCGGAACCGCTGCGCGACCAGCTGCCCGATCTGCGTCTCGGTCAGCCCCCTGGCCGCGGCCTTCTCCCGGTCGACCCGCACCTCGATGCGCTGCGCGCCGGCCTCCAGGTTCGAGCCCACGTCCCGCAGCCCGCCCAGGTCCGCCATCGCCGCGCGCACCGTCTCGGTCGCCGTACGCAGCGTCGCCACATCCGGCGCCTGCACGATCACCTGCAGCTGGTCGGCCGAGCCGCCACCGGGGCCGCCCTGAGAGCCGCCCACGGTGACCTCCCCGACGTCCGACAGCCCCTTCAGCCGCTCGCGTAGCGTCTCCTGCAACGCCTCGGCGTCGGCGCCCTCCTTGATCGTCACCGAGTAGGAGGCCCGGTCTCCGCCGCCGCCGCCACCGGTCGCGCCCTCGAACCCGCCGCCGGCACCCACGTTCACCTGGTAGTCGCGTACCGCATCCAGCGACGTCAGAACCTCCTCGACCTTCTTGGCCGCGGCGTCCGTCGTCGCCAGGTCCGTGCCCGAGGGCATCCGCTGGCTGATCGAGACCGTGTCCTGCCCCGAGGAGTCGATGAAGTTGGTCTCCAGCCGGCCGGCCAGCCCCATCGTCGCGGCGAACACCACCACGCCCACCAGCAGCGTCACCAGCCGCCGCCGGGTGGCGAAACGCAGCACCGGCAGGTACGCCCGCTGCAACGGGCTGCGCAGTTCCTTGGCCTCGGCCTCCTCGCGCACCGCCCGCGCCTGCTCGGGCGAGAGCACCGGCGCCTTCAGGAACCAGTAGGCCAGCACCGGCACCACGGTCAGCGACACCAGCAGCGACGCCAGCAGCGCCACGCTCACCGTGATCGCGAACGGTGCGAACAGCTGCCCCACCATGCCGCCCACCACCGCGATCGGCACGAACACCGCGACGGTCGTCAGGGTTGAGGCCGTCACCGCGCCGCTGACCTCGCGTACCCCCTCCAGCACCGCCTTGCGCTTGGCCTCGCCGTAGCCGAGGTGGCGCTTGATGTTCTCCAGCACCACGATCGAGTCGTCGACCACCCGGCCCACCGCGATCGTCAGCGCGCCCAGTGTCAGCATGTTCAGCGAGTAGTCACCCACCCACAGTGCGATCAGCGCGATGATCACCGACAGCGGGATGGAGGCCGCCGTCACCAGCGTCGAGCGCACCGACAGCAGGAAGACCAAGATGACCAGCACCGCGAACGCCAGCCCCAGCAACCCCTCGGTCGTCAGGTCGTGGATCGACCGCTCCACGTACGGCGCCTGGTCGAAGACCACCGTCACCTGCGAGGAGTCACCGATCGCCCGCACGAAACCGGGGATCTTCTCGCGCACCGCGTGCGAGATCGTCACCGCGTTGCCGTCCGGCTTCATCGTCACCACCACGCCCAGGCTCGGCTGCCCGTTGGTGCGCGTCAGCGAGGTGCCCTCGGCCAGCGACCGCTCCACCGTGGCCACCTCGCCCAGCCGCACCGGCCTGGGGGCCGGCGCCGGGCGCTGAGCCTGCGGGCCCTGCTGGGCGCCTCCCGGCCGCGCCTGCGCCTGCGCGGGTGCCTGCGCCGGCACCGCGGGGGTCAGGTAGAGGTCCTTCAGCTCCTGCAGAGTCGAGACCCGCGTGCCGACCTGCACCGTCAGCGACGTCTTGTCCTCGGTCAGGCTGCCCGCGGGAATCGACTGCCCGTTGGCGCGCAGCAGGTCGGCCACCGCCGTGGGCGCCAGGCCCAGTAGCGCCAGTTTCCCGAGGTCCGGGGTGATCGTCACCACCTCGTCGCGGGTGCCCGTCACCGTCGCCTCGCGCACTCCCTCGATGCCCTGCAGCTCCGGCACCACCAGCCGCTGCAGCCGCTCGGCCATGACCCGCTGGTCGCCGCCGTCGCCCACCGCCAGCTGCACCACCGGAATGTCGTCGGTCCCGCCCGTCAGCACCTGCGGGTCGACCTCCACAGGCAGCTGCGTCTTGATCCGCGACAGCGCCTGCTGCATCTTCGAGACCGCGGCGTCGATGTCGGTGCCGTACTCGAACGCCACCTGGATCTGCGCCATCCCCTCCCGGGACGTCGAGGTCACCTTCGTGACACCCTCCAGCCCCTGGAAGCTGTTCTCGATCGGCTCGGTGACCTGTTCCTCGACGATCTCGGGAGAGGCGCCCAGGTAGGGGGCCACCACGAACGCCCCCGGGAACGAGAGCGAGGGCAGCAGTTGTTGCTTCAATGACGGGATCGCAAAGACACCGAACGCGCTGAGCACCAGCGCGATCAGTATGACGAGGCTACGGTTGGCGAGGCTCAACCTGGCCAAGGAGGTCATGGGGGCGGGACTCCTCAATGGATGTCACAACAAGATTCGCCCCAGACTAACACTTCGCCTTATGCGAATATTTAAGGAAGCTTACCGTTCCTGATAACCTTCTCAGGAAGCGAGAGGTGAGCGTGAACGACAACCGCGAACGACTGATCGACCAGATCGGTGCCATCCAGCGCGACCTGGGACGACTGTTCGCCCAACACCGGCCCTCCTCACCCCTCTTCGACTCCAACCTGACCATGCGCCAGCTCAAGGTCGTCATCTTCCTGTCCTGCCAGGACTCCGCCTCCGGCCAGGACCTCGCCGGCCACCTCGGCGTCGGCCTCGGCACCGTCACCGGCATCGTCGACCGCCTCGTCGCCCACGGCCTCGTCGATCGCCGCGAGGACCCCCACGACCGCCGGGTCCGGCGCGTCGGGCTAACCCCCGCCGGCCTGGCCCTGACCGAGCAGATCGCCGACGCCGGCTTCGCCGACTTCCGCCGCATCCTGTACCACCTCGACACCGGCACCCTGCGCGACCTGTCCGACGTCATGGAGAAGATCCAGCGGGCCGCCTCCACCCTGCAGGATCACCCTCCACACGAAAAGGTGGGATGATAGGTTCTGTCGCTGTGACCACGCCCATCAACGACCTCTTCTCCCTCGCGGGCCGCACCGCCCTCGTCACCGGCGGCAGCTCCGGCATCGGACGCACCATCGCCCACACCCTCGGCCAGGCCGGCGCGGCCCTCGTCATCGTCGCCCGCCGCACCGAACAGCTCACCCGCACCCTCGGCGAACTCCACGACCACGCCATCAGCGCCGCAGCCATCAGCGCCGACCTCGCCGACCCCGCCGACATCACCCGCATCCGCGACCAGGCCCCCACCCTCTTCGGCGACATCGACATCCTGGTCAACAACGCCGCCAACAACATCCGCCACCCCATGGCCGACCTCACCGACGACGACTACCACCAGACCATGGCCGTCAACATCACCGCCCCCTACCTCCTCGGCCAGCACTTCGGCCCGCGGATGGCCCGGCGCGGCTGGGGCCGCATCATCAACCTCGGCTCCCAGCAATCCCACAGGGCCTTCGGCGACAGCGGCGCCTACGGCGTCTCCAAAGCCGCCATCACCGGCCTCACCCGCTCCCAGGCCGAAGCCTGGTCCCCCCACGGCGTCTGCGTCAACACCATCATCCCCGGCTTCGTCCTCACCCCCCTCACCGAACCCGCCCAGGCCATCCCCGGCCGCGTCGAAGCACTCGCCGCCCGCTCCATGACCGGCCGCAACGCCACCCCGGCCGACTTCGCCGGCATCGCCCTCCTCCTCGCCTCCGACGCCGGCGCCTACATCACCGGCCAGGCCATCTGCGTCGACGGCGGCTTCTCCGTCCACTGAGCGGGCCACCGGCCCGTCCGGCTTCCGGCCTGTCATCTGCCGGTGATCAATGGTCCGCGCGGGATCACGAACCTCCTCACCCAAGGTGGCGATGCGGGCGTAACCGGCGAAGGCGAAGAACAGCAGCCCCGCCGCCTGCAACACACCACCCGCGGTGACCTCCACGGTGACGTCCAGCCGCCCGGTATCCGCCGAGGCCGAGGCGAGACAGGCGATCACGACCGCTGCGAGCACCACGACGACGATCGCCCGGCTCAGCCAAGCGGCCTTCTGCACTCCGACATAGTTCACCGCGACCAGCGCCACCACAGCGCCCCCGCCACCGCATGCGCCTGAGCCGGCCACACATAGGCGCGTCGTTAAGGAGCGTGTCACCAGGTACACGCGAAGCGACATAACAGGGGATGTGTTCTCTTCGGGCGATGTCAGGCCTGGCGATGACATTGGTCGGCCCGCCGACGAGATCTCCGATATGACAAAAAAGGGGCGCGGCCGGTACGAATAAGGTCGCGGCCGCGGCCTCCAGGTCCGCGAGGACCTTGCGCCAGTCCGCGGTCTCGTCCTCGTCCATGTCGACCCAGCTCTGTTCGCCGAACTCGCGGGCGAACTCGCCCACGTGCTCGGCGGTCTCGGCCAGCTTGTTCAGCACGGTCCCGACGCTCATTCCGCCGGTGGGGGTGGTGCGGAACCGGTCTCGTCGCCGCTGCGCGTAGGGACTTGATCGACAACGGAACGGTCAGTGGCGTTAGCAGGCCAGCGCGGCGGACTCGCCGCCATCCGCCGTTCTGACCCCGGACTCCCGCGATCCCCGCGGCCGGGTCGCGGTCATGACGAGGCCGGTGCCGCCGCACCGGCCGCCAGAGCCGCCTGCACGATGCGGAGCGCTTCGGCCGCGTCGAGGCCGACGCTGGCGATCACGGCGGCGTAGTCGGCGGCGGCCCGGCGGGCCCGCTCCCGGCCCTCCTCGCCGGCGGCCGACACGAACGAGCCCGCCCGCCCGCGCGTCTCGATCAGCCCCGCCTCCTCCAGCTCCCGGTAGGCCCGGCCGACCGTGTTGACGGCCAGGCCGAGGTCGGCCGCCAGGTGGCGGATGGTCGGCAGCCGGGCACCCACGGCCAGCGTGCGGTCCTGGATCTGCCGGGCGAGCTGGGCCCGCAGCTGCTCGAACGGCGGTACCGGCGAGGCCGCATCGATGACGATCATTGGACGCTCATGGCCCGCCGGGCCACCGTCGCGCACGACGGCGTCCTGGCATGGAGCGCGACGCACGCGGCCAGGCTCAGGACGATGTAGGCGACCGCGGCGGCATTCCACCAGCCGGGCGCGGTGCCGAACAGCACCACCGGCAGCGACCACTGCACGTTCGGCGTGGTGAGCTCGCGGGCGTCTTCGACGCGCATGATGACGTCGGCGGTCAGCGACTCCTCGTCCTCCGCCACGACCGGGAAGCTGAGCAGGTGGCGCAGCTGCATGGCGGTGATGGCCGTCGCGCCGAGCAGGCCGATCAGCACGACGACGGCCAGCTGCCGCACGGTGGGCTCGGGAACGGCCAGGACGCTTGCGGCCAGCACCATCGCGCCGGCGAACGTGGCGGCGGCGAAAATGGCGTACGGCCGGCCGAGCACGGTCCGCCAGCCGGGCTGGATCGGATGGGCGGCCCTGCGCGACAGCGTCGCGCCCGCCCGCTGGTCGACGCGTCGCACCCACCGGTCGAGCAGGGACTGTGCCAGCAGTAGCCCGGCCACCGACGCGGCCAGGGCCAGCAGCGGCAGCGGGCGATGCGGCGGGAGGCCGCCGAAAGCGGAAGTGGCGGCGAGGGCGCTCACGATGATCAGCGCGGCCAGGATGACGTAAGTGGCCAGGCGGGCGCGTCTGCGGACCGCCAGCCGGCTGGCGAGCAGCGGGGTCGGGTGGGTGTCGGCCAGGTCGTGGCGGGCCAGCCACTCGCCCGCCATGCGCAGATCGGTCGTGCGCGTCGGCGGGTCGGTGTCCGGTAGCGGTTCGCGGGTCATAGCGCCTCCTTTGTCGCAAGCTTTGTAGCAATAAGATGCGTCATACCTTGCGACAAAGTCAACGTCCGGGACTCTCGTCGTCCCGATGATGCAAGCCCCGGCTCAGCGGTGGCCGTCGCCCAGGCGTGCGCGAACACTCGCAGAGCGTGAACAGGGCTGCCCTCGGCAGCGGCCGTGAGGGTCTTGTGGGGGGCCCGGTAGTAATGGCGCGGGATCCAACGGATATGCCTTTCACCTGCGCTTATGCGGAGGTCTCAGGCTGATAGGCCAGACCTGAGCCCTGTTGTCCATGCAGGCCAGAGGCATATCTGTTGGACTTCCGGCCGAAGCCACGGGGACCCCAACACACGCCCGCCGGAAGCGTCCTGATTGAAACCGAACCCTGGCCTGTTCACGCTGCCCCGACCCCGTCACGACACAGACAAGCCGCTGCGTCTAGAAACCGCTGCCGACATCGGACCGGACGGCGGAGGCCCAGTGGCCTACGACCACGCATCCAACCGGCCCGAGACAGTCCGTTGTGCCCGTGGCCGCTTGCGGCCACGGGCACGCCCTTGCCAGCAGTGAGGCACCGCCGGATACTCAAGGCCGCTGACGATCTTCACGGCGGATCCTCCTACGGACTGGGACGTGATCGCATGCCCGATGAAAGCACCAGCCAGGACCAAGCCAGAGCCGAGGCCGACGCCCTCGCCGCTTGGCAGGCCATCCCGTACTCCGTCTCCCACGAGGAGGCGCAGCAGATCTCCCGGGAGTATCTGGACAAGGCCCGCAAGGAATTCGAGGAGCAGACCAGCCGGCTCCCCCAAGCCGACCAAGACAGGGCTCGCCAGATCGAGACGCAGCTGAACGCCAACGGTAGGGCGGTGTACGCCAACGCGAGATGGTGGGGCTTTGAGATCGTCCTCAACGCCGCAGCCGCCCAAGCCGCCGCCGAGATCTCGGAGATGGTAGGGGAGATCGTGGCCAGGGCCATCCGTCCCAGGACGCTCGGCCGGTTGATCGAGCTCTCCTTCCAGATCCGTTCTCTTACCATCCAGATCGTCGGCAGGGACCACGGTTGTCGGCTGGTGTCGCCCTGGTTCGCCCCGGGGATGCTCCTCCCCATCTCTCTGGCCCCCAGGCAGGACACCTCGCTGTGGTGGACGGCCATGAACACCTCCCACAACTGGAGCGAGAACGAGAGATTCCCCGGCCACCTGTCCAGGTCCAATCCGGCGCTGGCGGAGTTCCGCGGCCGGCTGTACGCCGCGCACCGCGGGGACCGGGACGAATCGCTCTGGTGGACCGCCTACGACCCCGGCGGCAATGAGGGCTGGAGCGACAATATCGCCTTCCCCGCCCATCGCAGCGCCGACGGCCCTGCCCTGGCCGTTTACAACAACTTCCTGTACTGCGTGCACCGCGGCGGCGGCAACGACAGGAGCCTGTGGTGGACCCGCTTCGACGGCAACCGCTGGAGCCCCGACACCCGCATGAACGGCGCGTCCAGCCGAGGCCCGGCCCTGGCGACCTTCAACGGCATGCTGTACTGCGCTTACCGGGACGCCAACAGCGATCAGATGTGGTGGACCCGCTTCAACGGCACCAGCTGGAGCAACGACCAGCCGTTCGGCAGCCACTTCACGGCCTCCAACCCCGCTCTGGCCGTCTACGCTGGCGTGCTGTATTGCGTGTTCCGCGGCGGCGGCTCTGACCACTTCCTGTGGTGGACCAGTTTCGACGGCACGCGCTGGAGCACCGCCCGCCGACTGCCCGCCCACCGGAGTGCGGAGGGCCCCGCCCTGGCCGTCTTCAACAACAGGCTGTACTGCGTGCACCGCGGCTCCGGCGACCAGAGCCTGTGGTGGACCAGCTTCAACTCAGCCGACTGGAGCCCCGACACCCGGCTGCCCGGCCACCTGAGCGCTCAAGGCCCCGCCATCGTCTCCTACCGCGAACCCTACGGCACCGAAGACCAGCTCTTCTGCGTCCACCGCGGTCATGGGTAGAAGCCGCCACTGCCGCCCGCGAAAAGGCGTACTGCGCCTTCTTCGCCTTCCACATCACCAGCGACGGCGAGCAGGTGATCTGGGACTGCGCCGTCAGCGACAACAGCGCGCCCGGGTGGTGCGCAAGGGCGGCGACACAGCGTTCATTTTCTGGCAGTCCGGCACCGCCCGGCTGCTGCCTCGCCTCCTTTCCGGCCGCACCTGCGGCCCGGTGTTCGTCACCGACCGGCGGCCGGGACCCGGGTGCACCCCGGCTGGCGCCGACTTGTGTCCGGACGCCGGACGAGCCCGGCTGTCGTACGAGCGGGCCGAATACCTGTTCAAGCAGGCCACCAAGCAGAACGACCCGGACGGACGGGGCTTCACCCTGCACCAGCTGCGCCACTCGCGACTGACTCACCTGGGTGAGGATGGCTGGTCAGCGCCCATGCTGATGGCGCTCTCCGGCCACCAGAACCTGCGCACGCTGGGCATCTACGTCAATCCTGGTCCCGAAGCCGTCGCCGCCGCACTGGCCAAGCAGGACCCTGCCCGCCGCCGCTGACCCATCCCCACGCGCTCAGTGCTTCCACAGGTCAAGCACAGTCTGTTGCAAGTTGCGGCGGATACGGCCTCGGCGACTTGGTCAGGAGACGGGTTCTGCCTCGCGGGCCTTTCTGGGCAGCAGGAAGCCGGCCAGGAAGGTCAGCGCGATCATCCCGGCGACGATCCGGAAAGTGTGGGCGACTGCGGTAGTCCCGGCGCTCAGCCCGCTCAAGAACACAGTCCCGAGTACGGCTGTTCCCAGTGCGCCGCCGACCTGCTGGAGGGTGGTGAGCATGCCGGAGGCCGAGCCGGTCTCGTGCGGCTCGACACCGGCCAGCACGATGTCGAAGTAGGGCCCCATGATCAGCCCAGATCCCAGCCCGGTGATGAGCAGGGCAAAAGCGAGCTGCCGGAATCCGGCTTCCGAGCCAAGCATCGGCACCAGGGCCAGGACACCGGCCGTCATCGTCACGGCTCCGACGTGCAGGACCTTTCGGCCATGCGGTCATGGCCAGGGTGTGGCCACCCCGAGCCATTGAATCAGGGAGGTGCCGCCGCCGAGGTCGGCCCGGATGGTCGGGCCGGCGATGCTGGTGACGGTGGAGTCCAGCATTTCCATCACCGAGCCGGTGAGGATCACCGCCAGAGCCGGCCACCGCCACCGGTAGGACGTGGATGCGGCCGGGGGCGGTGTCGCCGGCAGTGTCAAGGCGTCGGTCATGTAAGGGTTCCAAGGTTGTGAGGAGGCGGGCGTCCCGTTCGAGGTGGGATGGAACGCCCAGGGCGATCGATGACGGTCAGCGGAAGTCCGCGACGTGATCGCGGGCCCATTCGGCGTAGCTGCGCGAGGGGCGTCCGGTGACCTGTTCCACGTCCGGCCAGACCCGCATCAGCGCCGACCAGTCCTGGTCGGCGTAGCCATCGGCGCCGGTCGCGGCGCCGCCGTCGTACTCGATGAAGCCCAGCATCAGGTCGGCCGACTCGGCGGCGAACCCTCCTTGTGCCTTCATCAGTTCACGGGCGCGCTCGCGGCTGACCTCCTCGTAGCGGACCGGTTCGCCGAGCGCGTCGGCGATGGCCGCCACCTGCTCGCGAACGGTGACCAGCCCCGGCCCGGTCAAGGTGTACGCCCTGCCATGGTGGCCGTCCTCCAGCAGCGCGGCGACGGCGACTGCGGCGATGTCGGCCTCGTGGATCAGGTTCATCGGCTCGTCCGCGAACGGATAGTGGACCATACGCTCGGCCCGGATGGACGGCGCCCAGATCTGCAGCATGTTCGTCATGAACCCGCACGGTCGTACGTGCGTCCATTCCAGCCCGGACTCCTCGGCCGCCTGCTCCACCGGGTTGGTATGCAGGCCGGCGGTCACCGACGCCGCCGACAACACCACGATCCGCCCTACCCCCGCCTGCCGTGCCAGCGCGACGACCTCGCGCGCGGTCTCCTCCACGGAGAACAGGTACATCCGTTCCACGCCCTCCAGCGCGGCGACCACGCTTGCGGGTGCGGTCAGGTCGCCCTCGACGACCTCCACCTGCGGCGGCAGCTTGGCCCCTGCGGGGTTGCGGGTCAGCGCCCGCACGCTGGCACCCGCCCGCACGAGCTGGTCCACCACGTGGCGGCCGACGATCCCCGTCGCTCCGGTTACAAGGATCTTCATCTGCGTTCCTTCCGCTCTGTCGTTCACGAAGGCCACGCTAGAGTCCATTCCGGTCACTTCTTGGCCGGAATGAGAGAGAGCCTGAAATCATGGCGAACACGAGCGCGCGCATGCTGCGATTGCTGTCCCTGCTGCAAACCCACCGATACTGGCCCGGCCTCGAACTGGCCGACCGGCTCGCAGTAAGTGAGCGCACCCTGCGTCGCGACATCGACCGGCTACGCGAGCTGGGGTACCCGGTCCACGCCAACCGCGGCGCCTCCGGCGGCTACCAGCTCCGATCCGGTACGGCGATGCCGCCCCTGCTGCTCGACGACGACGAGGAGGCCGTCGCCATCGCCGTCGGCCTGCGCACCGCCGCCGGCGGCACCGTCGAAGGCATCGAGGAGACCTCGCTGCGCGCCCTGACCAAGGTCGTCCAGGTGATGCCTCCCCACCTGCGCCGCCGCGTGGACGCCCTCCGGGCCTACACGGTCACCGCGCCGCCGGACGGCCCTCAGGTGGATGCCACCACACTCGCCGTGATCGCCCAGGCCTGCCGCGACGACGAACGACTCACCTTCACCTACGCCACCCCATCCGGCGAGCCGGCCACCCGGCAGGTCGAGCCGCACCGGCTGGTCTCACTCGGGCGCCGCTGGTACCTGGTCGCCTGGGACCTCGACCGCGCCGACTGGCGCGTCTTCCGCCTCGACCGGCTCACCGGCCCGGCCTCCACCGGAGCGCGCTTCCGCCCGCGTGACCTGCCCGCCGCCGACGCCGCCGCCTTCATCGCCGACCGGCTCGGCTCCCGACCCACCCGGCACGACATCACCGTCCTCATCCACACTCCGGCCAGGGCCGTCGAACCGGTCGTCGCCGTCACCGGCGGCCGGTGCGAGCCCGTCGACGACCACTCCTGCCATCTGCGGCTGCAAGTGGACGACTTCGACTGGCCAGTGCTCATCCTTGCCGCGGTCGGCGCGGAATTCGACGTAATCCATCCCCCTGAGTTCCGCCAGCACCTTCGCGACATAGGCAAGCTCTTCCTACATGCTGGCACCGCTTAGCCGGATCACGTACCTCAGGTATCTCCGGTGAGCCTGACCTGGGCCGAGGCCTTCCCGTGTACCTAGTGAAGACCAACCCAGCATCTCCTCGATGAGATCCATGGCAGATCACTCATTTCAGGTCCACGGCGCAAGGGACACAGCAAACCAGTGCGCCGACACCCCGACAGCGAAACCTGCCACCGGAAGGCGCAGCGCACACCAACCGCCAAGGTCAGTGGCCTTCTCGCCCACCGAGAATGCCCACCGGCAGAAGTGACCAGACAAAAACTCCCATACACCACCAGTCCGTACACCACCCACCAACACCCCACCATGATTGAATAACCCCCGGATCCAACACACCCGGGGACGCTCATGACCACCACCCACCAACACCCCACCAACGCCCGCCGAGCCGTCTCCTACTTCTTCATCCTCTTCGGCACCGTCTCCGGAGCCTGGGCCGCCCGCATCCCCGCCGTCAAACACACACTCAACCTCAGCGACGGCCAGCTCAGCTACGGACTCCTCGCCGTCGCCATCGGACTCATCACCGGTATGCGCTTCGCCGGACACCTCACCGACCGCCTCGGCAGCGCCCGCCTCCTCACCCCCGCCGCCATCGCCACCTCCCTGACCGTCATCCTCCCCGGCTACGCCACCACCCTCCCCGCCCTCATCGCCACCCTCTTCCTCTTCGGCCTCGTCAACGCCTCCCTCGACGTCTCCATGAACGCCCACGGCGTCGAAGTCGAACGCGCCTACGGCCGCCCCCTCATGTCCTCCTTCCACGGCATGTTCAGCATCGGCGGACTCATCGGCGCAGGCATCGGCGGACTCTTCGCCTGGCTCGACCTCAGCGCCGCCGCCACCCTCACCGCCGTCGGCATCCCCCTCGCCCTCGCCTCCCTGTACGTCCGGCGCCACCTCCTCCCCGCCACCCCACCCCCGGCGGCCACCCACACCACCACCCCACGCCGCGCCCCATGGACCAGCTGGATCATCCTCATGGGAGTCGTGGCCTTCGCCGGACTCGTCGGAGAGGGCGCCGCCAACGACTGGACCGCCGTCTACCTCTTCCAGAACCTCGGCGCCCCCCAGGCCGTCGCCGCCGCCGGATTCGCCGTCTTCTCCGCCGCCATGACCATCGGCCGCTTCGCGGGAGACCACCTCGCCCAACGGTTCGGCCCGGTGCGCCTGGTCCGCTACTCCGGGCTCGTCGCCGCCCTCGGCCTCGGCACCGCACTGCTCGTCGGCCAGACCCTCGTCGCCTTCGTGGGATTCGCCCTGTTCGGCCTGGGCCTGGCCACCATCGTCCCGCAGGTCTTCTCCGCCGCGGGAAACCACGACCCGGCCCGTGCCGGGCAGGCCATCGCCCAGGTCGCCACCGTCGGTTACGCCGGGCTCGTCGCCGGCCCCGCCATCATCGGCGGCGCCGCCGAACTCATCGGCCTGCCCGCCGCCCTGGGGATTCCCGCCCTGCTCGCGGCCTTCATGGCGGCTTCCGCCGGAGCGCTACGCCACCCGCAATCGTCATGATCGACAGGCAGACGGCCTCTGTTCTTTGGTGGGAGCCTTCAGTCCGTTGCAAATGATCTTGAACCCGGACGGACGCCTTTACAATGTAGATTTATAAGAGGATGGCGTTCCGTCCCCACTCGGCGAACCGTATGGCGCCCTCGACCATGGCGTGCACTATCGTCTGGCGCACCGCCGCCGCCCCGTCTTCCTCACCGATCGCCGCGCCCGGGTCGAACCGCCGTCTGGTGACCTCGACCTCGCCTCGGGCCGTGCCCGCTTGCCCTATCGGCGCGCGGCTGAGCTATTCGAGACCGCCACCGCCCGGGTCGGTGTCCACGACGATCCCGTGCGGGCCGGAAGTGCTTCTACATCACCGATCCTGGGCACTCTCTGCTGTTCGGCACAGCCCAGAAAGCACATCAACCATCTAGCCGCGCCGGGGTGCCCAAAGAACGACCTCGCCTGTCAGAGCCATTCGTTGATCGTGACTTCGTGCCGCACGGCGGCTCCGCCCAGCACGGTCGGCCCGACCTCGGCCCCGCGCACGATCGTCGCGGCCCGCACTTTTCTGCGAGGCTCAGGGGCGGGTTCGCTCAGCGCGGCCAGGCGTCGCGGGGGACGCGGTAGAGGACGCGACCAGAGTTTCCTGCTCGTCATTGTCGATCAGGTCGAATGCGGTATCGAGATCGCAGAGAACTCCAGAGCCCGGATCCACCCGGAAACGCTCTGCGGCTTCATCGATCTTCTCCGTGTCGATCCATGCCACATCGAAGCGGCTGTTCAGGAGGTACTCCTCCAGGAGATCCCACTGGCTCTCCGCAGGCATCGCTCGTGACAGGTTCAACGGACAGTTCCTTTCGAGGTTCGAGTAAGTCTGTGAGTGGAGGCGGATGACCACCTCCACTCGCAGACGTTCAGCTGGGCTACCTGAGATTTGTCCGGATCAGCTCACGATCTTGACCCAGAACTGATTACCGGGCACGACACGATAGTCGGCGCAGAAGCGGAATCAGCGACGTCAGCGCGCCGACTGCCATCGAATCCGCCAACCGACCCGAAGTGCCTGCATCGCCCGGCATGCTCACCGGGCGAAGCCACCAGCAAGATCGCTATCTAAACGGCGCTGGACGCCGGGGCCGTGCCGGAGGTAACCGTCGACGGCGCGAGGAAGACACGGCGGTTGGCACAAGCGTGTTCTCGGTCAGCACCTACGGAAGCGAGCCGTTTCGATACGCATGAATTGACGGGCGAGGAAACCCGGCGGGGCGATAACCCCAGGTATTTCTCAGTAAAATATCCCCGCAAATTTCAGAGCACAGCAAAATCTGGCATTCCACGGTTTCGGGAGATTGACGCCGGGGATACCGCGAAAGTGGGATATGACTGAGGAAATAGTTTAACCATGCATCTAATATGAGTGGCAACGTCGCACATCCAGTGGTTTCACGTTGCTTCGGTCAGTTCAGAGCAAAAACGCTCTGGATCGGGTTTCAGCACGTCGGCGCTGGTGGACGTGCCGGAGCGGCCTGTCACCTTTCCTCCGAACTTGACCAGGAGGAGGATCATGTACCCGGCGCAGAAGACCAACCTGGACCACCGGTTGGCCGCCGACCTCGCCTGGCATCCCGCCGGCCCCGCTGAACAGGCGGGCATCCAGGCCGGTGCCCAGGCGCCCGCGACATCCTCGCCTTGCGCGCGCACGACGGCGCGGACGCCACCCCGCCCTACACCACCACCGGCAAACCCGGCGACTACCTGCCGCCCCATCCGGACTTCAAGGCACCGGAGTTCCCCCACTGGGGCAACGTCACCCCATTCCTACTCCATACCGGCCACCAGTTCCGTGGGTAACCCGGCGTGCTATCTCACAGTGTCGATACCGATTCGCGCTGAATGGATCGGCACTCCAGCCACCGAGAGGGACATGAGTATGAGTCACGATATTCATCCCCGCATACCGCGCCTACCGGCCCTGATCAGCGCACTTGCTCTGACCGGCGCACTTGGCCTGGTCACCGCTTGCGGCGACCCGCCGCACCGCGGCCCGGCGTCCGCCGGGATCACCCCGGGCGCCGGCCAGAGCCTGCCCGGCATGCCCGGCGGCACCGGCCCGGCATCTGCCATCCCGGTGCTGCCCAACACGGCCACAGCCGCACCCACACGCAGCGCGCCGGTCACGCCGGTGGGCCCGAACTCCGTGACGATCAAGAATTTCGCCTTCCATCCCGCTGCGCTGACCGTCAAGGCAGGCACTACGGTGACCTGGATCAACCAGGACCCTGAACCGCACACCGTGACGAGCCAGGGCCAGGGCCAGGGTCCGCTCCGCTCCGCCGCGCTGGCGTCCGGTGCCCGCTACCTCTACAAGTTCACCAAGCCGGGCACCTACAAGTACCTGTGCAGCATCCACCCGTTCATGACCGCCACTGTGACGGTGACCCAGTGACCGGCCCTATCGATCCGCGTGGAGCCGAGCCGACGCCGGAACACGGGATGTCTCGCCGCCAACTGCTGCGCCACGCCGGCTGGTTCGGCTCCGCCGTGGTCTTGACGGTGGCCGACGGCCGAGTGATCAGCAGCGTCGCAGGCAGCCAGGACAGCGCCGCCGTACAGGCCACCGCCAACCCTGGCGCGCTGCGGTTCGTGCAGATTTCCGACAGCCACATCGGCTTCACCGGCGCCGCCAACACCGACGTGAACCGGACGTTCACCGAAGCGCTCAATCAGGTCAACAGCCTGGGCTTCCGGCCCGACTTCGTCATGCACAGCGGCGACCTCACCCACCTGTCCACCCCGGGCCAGTTCGACCAGGTCAAGCAGATGTTGACCGGCCTGCGTACCGGTCGCATCTTCACAGTGCCCGGGGAACACGACTCGATCGGCGACGCCGGACATGCGTACCGGCAGCGATTCGGCGCAAACACCCTCGGCGACGGCTGGTATAGCTTCGACACCCATGGCGTCCACTTCATCGCTCTGGTCAACACCCTGCACATGGAGCAACTCGGCCACCTTGGCACCGACCAGATCGACTTCGTCCGCAAAGACGTCGCTGGTCTATCGGCCGACACTCCCATCGTGGTGTTCAGCCATATCCCGCTGTTCGCCATGTACCCGGCCTGGGGCTGGGGCACCGATGACGCCATCAAGGTCCTAGGCCTGCTACGCCGCTTCTCCTCTGTGACCTGCCTGAACGGCCACGTGCACCAGCTGTTCACCAAGACCGAAGGCAACGTCACCTTTCACAGCGCCACCACCACCGCCTACCCGCTGCCCAAACCGGGCATCGGGCCGGGACCCCTCCCGCAGGTGGTACCAGCCGGCCACCTCAAGGCCGCACTGGGCATCCGCACTGTCACCTACCGTAAGGGCGCAGGCGGCCTGGCCGTCACCGACCACAAGCTGGCGTGAAGGCGTCCGCGGCCCTCGCCGCCCGCCTGAGCACGGCCGCCGCCATCGCCGTCAGCGGCTACATCCACGCCGACCTCTACCTCAACGGCGGCTACCGGCACATCCACATCATCGGCACGGCGTTCCTGCTCCAGGCCGGCGGCGCTTTCGCCGTCACCCTACTGCTGCTCGTCAGCGACTCGGCCATCGTCAGGCTCGGTGCCGCCGCCGTGGCCCTGGGTACGCTGGGCGGCTTCACGCTCTCCCGCACCATCGGGATTTTCGGGTTCACCGAGCGCGGATTCACCCCCTCCCCGCAGGCTGCGATCAGCGTGATCGTCGAAGTGGCCGCGCTGCTGCTGCTCGCGGCCTGGCAGCTGGCCGTGCGCAAGCCGGCGGAGGGCCTCACGGGTGCCGAATAATCATCCATACCGGTCACGCCGCATGTCGATACTCGTGGCGCGTGCCGCTGTCGATCTTGCCGCCGGATGTCAAGGGCGGGTGAACTGGTATCCCGCGCGAGTTTCCGGTACCGAATAGAGGCCACCTGTGGCCGGCTGGATCGCACCGTCGGCGCCTACGCATGAATTGACGGGCGAGGAAACCCGGCGGGGCGATAACCCCAGGTATTTCTCAGTAACATAATCCCGCGAATTTCAGAGCACAGCAAAACCTGGCATTCCCCGGTTTTCGGGAGATTGACGCCGGGGACACCGCGAAGGCGGGACATGACTAGTTGAACTACGTTGAGCGGGCTGTTGCGGCGGCGCCGACAGCCGAGAAATCGCCTACCACCGCATCACCGCTTACGGAGTGGAGACGCACAGCCCCCGGGTCGCCCTGCACTCCCTCGCGGGCTGCCTCTTCTACGGCGCATTCGCCGCGAAGGTACTCCTCGTCCGCAGCCGGCGCCTACCCACCTGGGCGCTGCCACTCGCCGGTGGCACCCTGGTCACCCTCATCGCGATCCTGTGGTCCTCAGCGGCCCTCTGGCAGCTGACCCAGCCCTAGCAGTCCCCCACAGAGCACGAGGTACTCGACCGTACATGGCCGGGTTTTCGGGGTTACACGACGTGGGAGGAGACGCCGGTGGACATGACGACACTGGTCCTGACCAGGCAGAGCCTGCATGGAGTGGCCGAACTCGTACTGGCCGGGCCGCAGTACCGCCAAAGCGGCACCATCAGGCTCCGGGCCGTCCCCGGCGGCTTCGCCACCACCAAGCACCCCGACATGGCCGTCAACGGAGACCTGCTGCTCACCAGCGGCCGACCGCTCAGGAAGCTGACCGGGGTGACCTACGCCGAACTCGCGGCTGCCGCCGGGATCGTAGCCGGCGCCCCCGAAGGCCTGTACTCCGAGGGCTCCGGGGTCACGGCCGGCGACCGCGTACATGTCGATCCGCAGGCGGCAATGGTGATCGCCCGCGCCCTGGGCGACGGTGATGCGGCCCTGCGCAGGCTTGCTCCCGGCATGACGCCGGTGCTCTGGCCGGAGCATTTCGACATCGGCGTCACCCTGGACGAGGTCAACTACGGCGTCTCGCCGGGTGACAGGCACATACCCGAGCCGTACGCCTACGTCGGCCCCGAGCAGCCACGAACCGGCCAGTTCTGGAACATCTCCTTCGGCGCCGCCCGCCCACTCACCCAACTGCCGCACGCCGAAGCCATCTACGAGTTCTTCGACGAAGGCCGCCGCCGCGCTCACGGCGAGGAGCCGTAACCCTCAGACACCCTGCCGATCCGGCTCGGCGGCGTTCAACGTCAGCGCGGCCGGCCCCGACATGGAGCCATGCTTCGTACCTGCGCTGCCTCAAGTCGGATGAGAGGGCCAACCGGGCTCCCGTCTCACTGATCATACTGATGACGCATTGCCCTGTTCGTGGCCTCGCCGACGCTGAGGGGTGGACCTTGCCCTTGGGTGAAGGCGCAGCATCGTGGTGCCGGTCGTCCTGGCCGGTGCGAGGAGGGTTGGGTGTGGGGTTACTGACGATCGGGGTGTTCGCCCGGGCTACGCGCTTGTCGCCGAAGGCGTTACGGCTGTACGACGAGCTCGGGTTGCTCCGGCCGGCTGCAGTGGACGGAGAGTCGGGGTACCGCTTCTACGATCCGACGCAGTTGGAGCGGGCCCGGTTGATCGCGTGGTTGCGGCGGCTGGGCATGCCACTGGCCCGCATCCGCCAGGTATGCGACCTGGAACCGCATGCGGCGGCCGAGCAGGTCGCCGACTATTGGGCACAGGTCATGGCCGACACCGCTGTACGCGAACAACTCGCCACCTTCCTCGTCGACTACCTGTCAGGAAGGGGCGGCGCCATGGAAGACGCAGAAACCATGATCGGGATCCGCTACGCGGCACGATCGGAGTCGGGGCTGGTCCGCACGAGCAATGAGGACGTCGCCTACGCCGGCGCTCGGTTGCTGGCGGTGGCCGATGGAATGCGCGGGCCGGGTGGGAATCTCGCAAGCGTGGCGGCCATCGACGCGCTCAAGCCGTTGGAGGCGAAGGCCGTACCTGCCGGTGACCTTCTCGGCGCGCTCGCCGATGCGGTTGGTCAGGCCGACCAGGCGATTCGGGGCATCGCCGAGTCGGCACTGTCCGGCGAGGCGGTCACGACGCTGACCGCGATGCTGTGGTCTGGCTCCCAGCTGGCGCTGGTGCACATCGGTGACACACGAGCGTATCTGCTGCGCGACGGCGAGATCTTCCAGATCACCCACGACCACACCTACGTGCAGTCGCTGGTCGACGAAGGCCGCCTCAGCCCAGAGGAGGCCGCCTCGCATCCGCAACGCTCATTGCTGGTCCGTGCACTCACGGGCACAGGCGGGTCCCAGCCTGACCTGTCGCTGCATACGGCCGTGGCCGGCGACCGCTACTTGCTGTGCTCCGACGGGCTGGCCACCGTCGTTGCGACAGAGTCACTGCGCGGCGTACTGAGCGGCACGGGCGCCCCTGGGCAGGTCCTCGATGAGCTGGTCAGGCTGGCATACGACGC
This sequence comes from Streptosporangium sp. NPDC002544, assembly GCF_040295965.1. Classification (NCBI taxonomy): domain Bacteria; kingdom Bacillati; phylum Actinomycetota; class Actinomycetes; order Streptosporangiales; family Streptosporangiaceae; genus Streptosporangium; species Streptosporangium sp. NPDC002544. The sequence continues at coordinate 27,238 of NZ_JBEOWJ010000054.1, read as the reverse complement.
GGGCGCCCCGGACAACATCGCTTGCGTGGTGGCTGATGTGGTGACGCTGTGAGTGGAAGGTGAGCGCGTCGGCTGTACGCTCCCTGTGCGCGTACACGCTCGACCGGCGTCCCCTGGCGATCCCCGCCTACCGGCGGTTGTGGGTCGCCTCGGCCACCTGCGCGGTCGGTGGCTCGTTCAGCGTGGTCACGGTGCCGGCGCAGCTGTTCACCTTGACCGGCTCGTCTGCGACCGTCGGCGCCGCGGCCGCAGTGTCATTCGGTGCTTTGGTGATCGCGTCGCTGTGGGTCGGAACCCTCGCCGACCTCATGGACCGGCGACGGCTGCTGCTGGCCGCTCACTGTGGCCTTGCGCTGACCTACGCGGCGCTGTGGGCTCAGGCCGCCCTGGGAGGCCGCTCTGTCGCCGTCCTGTTGGCGTTGGTGGCATGCCAAGGACTGACCTTCGGGGCGATCATGGTGACGATGGGTGCAGCGGTGCCCCGCCTCGTACCCGTCGGCCTGCTGCCCGCGGCGAACGGTCTCAGTTCGCTCGTCCGCTACACCGGATCGATCATGGGCCCGTTACTGGCAGGCGTGCTGATTCCGGTGGTCGGGCTCGGCACGCTTTACCTGTTCGACGCCGTTGCGCTGCTGGCCGTCGTGTGGGCGGTGGCCAAGTTGCCGCCTATCTTGCCCAGCCCTCACCCGGTGTCACGTGACGGATCGCCCGATGGGATATCAAAAGCAGCAACGGACGATACGCCGGCACAGCGTGACCGGCATCGGTCCACGCTTGGACAGGTGCTCGCCGGGTTCCGCTACCTGCTTGCCGGCCGGGTGCTCGTAGCCGTGCTGGCAGTAGATCTTGCTGCGATGGTCTTCGGGATGCCGGTAGCGCTTTTTCCGGAACTGGCGCAACGCACCTACGGCGGGCCCGCGGGAGGAGGCCTGGAGCTGGGCCTGCTTTACGCCGCCTACCCGGCCGGTGTCTTCGCGGCCGGGCTGATGTCGGGAAGGTTCACGCGCGCCCGTCGCCACGGTGCCCTGATGACATCGGCTGCCGCCGTCTGGGGAGTAACCGTCGTGGTCCTTGGCCTGGCTCCGCGACTCTGGCTCGCGCTGGCGGCGCTCATGTTCGGCGGTGCGGCGAACTTCGTGCTCAGTACCTTCCGCAACGCCATCTCACAGGCATATACCGACGACGCCATGCGCGGCCGGATTCAAGGATCACTCACCGTCGTCCTCATCGGGGGCCCGCAGATCGCCAACCTGCTGCACGGGACCGCCGCGGGGGTATACGGCCCCCAGGTGACGATCTGCGTTGGCGGGCTGCTCACCGTGATGACCGTCGCCATGATCGTGTGGATGGCACCTCAGCTGTGGCACTACGCCGCCCCAAGAACAGATCGCTGATGAGAACCGGCCCGGATGTCGTCGGCGGGTGAGCACCGGGCCGGGTACCGCTGAACGTCAGACCGCAGGCGGCGACCAGGTCGGTTACCGATGCCCTCGCCCGGGTGGGTGTCGTCTGGCTCACCCGACGGTCGCACTCCTCCGGGCGGCTCGGGCAAGGCGAAGGAGTAACGGCCCAGCATGGCCGCATGGGCGTGGCTGAAGGGCGAGCCGACGCGCAGGTCTTCCGCGAGCCGGTCGGCGACGCCGACGCCAGGGCCGCGTTCGTCGCGGACCTGCGGAGAGCTGCCGCCAGGGCGGTGCGGCCATGGCCGAGGACCTGCTTCTGGCCCGAGGCGCCGTTGAAGATCGGCGCACCAGGGGCGAAGTAGCCGGAGGCGGGGCATCGGGTCATTGGTTTCGGCTCTGGTAGGCCTCTCGGCTGGTCTCGATGTGCGGGACGTGCTCGATGGCCCAGCCGGCGAGGGCCAATGCGGGTGGAATGAGGCTCTTGCCGGTGGGGGTCAGTGCGTATTCGACCCGTGGCGGGACCTCGGCATGCACCGTCCGGGAGACCAGGCCGTCGCGTTCGAGGTTCCGGAGCGTCAGGGTCAGCATGCGCTGGGAGATCCCGGGGATCTGCTGGTGCAGGCCGGTGAAGCGCAGGCTTCCCTGATCGAGGGTCGCCACGATCAGCAGCGTCCACTTGTTGCAGATGCGGTCGAGGATGGCGCGGATCGTCCGTCCGCCATCTCCTCGGATCATGCAGGTGTGCTCGTACTCCGACATGACAGCCCTCTGTGTGTAACGCACATGCATGTGCCTTTTGTAAGGCTTTCAATGGTGACGCATCATGAAGCTACTTACGACTGGTAACCATCGTGGCCAGCGCCGCGTCACTAGCCCCCCCGAGGTGTCCTTCATGGAGATTTCCTACTGGATCGTCGCGGCACTCCTGGCCGTCTTCTACCTCTACGCCGGCGGCAAGAAGATCACCCAAAGCCAGGAGCAGCTTCAGCCGATGATGGGCTGGGTCGACACTGTTCCCATGCCGCTCGTCCGCTTGATCGGATTCCTGGAAGTCCTCGGCGCGGCCGGCCTGATCCTGCCGCCGCTGACCGGGATCGCGCCCTGGCTCGCCATCGCCGCGGCGATCGGCCTCGTCCTGATCCAGATAGGCGGCATCGCGGTCCACCTGAGCCGCGGCGAGATCCGGCAGATCGGACTCAACATCGCCCTCCTGGCAGCCGCCGCGGCAACCGCCTGGCTCGGCGCCATCTGGCTCTGAACCCTCTGCCCGACGTCGTGCCCTCGCCTCGCTCCGGGGCGCTCCATGTTGACCTGCGGCCCGGCGACAGCGGCAGAGGACATCTCGCCATGGTCGGGTGCTCTCGGTGCTCGCAATCGATCAGCCGCCTCGGGTGATCGGCCCGCGGGAGCGCGGCACGACCAGTCCTGTCTCGTACGCCGTGACGACCGCCTGTGTCCTGTCGCGTAGCCCGAGCTTGTTCAGCACCCGGCTCACATGCGTCTTGACGGTCTCCTCCGTGACCGTCAACCGGCTTGCTATCTCCGGATTGGACAGGCCTTCCGCGACCAGCCGCAGGACCTGCGTCTCACGAGGGGTGAGCGCGGCGAGCGCGGCCATGGAGACGGCGTCGGGCTTCGGGGGCAGCAGGGCGAACTCACTGATGAGGCGGCGGGTGATCGCCGGAGCCAGGAGCGCCTCGCCTGCGGCGATGACCCGTACCGCGTCGAAGAGCCGCTCGGCGGTGACGTCCTTGAGCAGGAATCCGCTCGCTCCGGCACGCAGCGCGTCGTAGACGTACTCGTCCAGGTCGAAGGTCGTCAGAATAAGGACGCGTGGCCCGCCGGCGAGCCGCCTGGTGGCCTCGATGCCGTCCATCCCCGGCATGCGGACGTCCATCAGGACGACGTCGGGCGACAGCTCGCGGCAGATCCGTACCGCCTCGGCCCCGTCGCGGGCGGTGCCGACGACCTCGAGGTCGGGCTGGGTGTTGAGCAGTTCGGCGAAGCCGGTGCGGACGACCAGGTGGTCGTCGGCGACGACGACGCGAACCACCGGTGGCCTGCCGGTCATCCGGCCGCTCCGGGCAGGCGCGCCTCGACGAGGAAGCCACCGCCTGCGGCGGGGCCGGTGCGCAGCTCACCCCCGACGGCTGTGGCACGTTCCCGCATGCCGGACAGCCCGTGACCGCCGGCAGGCACCGAGGCACGGGGGCCGGGTCCGTTGTCGCGGATGAGCAGGCGCAGGGCATCGCCACCGTAGTGCAGCTCCACGTCGACGGCGGCGCCCGGCGCGTGCCGCCGGGCGTTGGTGAGGGCCTCCTGGACGATGCGATGGGCGGCGAGCTCGACACCTGGGTCGAGCGTGACCGGCGGACCGCGCAGGATGAGGCGGACACCCGTGCCTGACGCCTGCCGCGCCTGGTCGAGCAGCTCGTTGAGCTCGGCCAGGCGCAGGCCCGGCTGGGGCCGCCGGTCCGCCGCGTCCGCCTCGGCGTCCTCGCGTAGCACGCCGAGCAGTCGCCGCATCTCGGTCAGCGCCGCCCGGGCGGTGTCCCCGATGGCCGACAATCGTTCCGCACCGGCGGCCGGCATCCCGGGCACGGCCAGCCGGGCCGTCTCCGCCTGCACGGCGACCATGGAAATGTGGTGGGCGACGACATCGTGCAGTTCGCGGGCGATGCGAGCGCGCTCGCCGCGCGCGGTGTGCTCCAGCAGGGTGTCGGCGATGACCTGCCGGGCCGCGCCGTTCTCCAGGGCCTCAGCGCGGGCTCGCCGTGCGATCCCGGCCAGGGCCGCCGCCGGAGCCAGGCAGGCCGCCAACAGGATGAGAACCCCCGCCTCGCCGCCCGCGGGAACGGCAAGCGCCAGGATGGGGAACGGTGCCGCGAGAAGGACGGCCAGCCGCTGCGAGCCGGTGCGGCCGAGCCGGTATCCGCAGATCAGCTGCGCGGCCACGCCCGCCACGGTCAGCGTGTGAAAGGCCACCGGCGACAACATGACCGTCGCGGAGACGACCACCGCGGCCGCGGCCGGCTGCGCCCACAGCAGCGCGACGGGCAGCGTGGTGGCCAGGCCGAGCAGGCCGAACACCACGAGATACAGAGCGGGGTTGCCGCCTTCGACCGGCGGCGCACCCCCGCCGTGCACGATCGACTCGCCCACCGGTGTGGTGACGGCACGGCCGAACGCCTTCGCCAGCGGTGTGTCGCGGGCGTGCGCGATCGACTCGGCCAGCGCGAGCACCGCCAGCAGCGCGCCGGCCGCGACAGGCGCGTGCCGGGTCGCGGCGATCCGCCGCCGACCGGCGGCCCATCCGCCGGTCCGGTCGTCCGCTGGGTGCACGAAGGCCATTGTCGTGGTCATCTGACGTTCTGGCATCCCTCACGTGAGGGATGCCGTGTCGCTCCTGCCCGTGACGGCGAAGATGGCTCCGCGGCGTGACGACCGCGTCCCCGCCGCTGCCTAGTCTGCCTGGCATGCGAGCAACCATCGAAGTCGCCGGGCTGCGCAAGCGCTTCGGCCGGACCACGGCGCTGGACGGGATGTCCTTCACCGTCAAACCGGGGCAGGTCACCGGTTTCGTCGGCCCCAACGGGGCGGGCAAGTCCACCACGATGCGGGTGATCCTCGGCCTGGACGCGGCCGACGAGGGCTACGCGCTGGTCGGCGGGCGGCCCTACCGGAGCCTGCGCCGGCCGCTGTGCCACGTCGGGGCGCTGCTGGACGCCGCCGCGCCGCAGCCGAGCCGTACCGGGCGCAACCATCTGCTGTGGCTGGCCCACTCCCAGGGACTGTCCGCCAGGCGGGTCGACGAGGTGATCGGGCTGGTGGGGCTGGAATCGGCGGCCAGGCGCAAGGCGGGCGGCTACTCGCTGGGCATGCGGCAGCGGCTCGGGATCGCCGCGGCGCTGCTCGGCGACCCGCCGGTGCTGATGCTCGACGAGCCGGTCAACGGCCTCGACCCCGAAGGCGTCGTGTGGATTCGCGGCTTCCTGCGGTCGCTGGCCGAGCAGGGCCGCGCCGTCCTGGTCTCCAGCCACCTGATGAGCGAGTTGCAGGACACCGCCGGTCATCTCGTGGTGGTGGGCCGGGGGCGGGTCGTCGCGGACACCGGCGTGGCCGAGCTGATCGCGGCCGCGTCGCGCGGCCAGGTCGCGCTGCGCACCACGGCGCGGGCGGAGGCGATGGAGGTGCTGGCGCGCGCCGGCGCCACCGTGGCCGCCACCGAGCGCGACACGCTCACCGTCTCCGGGCTGGAGGCGACGCGCGTCGTGGCGCTTCTCGGTCAGCACGCGGTGCCGTTCTCCGAGGTGACGGCCCACCGCGCGACGCTGGAGGAGGCGTACCTGGACCTGACCCGGGACGAGGTGGAGTTCCGCGCCTCCCCGGGACAGGAGGCCACGCGATGACCACCGGCACCGTCACCCCGTACCGCTCGGACCCGCAGGCCGGGCGCGGCGGCTTCGCCCAACTGCTGCGCGCGGAGTGGACCAAGTTCCGTACGGTCCGCGGCCAGCTGATCGGCATGGTGGTCGCGGCGCTGGTCATCGTGCTGCTCGGACTGCTCACCGCCACAGGCAGCCACACATCCTGCGGCGGTGCGAGCGATGTCTGCCCCGCCCTCCCGGTGGGCCCGGACGGCGAGGCGGTGGACGACACGTTCTCCTTCGCGCACCGGCCGTTGTCCGGAGACGGCGGCATCACCGTCCGGGTGACCTCGCTGAGCGGCATCATCACCTATCCCCCGCCCGACCACGACAAGATCGTCTCCGGTGTCGTGCCCTGGGCGAAGGCCGGGATCATCATCAAGGACGGCATCCGGCGGGGCTCCGCCTATGCGGCGGTGATGGTCACCGGCAGCCACGGAGTGCGCATGCAGCACAACTTCACCCGGGACGCCGCCGGCCGGCCCGGCGGCGTTTCCGCGGCGTCCCCGCGCTGGCTGCGGCTGACCCGCTCCGGCGACACGCTCACCGGCTACGAGTCGGTCGACGGCAGGCAGTGGACCACGGTCGGCACGGCTCGCCTGACCGGACTGCCGGCCACGGTGCGGGTCGGGCTCTTCGTCACCTCCCCGGGCGATCTGACGGTGCGGCAGGCCGATCTCGGCGGCAGCATCCAGCAGGTTCGCTTCACCCAGGCCACCGCTGTCTTCGACCAGGTCAGCCTGGAGGGGGCGACGCCCCGCGGCGAGTGGAGCCGCGACAATGTGGGAGGCGCCGGAAAGACCGACTGGGAGCGCTACCACCGGCCGAGCGGGGTCGTCGAGTCCGGTGGCACGTTCACCGTGACCGGATCCGGTGACATCGCGCCGAGCACGGAAGGCCTGAGCATCGAGACCACCCTGTCCGGCGTGCTGGCCGGGCTGATCGTGGTGATCGTGGTGGCCGTGCTGTTCATCACCGCCGAATACCGGCGCGGCCTGATCCACATCACCCTGCTCGCCAGCCCACGGCGCGGCCGGGTCCTGGCCGCCAAGGCCGTGGTGATCGGCACGGTGACCTTCGTCGCCGGGCTGGCCGCCGCCGGCACGGTCGTCCCCGTCGGCACACGGATCCTGCGCGCGGACGGCAACCCCGTGCTTCCGGTGAGCACGCTCACCGAGCTCCGCGTCGTGGCCGGCATCGCGGCACTGCTCGCCGCCGCCGCCGTCTTCGCACTCGCTCTCGGCGCCCTGTTCCGGCACAGCGCCGCGGCGGTCACCGCCGCCATCGTGGCCATCGTCGTGCCCCATATCCTCGCGACCGCCTCCGTCCTGCCCGTGGGGGTGGCGCAGTGGCTCCTGCGGCTCACCCCGGCGGCCGGCTTCGCGATCCAGCAGAGCATCCCGGAGTACGCGCATGTGCTCGGCCACCACAGCCCGCAGGGCGGCTACTACCCGCTGGAGCCATGGGCCGGGCTCGCCGTGCTGGGCGGCTACGCGGTGCTCGCCCTCGGCCTGGCCGTCCTCCGACTGCGCCGGAGGGACGCATGAGACGAACGCTGCACGCCGAATGGACCAAACTGCGCACCGTACCGGGCACCGGCCGGCTGCTGCTCGCGGTCATCGTGCTGACCGCGGCCGTGAGCGCCGCGGCGGCCGCGACCGTCTCCTGCCGGCCGGTGGGATGTGACCACGACGTCCCCAAGCTCAGCCTCATGGGGGTCCAGGTGGGTCAGGCCGCCGTCGCCATCCTGGCCGTCCTGGCGATCAGCGGTGAGTACGGCGGCGGGATGATCCGCACCACCCTCGCGGCGATGCCGCGCCGCAGCCACGTCCTGGCCGCCAAGGCCGCCATCCTTACCGGCCTGACGACGGCCGCCGGAACCGTTGCCGTGCTCGTGTCCGTACTGGGCGGGCGGCTCATCCTGCCCGGCAACGGCTTCACCCCCGCGCACGGCCACCCGCCGCTGTCGCTGGCCGACGGGCCGACGCTGCGCGCGGCCGCCGGCTCGGTCCTCTATCTCGCGCTGATCGCCTTGCTCAGCCTCGGCGTCGCCACCGCCGTACGGGACTCCGCCGCCGCCATCGGCGTCGTGTTCGGCCTGCTCTACGTTCTCTCGGTGCTTCCCTTCATGATCAGCGACCCGGACTGGCAGCGGTTCCTGTGGCGGCTCTCGCCGATGAACGCGGGGCTCGCCATCCAGTCGACCACCAACCTCTCCGCTCTGCCCCTGGCCCCGTGGGCGGGCCTCGGCGTGCTCGCCGCCTGGGCCGCCGCGGTGCTCCTGGTCGGCGGCCTGGCGCTGCGGCTGCGCGACGCGTGAGCGCACCTCCCGGCAGCGCCCGGCCGGTCAGGCGAACGTTCAGCCGGGACTCGTGCCGTAAAGCGTGGCCAGGCCGGCGACGGTGGCGGCCATCCGCTCGCGCAACTCGGGCGGCTCCAGCACCTCGATGTCCGCCCCCAGGCGCAGCAGCAGCCAGTGGGCGTGCCTGACGGACTCGGTCGGCAGGCGCAGCACCACCCAGCCGCGCTCGTCGGGCGGGCCCGCGGCGGCGAGCGCGGCCTCGGCGACCTCGGCGCCCACCGTGTGGCGCAGCATCCCCTCGGTGCCGGGCGCCATCCGCACCAGCGCCTCACCGGTGTACATCCGCTCGCGGAAGTCGGCCGCATAGCGCTGCCAGAAGGTGGGCAGATCGAAGTCGGCGGGGCGCTCGAAGCGCCCCGCCAGGAGCTCGGCGCTCACGATCCGCGCCACCTTGTAGGTGCGCGGCTCCCCCTCACCGGCGGTGGCCACCATGTACCACGACCCGCCCTTGAGGACCAGGCCGTACGGGTGTGCCAGGCGCTCGACGTCGCGGGGGCCCCAGCGGCGGTAGGTCATGCGCAGCGGGCGCTGCTCCCACACCGCCTCGGCGACCTCTCCCAGGAAGGGAGCCGCGTCGGCGTCGCGATACCAGCCGGGCACGTCCAGGTGGAAGCGCTCGCGCATCCTGGCGGCGTGGAAGCGCGGCTCGGGGGGCAGTGCGGCGAGCATCTTCAGCTCGGCGTTCGCCGCGACCTCGGCCAGTCCCAGTTCGGCGGCGGGGCCGGGCAGCGCCGCCAGGAACAGTGAGGAGGCCTCCTCGGCGGTCAGGCCGTTGAGGCGGGTGCGGTAGCCGTCCAGCAGGCGATATCCACCGGCGGGCCCGCGGTCGGCGTAGACCGGCACCCCGGCCGACGACAGTGCCTCGACGTCGCGGTAGACCGTGCGGACGGAGACCTCCAGCTCCCTGGCCAGCTCGGTGGCCGTCAGCTGCCCCCGCGTCTGCAGGAGCAGCAGGAGGGAGAGCAGACGACTCGCGCGCATGGCGGCCATTGTTCCGCACGTTTGCCAACCTCACACACTCCATGTTCAAATGAACACATGGAAGGTAACAATCGTATTCGCGCGATCATGTCGGCGCTGCGCGCCAGCGACGCCGTCTCCGTCGCGGAGCTGGCCGTCGAGCACGCGGTCTCGGAGATGACCATCCGCCGCGACCTCGACGAGCTCGCCCAGCAGGGCGTGGTCAGGCGGGTCCGCGGCGGCGCGGTGAGCCTGCTGCTGCGCGGGGAGGAACCGCCCTTCGTGGTCCGCGAACGCGAGGCGACAGAGGCCAAGCGGCGGATCGCGAGCGAGGTCGCGGCCCTGCTCGCCGACGGCGAGGCCGTGCTGCTCGACAGCGGCACCACTTCCCTGGAGATCGCCCGCGCGATCCGTGACCGCCGCCTGACGGTCCTGCCGCTCTGCCTGCAGGTCACCGCCGAGCTCAGCACCGCCCCCCGGATCCGCCTGGTGCTGCCCGGCGGGGAGGTCCGCCCCGGCGAGCTGAGCTTCACCGGCCCGTTGACCGAGAGCGCCATCCGCTCCCTGCGCTTCGACACCGCGGTCATCGGCTGCTGCGGCCTGTCCGCCGAACATGGCCTCACCGCCCACGACCTGTCCGACGTCGCCGTCAAGCAGGCCGCGATCGCCTCCGCCAGGCGCGTGGTCGCGGCCACCGACTCCGGCAAGTTCACCCGCACCGCGTTCGGCGCGGTCTGTCCGCTGGACCGCCTCGACATGGTCGTCACCGACACCGCGCTTCCCCCCGCCGAGCACGACGCCATGATCGCGGCAGGCGTCGCCGTCCGCGCCGTCTGAGCCGCCCGGCCGGAGCCCCTGCTCCACGGCCCGCCCCAAGCCCGCGGCCCGAACCGTCTGGTCTGATCCGCACCACTTGACTGGAGCCCTCCCCCATGCACGTCATCCCCTTCGACCGGGCCGCGCTGCTGCGCGGCCGGGTGGCGATCTACCTGCTCTTCCTGCTCTCCGGCATGGCCATCGGCTCCTGGACGGCGCGTATCCCATCGATCAAGCAGGGGCTGGAACTGAGCGAGGGCGAGCTCAGCATCGCGCTGCTCGGCATCGCCGCCGGGGCGATCGCCGGCATGCAGGTGGTCGGCCGCCTGGTCGATCGCTACGGCAGCGCCAAGGTGATGCTGCCGATGGCCTTCGCCCAGAGCGTGGTGCTGGTCCTGCCCGCCTACATGCCGAACCTGGCCGGCCTGGCCGTCGCGCTGTTCGTCTTCGGCGCGGTGCACGGCACCCTGGACGTCGCGATGAACGCAGGCGCCGTCGAGGTCGAGCAGGCCACGGGCCGGCCGATCATGTCGTCCTTCCACGCGGTGTTCAGCATCGGCGGGTTCCTCGGTGCCACCACCGGAGGACTGCTCGCCCAGGCCTCGTTCAGCCCGGGAGCCACGTTCGCCGTGGTCGCCGCGGTGATCGCCGCGCTCGCGCTCTGGGCGGCCCGCTGGGCGCTCCCCCCGACCGCACAGGTCGCCCCCTCGGGAGCGGAACCGGCGTCCGGCAAGGGTGGAGGGGTGATGCTGCTGGGTGTCCTGGCCTTCTGCTGCATGATCGGAGAGGGAGCCACGGCCGACTGGAGTTCCGTCTACCTGAGCGAGAGCCTTGGCAGTTCCGACGGGTTCGCCGCGGCCGCCTACGCCGCCTTCTCGGTCATGATGACCGCCGGCCGATTCGCCGGCGACAGGCTGGCCGCCTGGCTGGGGCCGGTGAACCTGGTGCGCGCGTGCGGTGCGCTGGCCGCCTCCGGACTCGGGCTGGCCCTGCTGGCCGACCATCAGGTCGCCGCGGTGATCGGTTTCGGCTGCTTCGGGGCAGGCCTGTCCTGCATCGTTCCCCAGGTCTTCTCCGCGGCCGGTCGCCGCGACCCGGCTCGCGCCGGACAGGCGCTGGCCCGGGTGTCGAGCCTGGGCTACGTGGGATTTCTCACCGGCCCCGTGCTGATCGGGGGTGCCGCCGAGCTGATGGACCTGCCTCGTGCGCTGGCGATCCCCGCCCTGCTGGCCTTTTTCGTGGCCCTGGCCGCGGGGGCGCTCAGAACCACGCCCTTTACAAAGTAGATCAAAATAGCGAGCGAGGCCAGCCCTCCACTCCCGAAGCCGTCCCCAGCCCCAAAGTAGTTTTGATCGACTCGGGTAGGTCCTCCGCTCCCGAACATGTCCCCAGCCTTCAGGTAGGTCTTGATCGTGGTCGGGGATGCGGATCGCCGCGGAGCGCTTCATGGAGCCTGTGTCAGTCGAGGAGTTCTAGGGCGGCGGGGATGAGTCCGGCGTTGATCGCCGCTTCCAGGTCGTTGTGGGCGTCGGGCAGCGCGCTCGCGTGCTCCTCGTCGGTCAGCTCGTCCCAGGTCTGGAGGTGGGTGCACTCGTGGGCGAGCTACTGGCGGGCCTTGGCCAGGGCCGGCACGCGCGGGCCGTCGAGCGGGATCTTGGGCAGCGGCACGGCGTTGTCCTCAGGAGGTGGGGGTCTGGTCGGCGGGATTGACCTCGGCGGCGGCCGTGAGGGGCTTGTGAACGACGCCGGTGGAGACCTTCACTCCGGCGGCGATGGTGCGGATGGACTCCCCGCGCCGGCGGCGGTCGAGGATGGCGGCGCGCTTGTCGTCGTCGACGACGGGGCGACGGCCGCCGACCTTGCCTTGCTTGCGGGCGGCCTCCAGGCCGTTCTTGGTCTTGCGGACGATGTCGCGGCGGCGGTCTTCGGCCAGGGCCAGGGCCAGGATGAAGGAGCGTTCGGTGTGCTCGCCTGCGGCGATGCCCTCCAGCACCTTGACGCCGATGCCCTGCTGGAACAGGTCGTTGAGGACGATCGGCCCTTCCAGTAGTAGGAGACAGGCGAAGATGAACGGGAAACTGAACGCCCGAACCGGACACGGCACGCCGAGGTTCTGGTTCGGCGGGGCGTCCCGCTCGCGTTCGTCAAACGGTCGTTGGATGAACACTCGCCATGGGCTTTTCATGGGCGCGGAAGTGGGCCTTTTCTGGGCATGGCGTGGGATGCTGGGGCATGGCCCCTTCCCAGATCCCCCTCCATGATCAGGAGGAGAGGCCGATCCTGGAGCTCGCCGAGGAGATGCGGGCGCTGGTGCGGTATGGCTTCCGGTCCCCCGCCGACCGGGCGGGCCCGCACCTGCTGGCCCTGCCCGCCGTCCGGAGCCGGGCGCTGGATCCCGGCGACCGGACGAGCCTGGCCCGGGCGCTGGAGGCGGCCCTGCGCGAGGAACTGGACTGCCTCGACCACAAGCTCGCGCTGGCGGCCAGACTGCTGCTGGGCATCGACCCTTCGGTGGCGGGCGCGAAGCTGACCACGCGCCGCGAGGCGGCGGCCCGCGCCGCCGACCCCAAGCACTTCTATCGCTCTTACACCACCGCCGAACTGGACCGCATCATGACCGCACGCCCCGCCGCCACCACCGCGCCCCGCGCCCGCGAGATGAACCTCTACCGCCGCTACTTCGACCTCGTCGCGAACGGCACCAAGACCATCGAGGTCCGCGTCCAGTACCCCAACCTCCGCAACCTCGCCGCCGGCGACCACATCCGGTTCGTGTGCGGCCGCGACGAGGCCCTCACCCGGGTCAAGAGGGTCGCCCGATACGGCTTGTTCGAGGAACTGCTGGACACCGAGGGACCGGAGAAGGTCAACTCGGCCAGCCTCCGTGACCAGCAGCTGGCCAACATCCGCCGTATCTACGGCCCCGAGAAGGAAGCGCTCGGCGTGCTGGCCATCGAGCCTGTGAACCTGATCGGTCACCGCCGAGGGCAGCGTCGCGGCCGCCGATCCGGACTCGGGGGCATCGCGATCCGAACGGCGCCTTGACTCACATCTCACATCTCACCCGCTGCCAGCGTCTTCAGCACATCGGCGGCCGACTCCGCCCGCCGATCACTCAATAGGACGAGGAGCGCATCATCCCGGCGGAAGAAGGCTTGATCGAACAGGCAAGCCAGCACAGGACGAGTGCGTCTGCCCGTACAGGTCGGCGCAATCGGGTGCGGCCCGACGGCGAGATCGTGGCCGATCCGGGGCGGGGGTTGTTCTGGGGGAACCGGGGTGCGTTGCTCGGTGCCACCGGCCAGCCGACCCGCAGGCCGTCGACGCGGGCCTGGGTCTGCTGTGTGCTGGAGTTCAAGGGCTGGTGGCGGGTTCAGTGGCAACCGGGCCGACTGACGGAGTTGTATTTCCTCGATGAGGCGACGGCCTTGGCCGCCGGCCACCGGCCGTGCGGGTTGTGCCGCGCCGAGGACTATCGGCGGTTCCAGCGGGACTGGGCTGCCGCGCTGGGAGGCGGCCTTCCCGGCGCGCCGGAGATGGATCGCAGGCTGCAGGCGGATCGGCGAGCGCCCGAGGGGTGGCAGCGCACCTTTCAGGCGGCGGCCGGTGATCTGCCGGATGGCGCGTTCGTCCGCCTGGACGGCGAGATCGGGCTGGTGCGGCAGGGGTGCTGGCGGCCCTGGTCGATGGCCGGGTACGGCGCGGCGCAAGCGATCGCTTCCGATCTTCAGGTGGAAGTGCTCACCCCCGCTGTGACGGTGCAGGTGCTGGCGGCCGGGTACGCGCCGGTCCTGCATCCGTCCGCTGGGCGGGAGTAGCCGGCCAGGACGGCCTGCTGGACGCCACCCGGCTGGACAACCTGCTGGCCGGGCGGCGCATGGGTGTCCCGTTGCCGGTCGCCGTCCGCGACGACGACGGGACTGGAGGTCGTGCTGACGGCTGGGACCTGGCCCCCCAGATCCAACTCGCCCGCAGCGCCCGCGCCGCCCAGAACGCCGCACTCTCCAAGCAATCCTTGCACGCTTCGTGATCTCCGGGCAGGCGTCGCGTCTTTATGCTCTTCGAGAGTCTGGCCCGGCCGCAGTCTCCACTGCCTCGCCGTCTCGTCCCGGCCGGTCACCGTCAGGACGCGTCTCACGTTTCAGGCCGCTCGCGCGTCTCCGTTGTGGACAGGCAGCGGTTGCAGGCAGGAGATCAGAATGGACGTCCGACACGCCTATGTGGACAGCCCGGTGGGGCGGCTGCTGCTCGTCGCCGGCGGTGACGCGCTGGTGGGGCTGTATTTTCCGCGCTACCGGTACACGCCCCCGCAGTCGGCGTGGGGCCGCCGCGTCGCCGTATCGGCGGATCCGGTTTTGGCGCAGGCGCAGAGCGAACTCGACGAGTACTTCGCCGGGGACCGGCAGGTGTTCGATGTCCCGGCGGTGACGAACGGCGACGAGTTCCAGGAGCGGGTCTGGGCGCTGCTGCGGGAGATCCCGTACGGTGAGCGGATCACCTACGGCGATATCGCGGTCGAGCTGGGGAGCAAGGGGTTCGCGCAATCCGTGGGCCAGGCGGTGGGGCGTAACCCGGTGAGCATCGTCATCCCCTGCCACCGGGTGGTGGGCGTGGGCGGGAAGCTCACGGGATTCGGCGGCGGGCTCGAGCGCAAGCAGACCCTGCTGGACCTTGAGGAGCCGGCCGAGGCACGGGCCAGCAGGTTGTTCTAGCCGCAGCCTCACGTACCGGCCGAGATGGCGTGCCGATCAGGCTGTGACCAGGAGACCTCCCTTCTGTGCGGCCCGCGCCGGGACGCGGGCCGCTGATGGGGGTCCCGGTAGTCCTGTCGAAGAATCCAACACATATAGCTCTGAGCTGTGGTGATGCAGGGGGCGGCGTAGGGGCCTGAGATCGTTTCCGCTACGTTCTGTTCCGGTTTGTGCGGTCTAGGGCGTGGGGTCGTTCGGTGCCGGAGAAGATGTTCTCCCGTGAGCAGTTGGAGCAGTTGCGGTCGTTCCCGGATATCGGCCGCGATGAGTTGATCACGCACTTCACGTTGACGCCCGCAGATGTGGCGTTCGTGGATCCGGGACGGGGCCGAGGCCCGGCCGATCGGCTGGGGATGGCCGTGATGGTCGCGACGCTGCCGTGGCTTGGGTTTGTGCCCGATGAGGCGGGGTCGGCTCCGCCGGAGGCGGTGGCCCGGCTGGCGATCGCGTTGGGCCTGCATCCAGGGGCGCTGCGGGGATACGGGCAGCGGGCCCAGACCCGGTCCGATCATGTGGGCCAGGTCGCCAAGTACCTGGGCTGGAAACAGGCCGCGACCGATAGCCAGGAGATGAAGGAACTGGAGCAGTTCCTGCAGGACAGGGCCATGGAGCACGACTCCCCGACCTTGTTGTTCAACCTGGCCCGCGAGTATCTGATGTCGGCGAAGGTGATCCGGCCTGGGGCGATCGCGTTGGCGAAGATAGTCGGCACGGCCCGGGCGGCGGCGGGAGAGTTGACTTCGCACAAGGTGGCCCACTTGCTGACCGAGCAGGTGCGCTGGGATTTGGATCTGCTGCTGAAGGTCGATGCCGGGCTGGGATGCACCCGGTTGGAGTGGCTGACCAAACCCGCGGTGGAGGCCTCCGCCACCGCGGTGAAGACCTCGATCGACAAGCTGGCGTGGCTGCGCGCGATGGACGCGCACCAGTTGGATCTGTCGGCGCTGCCGAACGAGCGGCGCCGACTCCTGGCCCAGGTGGCGCGCCGTTCCACCAACCAGGGGCTGGAGCGCCGTCGGGAGCGCCGGTATCCGATCCTGCTGGCGTTCGTCGCCCAGGCCGCGATCGACCAGTTGGATGAGGTGGTGGCGTTGTTCGACCAGGCGGTCTCGGCGCGGGAGTCCCGGGCGAAGTCCAAGACCGATGAGGCGTTGGTGGAGCGGCCCAAGACCGGGGAGGCCCGGCAGTTGCTGCTGCAGGTGATCTTGCCGGTGCTGGCAGACCCGGGTGTCCCGGACGAGCAGGTCGGCGGCCTGCTGCATGGGCGGATCGGGATGGGGAAGCTGCGGGAGGTGACCGCGGGCGGGTGGAAGGCGCTACCCAAGGATCATGGCCGGTTGTCGGAGATGGCCTCGTTCTATTCCTATCTGCGGCAGTTCACCCCGCTGGTGCTGGCAGCGATCGACTTCCGCGGCGGGCCGGGCACGGCCGAGCTGATGCGGGCGGCGGCAATGTTGAAGGAGCTGAACCGCACCGGCGGCCGCAAGGTCCCTGAAGGCGCGCCGATGTCGTTCGTGCCCACTCGCTACGCCGACTACCTGGAAAAAGCCCTCAAGGAGGGCGATGACACCGCCTTTCGCCATTACTGGGAATTGTGCGTGCTGCTGGGCCTGCGCGACGGGTTGCGCAGCGGGGATGTGTTCGTGCCCGGGTCGCGCCGCTACGCCGCCCCCTCCACCTACCTGTACACCCCCGAGCAGTGGGAGCCGCGCCGAGCGGAGTTCTGCCAGCTGGTCCGCAAACCGGCCACGGCGACCAACGCGCTGGAGCAAGGCAAGGAGGAACTGCACGCCGCACTGGCGGAGCTGGAGACGGTCCTGGCCGACGCTCTGCCCGATGACACCGGCGCGGTTCGCCTGGACGACGACGATCACCTGGTGATCCCGCCGCTGTCGGCCGAGGACATCCCTGCCGAGGCCAAGGAGCTCAAAGATGAGCTGGCCGGGATGCTGCCGTTCGCGCCGATCGCCTCGCTGCTGATCGAACTGGACGCGCGCACCGGGTTCCTGGACTGCTTCACCCACGCCGGCGGCAAGAAGCTGGCCACCTCGCCCGAGCTCAAGCGCAACATCCTCGCGGTGCTGATCAGCCAGGCCACGAATTTGGGGTTGGCCAAGATGAGCGAGGCCTGCGGCATCTCCTACGACACCCTCGCCTGGACGATGGAGTGGTATGTGCGGGAGGAGACGCTGCGCGAGGCCAACACCTGCGTCGTGGATCACCACTACGGGCTGGCGCTGGCCAAGGTGTTCGGCGGCGGTACCATGTCCTCCTCCGACGGTCAGCGCTTCCCGGTGCGTGGCAAAAGCGTGACCGGGCGGACCATGACCATCCACGGCGGGCAGGTGCTGTCCACCTACACCCACGTCTCAGATCAGTGGTCGACCTACGGCACGAAGATCGTCGTACCGACGGCGCGGGAGGGCCACTTCGCCCTCGATGAGTTCCTTGGCAACGCCACCGATCTGCCGATCGTCGAACACGCGACCGATACCCATGGTGCCACGCTCATCAACTTTGCCCTCTTCGACTTGGTGGGCAAGGCGCTGACGCCACGGATGCGGGACCTGACCCGGGTCACCTTGGTCCGGGACGACACCCCGACCGAGATCGGCAAGCTCTATCCGCACGCAGGGCCACTGCTCGGAGCGCGGTGGAATGAGGCCCTGGTCGCCGAGATGTGGCCGGACCTGCTGCGGATGGCCGGGTCGCTGAAGTTCGGGCAGGCGACCGCGTCGTTGATCGTCGGCAAGTGGTCGGCGGCCTCTCGGCAGAACACCCTGGCCGCCGCACTGAAGGAGTGGGGGATGTTGCGGCGTACGGTGCACACCGCGAAGTACTTGTCGGACCCGGCCTACCGCAGGAAGATCACCCGCCAGCTCAACAAGGGCGAGAGCCTGCACGCGTTGCGCCGTGATCTGCACTACGCCCAGCAAGGCATCGTCACCAAGGCGCACCTGTCCCAGCAGACCGAACAGGCCTGGTGTTTGACCCTCTTGACCAACTGTGTCGTGACCTGGACGACAGAATATTATTCTAAAGCTGTCGTCGACCTGCGCGCCCAGGGCCGCGACGTCCCCGACGAGGTACTTGCCCATATTTCGCCCGGGCACAGTGACAACATCAACTTCTTCGGGGCGATCCACGTCGACGTCGAGGCGGAGCTGGCCAAACTGAGTGACGGCTGGCGACCGCTGCGCCCGGCCCAGCTACGGGAGCTGGGCCTGTGAGGCGCAGAGCTAACAGCCATAGCCCGTCGGTCTCGTCTCAGGTGACTTGCCTGGCGTGCTTGATCTCGGCGGCTGGAAACGGCGTCCGCTTGCTCGTGTTGAGCAGGCGGTAGTGGAACTCGTTCAAGACGATGGCCGCCGGGGCGTGCCGGTCGATGATCGCGGCAGTCGCGGGCGGGACGTCATCGGGCTGTCGTCCCGCGATCCATTCCCGCAGGAACGCCTGCTGGTCGATGTCGCCGCGCAGGTCGTCGAGCAGGTGGTAGTGCAGCAAATGGCCCGTCGTGTAGCAGTGGTCATAGTCGAGATGCTCGGACAGGAACGCGGCCTCGGCCGCGGTGAGCTCGAAGCCGGAGCTCAAGGCAAGCCCGAAGTCGGCGAAGTAGAGCCGCTGGCCGTCGGTCAGGATGTTGACGAAATGGGCGTCGAAGTGGACGAGCCCACGAGAGCTCATGAAGGCGGTTCCACCTGCCAGAGCTTCCTCTACCCAGGGGTACGGCGAGCCTTCTCCAGTGCCCGGCGCGGCCTTCCGCGAGTCGGCCAGCCAGGCGGCGAGAGTCTGCGGCACATGTTCCAAGAAGAGCACCAGGCTGAATGTTGAGCGGCTGACGGCCTCCAGGCGTTCACGGACGGCCGGCGAGTCCTCCCAGTGCGCGACCGCCCCATCGATGCCGCCGAATTCGTCGACGAACCCCTTGGGCGGGGAGTCGGGTAGAACCCGCCAGTGGTACATCAGGGGAAAGCCTTCGTACTCCCGTCCGAGGACCCAGTTGGTGGTCATGGTGTGTACGGCCAGTTCACGCCAGCCTCCGAACCCGGCCGAGCCCACCCCGTACTGGTAGAACAGCGGCAGTCCGAACAGATTCGCCGTCGAGCGCACATTCTCCGGCCGCAGCTCGACATCGGTCAGCGGGATCCGTTTGATGAAGACCCGCCTCCCGCTGATGTCCAGCTCCGCAGACCTACCGCCGATGCCGGACCCGAGCGCGGTGGCTTCCGCCACGGCTTGGCCGAGTCGGCGGTCGCTCAGCAGCGACAGCTGGGTGGAGACCGCTCCGTAGGCGGCCAGGCGCGCAGCGTACCGCGAGTCTGGGTTGGGCATCAGCGGTGGCTCCTGAGTCTCCCCGCCGGGCGTCGGCGAGCTATCGGCATGATCGGCCCTATTCGACAAGGCCAGCATGCTCTCACAAACGCTCCATTCCCGGAGGAAGATCAATCGGACATCGCGGTGACCGTCTGGATCATCAATTCCTTCTCACAACTCGTTCTCACTCAAAAAGCGAGACCCGCCCGTTGCGAGAAATGTTTGTGACACGATGCGAGGGGTGGCCGACCTCCCCGCACCCTCCGCGCCCCCTGCCGACCGCGACGCCGACGACGTCGAGCGCCACCCGTGCCCGCGCTGCGGCGTGGCGGCGGGCTCACCGTGCCGATCCCGTTCCGGCGCCGTCGCCGGGACCTACCACACCGGCCGCTTCACCAAGGTCGGCCGGCTGGCAAAGCTGCTGCGGGTACAGACCCCTGCCGATCGCGGTCCGGGACAGCCGTGGCGGCCCGGCACCCCGCCGCCGGCCCCACTCGCCACGGATGCGCCGACCACTGACATCCGGATCGGATACGCCCGCTGCAGCTCGCTGACCCAGGAACTGCAGTCACAGCTGGATGCCCTCGCGGCCCACGGCATCGATCGCGACAAGATCTTCTCCGAGAAGATCTCGACCCGGGTCCGGGTCCGCCCCCAGTTCGAGGCCGCGCTCGCCCTGGCTCGCCAGATCAAGGCGCACGCCCCGTACTGCCGCGTCATCGTGACGGTGTATGAGATGAAGCGGCTCGGCCGCGACGCCGCCGAGCTCACCGCGCTGGCCGACCACCTGGTCGCGCACGGCCTGGTCCTGGAGATGCTCGGCGGGCCACTGGCCGGCCTGTACGACCCGTCCGGCCCGGGCCGGATGCTGTTCGCCTTCTTCGCCGCGATGGCCGAAACCGAACGCGAAGCCATACGGGAAGCGACCCTGGAGGGCCTGGACGCCGCCGCCCGCAGTAACCACGGCGGACGGCCCGCCGTCATCACCGAGGACATGCTGCACACCGTGCTGCGCCGCAGGGCCGCTGGCGAGTCTGTCGAGACCATCCGAGGCGACCTGATCATCCCCACCGGGAAACGCAAGGGCCGCAATCCGAGCCTGGCCAGCATCTACCGTGCCCTGGCCGAGCACGACAAGGCGCAGGCCTACCCCGACGCGGTTGCCCAGGCCCACTCAGAGTTCGCCGAGATCACAACAGGAACTTGACCGCATCTCCACAGGTCAGAGCTATATCTGTTGGATTCTTCGACAGGACTACCGGGACCCCTGATGCCGTACGCCGCAATGCCGCAAGGCGCGGCCTCACCGCCCCGGTATGTGCCCGGAGTCTGAACGGTTGAGTCCCTGCCCGCCACCCGGCTGTCCAGTTCACGGCTGATCGCCGCCTGCGGGGCCGTCGGCCCCGGCCCCGCGTTCGGCGGCGGCCTGCGCATGCTCGCGGCCCCGGCGGCGATCGCGTGCCAGCCCGTCGAAGAGCTGCGCGAACGCATCGGCCCGACCCGCGCCGCGCCCGCACCGAGACCCTGCCCCTGCGCCACACTCGGTGCAGGCCTACGAGGTGGGGCCATGGACGGTGGACTACCCGGCCATCCGCGCCGGCACCGGCCCGGACGCCTTCCCCGCCGGGCGACGCGGTCCTGCGGCGCGCCCCGGCCGCGGGCTGCGGCTTAGAGGCCTTGAAAGTTCTCCGTCTTCGCATCTCACGTCCGGGGGGCGAGAGCGCGTCTCCAAAGCGAGGCCGAGATTCGGTCCGGAAGGAGAATGACACATGCCCGACATCCGAGCCCAGCAGGGGCGTGCCGAGCTGTTCCGCAGCCTGCACGACGACTTCCTCGTGCTGCCCAACGCCTGGGATGCCGGCAGTGCCCGTCTGATCACCGAGGCCGGCGCCTCGGCCATCGCGACGTCCTCGGGTGCGCAGTCGTGGTCACAAGCCGTCCCCGACGGCCGCTCGCTGGCCAAGGCGGACGTGCTGGCGAACCTGGAGCGCATTGTGGCGGCGACCGACCTGCCGGTCAGCGCCGACATCGAGAGCGCCTACGCCGACAGTGCCGACGACCTGCGCGCGACGATCGCGCAGGTCCTGGCCACCGGCATCGTCGGCATCAACCTGGAGGACTCCGGCGCCCCCGACGGGCTGCTGTACGACACCGCGGCCGCCGCCGAGCGCGTCGCGGCCGCCCGCGTGGCGGCCAAGGACGCGGGCGTCGACCTGTTCATCAACGCCCGCACCGACGTGTTCCTTCTCGGTATCGGCGACGAGGACGGCCGGCTCGCCGACGTCATCGCCCGCGGGAGCGCCTACCGGGAAGCCGGCGCCGACGGCCTGTTCGTCCCCGGCCTGCTCGACCTCGACGCGCTGGGCACAGTCGCGCGCGGCACCGGACTGAAGGTCAACGCCATGTGGCTGCCCGGCGCCCCCTCACCCGAGCAGCTGCGCGAGGCCGGCGTGTCTCGGTACTCCGCCGGCACGGCGATCGCCCAGGTCGCCTACACCAGCGCCGTCGACACGGCCCGCGCGTTTCTCGCCGGACAGGACACGGCCATGGCCGCCTCCATCGACTACTTCGCGTTCAACGGCAAGTTCGCGAAGTAGCCCAGGCCGGGGCGCCCTGGCCGCCCGCCCCATCCGCAGCCCAGCCCGCCACGCCGTGCGCGTGACGGGCTGCGTCCATCGAGCCTCTCCAGCGCGGCGAGGGGCCGCGACCTCGCCCAGGCGAGCGAGGTTGGCGGCGACGGCCTCGCGGGTACCGACTGAGCCTTCGCCGTGAAAGGGTGAAAGACCTCGCTTGTCGGCGTCGGTCATCTTCTGCTGTCAGGCAGGGTCCTTGAGAACAGCCTGGACGAGCAGCGTGTTGATGAACACCAGCGCGGACTGCAGCAGGTGCAGGCTGAGCATGGAGACCTCCTGGTGTTCCTTGTCGCTGCCGGGGATGGTGCCGGCGCTGCCGTAGAACAGGTCGGTGTTGGCAGAGTTCCAGTTCTCCACGACCTGCAGGCCCTCGTGGATCTCGCGGCGCAGCTCTTGGGCGGCAACGTACTCGACGACGAACACGCTCTTGCCCGCCTTGCCGAGTTCCACGATGGCCTTGTAGGTGGGGTGCTTGGGCCCGCCGCGGGTGAAGCGCCGCAGCACCTGCTCGGCCTCCGCCGTGCCCAGCCGCAGGGCGGTGGCGTACTTGACCATCTGGTCGTACTGCTGAGCGATGATCTCCCAGTCGATGCTCTTGTCGGTCACCATGCCGGTCATGCACTGACGCCACCATCGACCGCCAGTACACCGACACCCACGGCCAATCCCTGGTCGGGTTCGCGTTCTCCTACTTGCTGGGGTTCAAGCTGCTGCCGCGGATGAAGAACATCGCCCATCAGAAGCTGGTGAAGGCCGACGCCGATGACCAGGTCCCGTCCTGCAGTGCCGCAGCACGCCCTCCATCATCGTGGCGACCTCGGAGGCGTTGCAGGAGCGAAGCTGGGAGTAGACGCACACCGACTTGCGGTCCACGTGCCAATAGATCATCACGCCGTGGCCGCCGTACCGGGCGTGATACTCCGTCATCAGGTTCGACGACCACGACCCGAACTTCTTCGAGTCCGAGGCGCACGCGGTGCCGCTGCCCCACCACAGCGGGTCCCGCATCCTCAAGGTGGCGTTGACCAGGGTCGCGAGCAAGTCCACGGCGTCCATCACCGGCCGATAGGCGGTGTTGTTGCACTTGAACTCGATCGCGGCCAGCAACCTGGGCAGCATCCGCCGGTAGTAGGAGGTGCAGGAACCGGTCAGCACCGTCCGGACCCGGGCCTTGTAGGCCTTCGCGTCCGCCTTCGCCTCGGCCACCAGCGCCTGCAGCGTCGCCTCCCCGCCCGGCACCGCGGGGAAGACTACCTGCCGGACCGTGCCCTCCGGCGCCCGCAGCGACGCCTCGGCAATCGAGAACAGCTTCTCGGTCTTGCGGTGCACCTTCTTGGCCTCGGCCTCGATCGCCCGCTCGACCTTCCGCTCCGCCCGAGTGTTGATCTTCGACACCAGGCCGATGAACAGATCGACCAGCGCATCGGTGATCTCCGTCGTCCGTGACCATGCCAGCGCGGCCACCAGCGTCAACCGGACCGGCGGCTGGTTCGCCGCGAAGTCCGACGGATGCGAGGCCATCGCCCGCGCCCGCCAAGAGGCCACCAGCCGAGAGGCTGAACCCCAGCCGTGTTGTCCCCGTCCTGTTCCCCACCAGCTCCCAGTCACCGTCCAGCAGCGTCCACGCCGCGATCAGTTCCTCCGGCTCCCACTCCCGACGCACCTGTATCCGCCCTCCGCCCGACCGTCTGCAACACGAACACGATCAGGCAGAAGCCCCGACCAACTAGCCGCATTCACCCCTCCGCGACAACCACGAACCGCAACCGTGATCACTCACCTAGTTACTTTGGGGCCGGGGGCATCTTTGGGAGCGGAGGGCCAGGCCGGAGTGCCACCCGGATGCACCAGGCCACCGGTGGACGGTGCCGCTGACCGGCCGAGCCTCGCTCGGCCGGTCAGCGGCACCGGAGGGGGATCAGATCACCCGGAGCCAGACGGCGGTGTCGGAGGGGAGCCTGTCCCCCTCCAGCGGACCGCTGGCCAGCAGGACCGACTCGTGCTCCGGCAGGGAGACCGGCTCCGCGCCGAGGTTGACCACGCAGATCAGGCCCGACTCCCGGCGGAAGGCCAGCACCCCCTCCCCCACCTCCAGCCAGGCCAGCGTGCCGTCACCGAGCAGTTCGCGGCGAAGACCCAGCCCGGTGCGGTAGAGGGTGAACATGGACGCCGGGTCGGCGGCCTGCACTTCGGCCGTCAGCGCCTTCCACTCCGGCGGCTGCGGCAGCCACGGCTGCCCCGCGCCGAACCCGAACGGCGGCTCGTCACCCGACCAGGGCAGCGGCACCCGGCAGCCGTCACGGCCGGGATCGGTGTGGCCGGAACGGGCCCAGATCGGGTCCTGGCGCAGTTCGTCCGGCAGGTCCTCCACCTCCGGCAGCCCCAGCTCCTCACCCTGGTAGACGTAGAGCCCGCCGGGAAGCGCCATCGCCAGCAACGCGGCCGCACGGGCCCGCCGCTCGCCCAGCACCGGATCCGACGGCATGCCGTGCTTGCGGTCGGCGTGGTCGAAGGAGGTGTCGGCCCTGCCGTACTTGGTCACCGGGCGGGTCACGTCGTGGTTGGACAGCACCCAGGTGGGGGGCGCGCCCAGCGGGATGTGCGTGGCCAGGGTCTCCTCGATCGACCGGCGCAGCGCGGCGGCGTCCCAGGTGCACGCCAGGAAGTCGAAGTTGAACGCGGTGTGCATCTCGTCGGGGCGCAGGTAGAGCGCGAAGCGCTCCTGGTCGGGCAGCCACACCTCGCCGATCAGGATCCGGTCGTCGTACTCCTCGGCCACCCGGCGCCAGCCCCGGTAGATGTCGTGCACGCCGTCGAGGTCGGTGTACGCCTCCTCTCCTCCCTCGCTGTCCATGTCCTTGACCAGCAGGGCGGCCGAGTCGATCCGGATGCCGTCCACGCCCCGGTCGAACCAGAAGCGCAGCACGTCGTGGAACTCCTCGACGACCTCGGGGTTGGCCCAGTTGAAGTCCGGCTGCTCGGGGGCGAACAGGTGCAGGTACCACTGGCCGTCGGCGACCCGGGTCCACGCGGGACCGCCGAAGATCGACTGCCAGTCGTTGGGCGGCAGCTCACCGCTCGCTCCCCGGCCCTCGCGAAACAGGAAGCGTTCGCGCTCGGGCGACCCGGGCCCGGCCTCCAGTGCCCGCACGAACCACTCCTGCTGGTCGGAGCCGTGGTTGGGGACGATGTCGGTGATCGTCTTGATGCCCAGGGCATGCGCCTCGGCGATGAACTCCTCCGCCTCGGCGAGCGTGCCGAACGATGGCTCGATGTCACGGTAGTCGGCCACGTCGTACCCGCCGTCGGCCATCGGCGACGGGTACCAGGGGTTGAGCCAGATCGCACCGATGCCCAGGTCGGAGAGGTATGGCAGGCGAGCGCGAAGTCCCGCGAGGTCGCCGATCCCGTCGCCGTTACCGTCGGCGAAGCTCCGGAGATAGACCTGGTAGATCGCGGCTCCCCGCCACCATGATTCGGGGTCCGGGGTCGCTCCCGGGAAGGTGCTGCCGGACATGCTGGAACAACTCCTTGCGGTTGAAAGTGGGTAACGAGGTCAGCCCTTGAGGCTGCCGGCCGTGAGGCCGGCCATGATGCTGCGCTGGAAGATGAAGAAGACGATCATGGTCGGGATACTCGCGATCACCAATGAGGCGATCAACACGTTCTGCGGCATCTGCGCCGAGAGCGAGGCGATGCCCACGCTGATCGTCATCTTGTCCCCGTCCGGCAGTACGAGCAGCGGCCAGACGAAGTCCTTCCAGACGTTGACCACCGAGAGAATGGACACCACTCCGAGGATCGGCCGGGAGACCGGCAGCACGATCGACCACAGGATGCGGGCGGGAGAGGCGCCGTCGATCTGGGCGGCCTCCAGCAACTCCCGGGGGATCGAGTCGAAGAAACGCTTGAGCAGGAAGATGAAGAACCCGTTGGCCGCCGCGGGCAACCAGATCACCCACGGGGTGTTCAGCAGGTCCCAGCCGAAGATCGGCATGTCCTTGACCGTCAGGTAGGCGGGCAGCAGGATGACCATCGGCGGGATCATGAGCGTGGCCAGCATCAGCGCCAGGACCACGTTGCCCAGCACGGGCCGCAGTTTGGACAGCGCGTAGGCGGCCGAGACGTCGATGGCCAGTGTGAACAGCCAGGCGCCGCCGGCGTAGATGACGGTGTTGGTGAGGAAGAGTCCCAGGTCGAGCTGGTCCCACGCCTCGGCGTACACCCCGAGGTCGAAGGAGGTGGGAAAGAAGCTCGGCGGGATCTGGGCCAGTTCCTCGGGGGTCTTCAGCGCGCCGGTGACCATCCAGTAGAGCGGGAACACGAACACGGCGGTGAAGACCACCACCACCAGGGTCAGCGTGATCCGGTAGATCAGCCGCCCGCGCGGGGTGTTGAGCGTGTGCGGGGAGACCAGGCTGCGAAACTCCCTGGGCGCCTCCTTGGCCGCACGCGTCCGCCCGGCCTTCTTCCTCGAGCCCCGCTCCGGTGGCCGGGCGGGGGCGGGGCGAGGTGGGTGGACTGTGAGGTTCGACATCGGCTCGGCTCCTCCCTAGCTCTGGTTGTCCCGCGACAGGCGCAGGTAGAAGGCGGAGAACACCATCAGCACGACCATGAGCATCAGCCCGAGCGCGCCCCCGGCGCCGAAGTCACCGAAGTTGAAGGCGTACTGGTACATGAGGTAGGCGACGGTGAGCGTCGCGTTCTCCGGGCCGCCGCCGGTGAGCAGGTACGGCTCGATGAAGACCTGCATGGTCGCCACGATCTGCAGCAGCAGCATCACCAGCAGGATCAGCCTGGTCTGCGGGATCGTGACGTGCCAGACCCTCTTGAAGATCCCGGCACCGTCCAGTTCCGCGGCCTCGTACAGCTCGCTTGGGATGCTCTGCAGCGCGGCGAGGTAGATCAGCGTGCCGGTTCCCAGGTTCATCCAGGTGGAGACGATCACGAGGGAGATCAGCGCGGTGTCCGTGGAGTCCAGCCAGCTCAGGGCCGGCAGGTGCGCCAGCTCCAGGATCTGGTTGAACAGTCCGGCGCCCGGGTCGTAGAACCACTTGAACAGCAGCACCCCGACGGCCGGCGGCAGCATCACCGGGAGATAGACGATGAACCTCAGGTAGGCCCGCGCGTGTCGCAGCTCATTGAGGACGATCGCCGCCACGAAGGGGATGACGTAGCCGAACACGAGCGCCAGGCCGGTGAAGGCGAGGGTGTTGAGCCACGCGTCGGCGAACGCCGAGTCCTCCGTCACGGTGCGGAAGTTCTCCAGGCCGACCCAGGTCGGGTCGTCGACGAAGTTCGTCTGCTGGAAGCTGAGCAGGACCTCCCGCACCATGGGGTACCAGGAGAAGAAGGCGAAGCAGATCAGCGCCGCGCAGAGGAACCCGTAGGCGGTCAGGTTGCGTTGCAGCCCACGCCGGAACGCCCCCGCTCCCCGCCGCCGTGAGCCTTTCACGGTCATTGTGGTCATGACTCCCGATTTCTACATGAGTGCCGGGGTGGGGGCCGGCCGGGCGGGCCCCCCCGGGGGGGGGGAAAAAGAAGAAGAAGCCCCCCCCAAGTTTTGGGGTGG
>NZ_JBEOWJ010000053.1:0-47388 GCF_040295965.1 Streptosporangium sp. NPDC002544 | reverse complement strand
GGGGATCCGGCCCGGCGGATCGTGCTCGGCATCGACGACGTCGACCAGCTCGCCCGCGGGAGTCCCGGTCTTCTCACCTGTGACGGGTCCGTGCCGGAAGGCGGCCCTACGGCTGGGACGCGCGGCGGTGCAGCACGACCCCGAGGCCGCTCGCGGCCAGCAGGACGGCCCCGGCCAGGACCAGGATCACCGCGCCGCCCACGGCCCCGTCGGTCCAGTCCCAGACCGCCTCGGGAACGGCGAGCGTCAACCCGGCCACTCCGCTGACGATCAGCACCCAGGTACGCCGGCGCCCGTACAGCGCCAGGCAGGCCAGCGCGATCACCGCGGTCAGCCAGTACCCCCAGGCCTCCCCGTCCCACAGGACGGGCCACTGCCCGCCGAAGAGCGCGA
Source organism: Streptosporangium sp. NPDC002544 (assembly GCF_040295965.1). Taxonomy (NCBI): domain Bacteria; kingdom Bacillati; phylum Actinomycetota; class Actinomycetes; order Streptosporangiales; family Streptosporangiaceae; genus Streptosporangium; species Streptosporangium sp. NPDC002544. The sequence continues at coordinate 46,995 of NZ_JBEOWJ010000053.1, read as the reverse complement.
TGGCGGCGCCCATGCCCAGCCCCAGGCCGCCGGGGGCGAGCAGCCCGGCGAGGGCGAGCGCCAGGATGAGCACGCCCAGTGCGACGTAGGCGAGGCCCCAGCCGGCGCCCTCCTGCCTGACGAAGAGGTCCAGCAGGCCGGTCACCGTGAGCAGGGCGAACCCGCCGCAGGCCAGCAGGCCGATCGCGGTGGGCAGCAGCACGTAGGCCACCGCCGCGACCACCAGCCCGGCCAGGCCGGCGACGAGTCCCTCGTGGCGGTCGGCGGCGACCCCCGCGCAGAGGGCGGCCGTACCCGAGCCCAGCGCGGCGAGCGTGGCGGCGACCCTGCCCTGTACCGCGGCCGTCCTGCCGGTCGCGGACCGCGCGGCCCGGCCGAGCCCGGTGGCCACCGCCAGCAGCAGGAGGGTGACCACGGCGAGCGCCGTGATCTTCGTCGGCTGGGTCATCCGCTCCCAGCCCAGCGCGACGAATGCGGCGGCGCCGGCCAGGACGAGTCCCCCGCCGACGTAGGCGAGGATCTCGCTCCATCTGACCCGGTCCCCGGCGCCCCGGTCGCGCAGCGCCTCGCCCACGGCGAGGGTGACCGGCTCCACCTGCTCCGCCTGGAGCTCACCGGACTCCACCAGCCTGGCCAGTGCCCGCCGTATGGCGTCAATGTCGCTCATGTCCGAAATCGTGGCACAACCTGCTCGAAGTAGCACCCTCCGGATTCGTGGGACGGATGCGAAAATGGAATACCACTGTTACTGGAGTGCGATCGTTGCTTTGATGGGCCCATGTCAATTCGTGGCACGTTACTGGGCATCCTGGCCGCCGCCCTGGCGCTCTCCGCGCTGCCGGCACAGAGCGCGTCCGCCGAGCGCGGGTGGGGCGCCCCCGTCCTGGTGGAGAACTTCGACGGCACCCGGGTCGACGGCCGCAGGTGGGTCGTCTACCACTCCCCCAACGCCGAGACCAACCCGCGCACCGGGCGGGCCACGAGCGTGGGCGGCGGCGCCCTGCGGCTCAAGGGCGGCATCGTGGCAGGCAGGGACCTGTCCGGTGGCATCGCGACCCGCTCGGCGCAGCGGTACGGGCGCTGGGAGGTGCGGCTGCGGGCCGAGCGCGGCGCCGGCTACACCCCGGTGGCCCTGCTCTGGCCGTCCGACCAGGGCCGTGGGGAGTACGCGGAGATCGACTTCGCCGAGATCATCGATCCGGCCCGCAGATCGGGCGGGATCTTCGTGCACCGCGGCGACGGCCCCCAGGCCCAGCGGCAGATGCGGGCCGACTTCACCCGGTGGCACACGGTCGCGGTCGACTGGCTGCCCGGACGGCTGACGTTCTGGCTGGACGGCGCGAAGGTGTGGGACTACCGGGGGCCGAACGTGCCGAGGGGCCGCTCCATGCACCTGGCGCTGCAGAACGACGTGACGTGCAACGAGTGGTCGCCGTGCCGCAACCGCTCCACTCCGCCGACGGTCAGCATGTACGTGGACTGGGTAAAGATCTACCGGGCCGCCGTTTAGCGTGGCCGGGGCCTTTTAGAGCAGGCGGATCGCCTTGAGGGCGAGGTGGACCAGCAGGCGGTTCTCGCCGTCGGCGAGGTCGCGGCCGGTGAGCCGCTCGGCCTTGGCCAGCCGGTAGTAGAGCGTCTGGCGGTGCACGCCGAGCGCGGTGGCGGTCTCCTGGACGTGACCCGCGCGGTCGAGATAGCTCTCCACGGTCCTGACCAGTTCCGGGTCCCGGGCCAGCCCGGCGACCTCCTCCGCCAGTTCCCGCAGCCCGGCCTGGGACATGCGGGCGAGCAGCCGGTAGACCCCCAGCCCCGACCAGGCGGCGACGGGCCCCAGCGCGGGCACCCGGCCGGCGACACCGAGCGCGTGCACGGCCTCCCGCCAGCTCCGCCAGGCCTGGGCGGGATCGTCCCGGGTGGCGCCGACACCCACCACCGTGCCGTACATGCCCTGGATCCGGCCCGCCAACTCCCCCGCCTGGCCGGCCGGGACCAGCAGCGCGACCAGCGGCTCGTCCCCGGCGGGGAACGCCGGATCGGCGAGCACGCCGCGCGGGAGCGTCCAGAGGGCGGCGACCCGGTCCGGCGAGCTGCGGGCGGCGATCGCCGCCACCGGACCGCGCAGGTCCAGCCTCGACAGCGCCCAGGAACGCTCCTCGGTGTCGGAGGAGAACAGTCCTCGCAGGCTCGCCCCCATGTCCTGGCGGCTGCGGGCCTCCTGCGCGAGGACCGCGGCGGCCCGGGAGACCAGATCGCCGACCGAGGCCAGGACGTCGTCGCCGAGCGTGCCGTCGTCGAGCAGCCACAGGTAACCGTAGGTCACCTCGCGGTGCCGCAGCGGCACGCACACCCGGGCGAGCACCCCCAGGTCGGCGTCGGCGGGGATGCGCACCGGCCCGTGGGCGCCGGCGATGCCGTATCCCTCGAAGTAGGCCCGCACCTGGTCGGTCGCGCGGCGCCGCAGAATGGACTCCTGGCGCACCATGTCGATGTCACCGCTCTGCGCGGCATAGGCCAGGAGCTGGAACGAGCGGTCCTCCAGGGTGGCGGAGGCACCGAGCCTGGCGGCGATCTCGTCGACTGTCTCCTGTAACACCTCACCATTGTTGTACATGTGTATGAACACTTTTCCCGCCGGTCGTGGCAGATGCACATGATGGTCGGCCTGAGCAGGGTTTTAGGGTGAATACATGCTCGGTTCCCTCCTTCTCGGCGCATCCCGGCTGCCGCTGGTACGGCGCGCGGTCTCCGGCGTACCACTGACACGCAAGGTCGTCGACCGCTTCGTCGCGGGCGAGACGCCCCAGGACGCGGTCGAGGTGATCCGTCGCCTCGCCGCCGCGGGCCTGGCCGTCAGCGTCGACCACCTGGGTGAGGAGACGAAGGACGCCGCTGCCGCCGCCCAGACGGCCAGGGCGTACGCCACCCTGCTCAGCCCCCTGGGCGAGCTGGGGCTCGGCGACCGCGCCGAGGTTTCGGTGAAGCTCTCGGCGGTCGGCCAGGCGCTGGGCGCCGACGGTGACAAGATCGCTTTGGAGAACGCGCGGCAGATCTGCGAGGCCGCCCGCGCCTGCGGGGCGAACGTGACCCTCGACATGGAGGACCACACCACCGTCGACTCCACGCTGGAGACGCTGCGGGCCCTGCGCGAGGACTTCCCCTCCGTCGGCGTCGCGGTGCAGTCCTACCTGTTCCGCAGCGAGGCCGACTGCCGCGACCTGGCCTACCAGGGCTCCCGGGTCCGCCTGGTCAAGGGCGCCTACGCCGAACCGGCCTCGGTGGCCCACCGGAACAAGAACGAGGTCGACCGAGCCTACGTGCGCTGCCTGCGCATTCTCATGTCGGGTGCCGGCTACCCGATGGTGGCGACGCACGACGACCGGCTGATCTCCATCACCGAGACGCTCGCCGACCGGTTCGGCCGCTCCCCCGGTGACTACGAGTACCAGATGCTCTACGGAATCAGGACGGACCGGCAGCAGGCCCTGGCGGGCGCCGGCCATGTCATGCGCGTCTACGTCCCCTACGGCGACGACTGGTACGGCTACTTCATGCGCCGGCTGGCCGAGCGTCCGGCGAACATCGCCTTCTTTCTTCGTGCCCTTGGAGGCAAGTGATGGATGCCATCTCCACAGTTCCCGCCCCGATCAACGAGCCGGTACTCGGCTACGCGCCGGGCAGTGCCGAGCGCACCGCGCTGGAGAACCGCGTCAAGGAGCTGGCCGGGGCCCAGCTGGATCTGACGATGACGATCGGCGGCGAGCAGCGGATGGGCGGCGGCGCCCCGATCGACGTGGTCCAGCCGCACAACCACGCCTCCGTGCTCGGCCGTACGGCCGACGCCACCGCCGGCGACGTGCGCGCGGCGATCGACGCCGCGCTGCGGGCGGCGCCCGCGTGGCGCGCCATGCCGTTCGACGAGCGGGCCGCGATCTTCCTGCGGGCCGCCGACCTGCTGGCCGGCCCCTACCGGCAGACGCTGAACGGCGCGACGATCCTGGGCCAGTCCAAGTCCGCGCAGCAGGCGGAGATCGACTCGGCCTGCGAGCTGATCGACTTCCTGCGCTTCAACGTGGACTTCGCCCGCAGGCTCCTCAGTGACCAGCCGATCTCGTCGTCCGGCGTGTGGAACCGGATGGAGTACCGGCCGCTGGAGGGCTTCGTCCTGGCGATCACCCCGTTCAACTTCACGGCCATCGCCGGGAACCTGCCGTCGGCTCCGGCCCTGATGGGCAACGTGGTCGTCTGGAAGCCCTCCCCCACCCAGCAGTTCGCCGCGCACTTCACCATGCGCCTGCTGGAGGAGGCCGGGCTTCCGCCGGGCGTCATCAACATGGTGACCGGCAACGGCGCCGCCGTCTCCGAGGTCGCGACGACCCACCCCGACCTGGCGGGCATCCACTTCACCGGCTCCACGGCGACCTTCCAGCACCTGTGGTCCACGGTCGGCGCCAACATCACCTCCTACCGGTCCTACCCGCGTCTGGTCGGCGAGACCGGCGGCAAGGACTTCGTGCTGGCCCACCCCTCCGCCGATCCCGGTGTGCTCGCCACCGCGCTGGTCCGCGGCGCCTTCGAGTACCAGGGGCAGAAATGCTCGGCCGCCTCCCGGGCCTACGTGCCGCGCTCGGTCTGGTCGGTGATCCGCGACGAGCTGGTGGGCACCGCCGAGTCGCTGACCGTCGGCGACGTGGCCGCCGACCTGTCGACCTTCATGGGCGCGGTCATCGACGGGCGGGCGTTCGCCAAGCACAGGGCCGCGATCGACCGGGCCCGCTCGCTCGACTCGATCAACGTGCTGACCGGCTCGTACGACGACTCGACCGGCTACTTCGTGAGGCCGACCATCCTGGAGTCGGCCGATCCCACCGACGAGATCTTCGTCAAGGAGTACTTCGGCCCGATCCTCGGCGTGCACGTCTACGACGACGCGGACTTCGACGCGGTGCTCGACCAGATGGAGGGTGTCTCCCCGTACGCGCTGACCGGCTCGATCATCGCCCAGGACCGCTACGCGATCACCTCGGCGTCGGAGCGGCTGCGCTTCGCGGCGGGCAACCTCTACATCAACGACAAGCCGACCGGCGCGGTCGTCGGCCAGCAGCCCTTCGGCGGGGCCCGCGCCTCGGGCACCAACGACAAGGCCGGGTCGATCCTCAACCTCACCCGCTGGGTCAACGCCCGGACGATCAAGGAGACGTTCGTCCCGCCGACCGACCACCGCTACCCGCACATGGGCTGACATCCGGCGAGCCGGACGCGCCATCCCGGACGGTCGACGGCCTGCCGACGCTTGCCAGGATCCGCTGCCCCGGCCGCCGGAGACGCCCCTCGGCGACATGTGAGACGCGAAGCGCCCCGATCAGGACGGCCCGAGCGCGAAGAGCACGGCGCCCGGGTCTCGAACATCGAGACCCGGGCGCCGCGTGTTCTCCCCTGTGAGGAAACGGAGCACCGGCGGTAGCCGGTGCGGATATTCGTGTCAGGCCCGCAGTCCGGTGGTGACGATGAGCAGTACCGGCTTCTGATCCGGCTCGGTCGTGCCACGCGCGGCCCCGTCACCTGCTCGTCGCGTTCGACGAGGCGATCACCGGTAGGCGGGCATCCCGGTGATCGCCTCACCGAGTACCAGGGTGTGGATCTCGTGCGTGCCCTCGTAGGTGGAGACCGACTCCAGGTTGGTCATGTGCCGGATCACCGGGTACTCCAGCGTGATCCCGTTCGCGCCGAGACAGCCGCGCGCCTCGCGCGCGACGTCGAGGGCCTGCCGGACGTTGTCCAGCTTGCCGAAGCTCACCTGAGCCGGCACCAGCCTGCCCGCGTCCTTGAGCCGCCCCAGGTGAATCGCCAGCAGGCTCGACCGGTTGACGCTGACCGCCATCTCGGCCAGCTTCCGCTGCACCAGCTGGAAACCGGCCACCGGCTTGCCGAACTGCGTGCGGGAGACGCTGTACTCCACCGCCGCCTCGTAGCACGCCCGTGCCGCGCCGACCGCGCCGAACAGGATCCCGAACCTCGCCTCGTTCAGGCAGGACAGCGGGCCCTTCAGCCCCACGACGCCGGGCAGCACCGCGTCCTCGGGCAGCCGCACGTCCTCCAGCACCAGTTCGGAGGTCACCGAGGCCCGCATGGAGAGCTTCCCGTGAACGTCCCTGGTGCTGAACCCCGGCGTGTCGGTGGGGACCACGAAGCCCCGCACGCCTTCCTCGGCTCGGGCCCACACCACGGCCACATCCGCGATGCCACCGTTGGTGATCCACATCTTGGTCCCGTTGAGAACCCAGTCGGAACCGTCCCGGCGGGCCGTCGTCCGCATGCTGCCGGGGTCGCTGCCGGAGTCCGGCTCGGTCAGCCCGAAGCACCCGATGGCCTCCCCCGCCGCCATCCGCGGCAGCCAGGTCTCCCGCTGCTCCTCCGATCCGTAGGCGCGAATCGGGAACATCGCCAGGGAACCCTGCACGGACACGAAACTGCGCAGGCCGCTGTCACCCGCCTCCACCTCCAGGCAGGCCAGGCCGTAGGAGACCGCGTTGGTACCGGCACAGCCGTAGCCGTCCAGGTGCATGCCGAGCAGCCCCAGGGAGCCGAGTTCCTTGGCGATCTCGCGCGGGAACACCCCCCTCTCGTACCAGTCGCCGATCTCCGGCAACACCCGCTCCCTGACGAAACGGCGGACCGTGTCGCGGATCTCCCTCTCCTCGGTGTCGAGCAGCGAGTCGATGTCGAGGAAGTCGTACGGATCAAGTCCGGCGGAACGTTTGTTCACTTCGTGCCTCACATGTTGCCAAGTCGAAAGGTGTCATCTACCAGGAGCGACGGGACGCGTCGATCCGCGCGACACCTCGGTCGATCACCACGGTCCCGTCCGCCCGGACGGTCTGGAACATCACGTCGGCCCCGTCCAGCCACAGGCGGACCTCCAGAGCCTCCCCGGGGACGACGATGCCGCGGAACCGGCCGCCGATGGCGGTGAGCAGATCCGGATCGCCGCCGCAGGCGGCCGCCACGACGGCCCTGCCGGTGAAGCCGTACGTGCACATCCCGTGCAGGATCGGCCGGTCGAACCCGCCACGGGCCGCGAACGCGGGATCCGAGTGCAGGGGGTTGCGGTCACCGGTCAGGCGGTAGAGCAGCGCCTGTTCCGGACGGGTCTGGTAGCGCACGATCTCGTCCGGAGAACGCGCCGGCCGCTTCCAGTCGTCGGCGGCCCCCCGGGGGCCGCCGAAGCCTCCCGCACCCCGGATGAAGGCGGCCGACCGGGTGGAGAACATCGGCGCGCCGGAGATGGGGTCGACCGCGCGGACGCCGGTCCACACGATCGCCCCGCTGCCCTTGTCATGGATCGCCAGCACTTCGGCGGTCAGTCTCGCCCGGCCGGAGACCGCCGTCGGGGCCGCCAGCTCCAGGTGCTGCTCGGCGTGGAGCAGCCGGCTCCTGTCGTACGAACCGATGTCCGGCCTGGACACCCGCTGGCTGAGCAGCGCGCCGAAGGTCGGCAGCACCCGCTGGCGCAGGTTCTCGCTGTTCTCCGTGGTCACCGACAGCTCGGCGCCCGGATCCTGCCCGGCGCCGACCGAGACGGCGTAGAGCAGCGCCTCGTCGGATCCCCACGAGATGTCCACCGGCTCGCTGATCCGGCCGACCGCGTCGAGGTCGAGGGCCATGTCAGGCCCCGTCCAGCTGGGGCAGCCGGGGGTTCTGCACGGACTGGGCCAGCAGCTTGCGGACCGCTCCGTCGATCTCCTCGGCGCGCCACAGCCGGGGCAGCTCCGCGGTGGGGCCGACGTTCCAGCCCTCGTACACGCTGAGCAGTCCTCCGCTGGACCCGAAGACCTGTCCGGTGACGCCGGCGGACCGCTCGCTGCCCAGCCAGGCGACCAGCGGCGAGATGGCGGCCGGGTCGTAGGGGTCGAAGTCCCCCTCGGGCTCGGCCATCAGCCCCTCGGTCATCCGGGTTCGCGCTCCGGGAGCGACCGCGTTGACGGTGATCCCGTACGGAGCGAGTTCCATGGCCGCGATCACGGTGAAGCCGGCGATGCCCGCCTTGGCCGCCCCGTAGTTGGTCTGGCCGATGTTACCGAGCAGGCCGGACGAGGACGAGGTGTTGACCAGGCGCGCGGACGGCTTCTCGCCCGCCTTGGCACGCGCCTTCCAGTACCGGGCGGCGGCGCGGGACGGCGCGAAGGTTCCCTTCAGGTGGACCCTGATGACGTCGTCCCACTCCTCCTCCGTCATGTTGGTCAGCGTGCGGTCACGCACGATGCCGGCGTTGTTCACCAGCACGTCCAGGGTGCCGAACCGGTCGACGGCGGTCTGCACCATGGCCTCGGCCGAGGCCATGTCGGCGATGTCGCCGTGGTCGGCGACGGCCTCGCCTCCCATCGCCTCGATCTCCGCGACGACCGCGTCGGCCGGCGTGCGCGAGCCACCCGCGCCGCCACGCTCGACACCCCGGTCGTTGACGACCACCTTGGCCCCCTGGCGGGCGAACTCCAGCGCGTGGAAGCGGCCGATGCCGTTGCCCGCACCGGTCACGATCACCACGCGTCCCTCACACAACCGCGACATCCGTCCTCCTGTTCACATGTTTCGACAATGGGGTGGCGCCTCAGGCGGCGGCGACCTCTTCCGCGCCGAGCACCAGGACGCCCGCGCTCATGAACGAGCCACCGTTCCCCAGCACGACGCTGGTCCGCACCCCGTCCACCTGGGCCGCGGCCTCCCCGCGTACCTGGCGTACGGACTCGCAGATGGCGAACATGCCGTACATCCCGGTGTGCGTGTACGCGAGACCACCACCGTTGGTGTTCATCGGAAGCCGCCCGCCGGGGGCCGTGTGCCCCTCCTCGACGAATCCGAAGGACTCCCCGCGGCCCACGAAGCCCAGATCCTCCAGCCCGTACAGCGGGACGTGCGCGAAGGCGTCGTAGATCATCAGGTGGTCCACCTCGGAGTGCGAGACCCCGGCCTCCGCGAACGCCGCGCGGCCGGCATCCCGGAACGCGCGGGACGACGTCAGGTCCGCCATCTGCGAGATGGCCGACGACTCTCCCGCCTCACCGGCCCCCAGCAGGTACACGGGAGGTTTCGGCCCGTCGGCGGCCCGCCGGGCGGAGGTGACCACCACCGCGGCGCCGCCATCGGTGACCAGGCAGCACTCCAGCAGGTGGAGCGGGTAGGAGATCATCTTGGAGGACAGCACGTCGTCGACGGTGATCTCGTCCCGCAGCTTCGCCCGCGGGTTGAGGGCGGCCCACTTCCGCTGGACGACCGGCACCATCGCCAGCTGTTCCGGCGTCATGCCGTACTGCTTCATGTAGCGCAGTACCCCGATGGGGAACGTCGACGGTGCGAAGACCCCGCCGTAGGGCACCTCGAACTGCCCGCGCATCGACTGCGGCGCGGGGGCCCACGGCTGCATGCCGACCCGGGACCTGCCGGACTCGCCGTGGGTGATCAGGACCGTCTCGCAGAGCCCGGCCATGATCGCGGCGGCGGCGTGCCGGACGTGCAGCATGAACGACGTCCCGCCGACCATCGTCCCGTCCAGGTAGGAGGGGTTGATACCCAGGTAGTCGGCGACGTCCAGCGGGCTCTCCCCCGCGCAGGCCACCCCGTCGACGTCCGCGACGGTGAGCCCCGCGTCGCGCAGCGCGGCCAGCCCGGACTCGGCGTGCAGCTGCAGCGCGGACTTGTCGGGGATGCGCCCGAGCTGCTCGGACTCGGCGGCTCCGACGATCGCGACCCTGCCTCGGATGCTCATCGGCCACCGCCCGCCGGCTGGAACTTCGGAACGGCGACGTCACCGTGCTTGTCGAAGACGACCTCGAGATCCATGTCGAGGACAAGGTGCTCCGGGTCGTTGGGAACCCCGACGATGTTGGACATGAGTCTTGGACCCTCCTCGAGCTCCACCACCGCCACGGCGTACGGTCCCTCGTTCTCGAAGCCGGGCGACGGCCGGTGGGCGATCAGGTAGGAGTGCAGCTTGCCCCTGCCGGTGGCGGTGAACCACTCGATGTCCGGCGACGAGCAGAAGGGGCAGGCCGAGCGCGGGTAGAGAAACGCCTTGCCGCACGGGACGCACCGCGGCAGCCGCAGCTCACCGGCCGCGGCGCCGTCCCAGTAGGGCCGGGTCTCGGGGGTGGGCTTCGGCGCCTGCTTCCCCTCGTTGCGGGCCACGTCAGACCCCCACCCGGACGGCGAGCTGCTCGCGGTGCAGGTCGGAGTCTCCGAAAAGGTGCTGGGAGGCCTTCGCCCTCTTGAAGTAGAGGTGGGCGTCGTGCTCCCAGGTGTAGCCGATCCCGCCGAGTACCTGGATCATCTCTCCGGTGATGGCCGTGTAGGCGTCCGAGCAGACCGCCTTCGCCACGGAGGTCGCGATGGGCAGGTCCTCCGCGTCGTCGGCGACCGCGGCCGCCGCGTAGTACGCCGCGGAGCGCGCCGCCTCCAGGTCGAGCAGCATGTCGGCGCACTTGAACTTGATGGCCTGGAAGCTGCCGATGGGGACGCCGAACTGCTCGCGGACCTTGGCGTACTCCACGGCCACCTCCAGGGACCGCGCGGCACCGCCCACCTGCTCGCACGCCAGGCCTGCGGCCGCGATGCCGAGGGTCGCGTCCAGCACCCGCCGGGCGCGGGCTCCCAGGGCGACCGCCCGGCCGCGGGCGTCGGCGAACGTCACCGTCGCCAGCCGCCGTGTCATGTCCAGCACGGGTACGTCCTCGGCGACGACGCCCGCCTCGCGGGTGTCCACGGCGAGCAGCACGGTCTCGCCCTCCTCGCCGCCCGCGACCGAGGCCAGGACGAGGAGCAGGTCCGCCTGGACGCCGTCCATCACGAACGACTTGGTCCCGGTGACGCGCCAGCCCTCGCCGTCGCGTACCGCGCTCACCCGGGGGCGGGTGGCCCGCCAGTCCCCGTCCGCCTCGACGTGGGCCAGGCTCGCGATCGCGTCGCCGGCGGCGATGCGGGGCAGCCACTCGCGGCGCAGTTCCTCGTCGTCGCCGAGCAGCAGGGCGTTGGCCGCCACGACCACGGTGGACAGGTAGGGCGAGCGCAGCAGCACCCGGCCCATCTCCTCCAGCACCACCGACTGCTCGCGGAAGCCGTAGCCCGCGCCGCCGTACTCCTCGGGAATCGCCATCGCGTGCAGTCCGAGGCTCTCCGCCATCAGCTTCCAGAGCCCCGCGTCGTAGGGCTCCTCGGACTCCAACTCCGCCCGCAGCCTGTCGGTGCTCGCGTGCTCGGTGAGCAGGCGACGCACGCCGGTGCGCAGTTCCTCCTGCTCAGCCGTGAATCCAAGCCTCATTGCCGTCTCCTTACGCTTCCTGGTGAGTGTCACGCCGACCTACCGACCACGAGGGCGTCGAGGGCCTCGACCACCGTCCCGTCGACCCGCATCGGGTTGACCTCCACTGAATCCCAGCCGTCACCCCAGCCGAGTGCCGCGTCCGCCAATGCCAGGACCGCCGCGACCACGGCGTCGACATCGCCGGCCGCACGGCCTCGTGCTCCCCGCAGGAGCGCCGCCCCCCGGAGCCCGTCGAGCATCTCGGTGACGTCTCGCGCGCTGACCGGCAGCGGCCGTATCGCCACGTCCGCCAGTACCTCCACCAGCACACCGCCGAACCCGAGGACGAGAACGGGCCCCCAGACGGGGTCGCGGTTGATGCCGACGATCAGCTCGACGCCACCGGGGCGGAAGGGCGCGACGAGCACGCCGTCCAGGCGCGCCTCCGGTACCCGGGCGGTGACCGTGGCCATCAGGCCGGTGTACGCCTCGGCCACCGTGTCGTCACCCTCGACGTCGAGGACGACGCCACCGACATCGGACTTGTGGGCGATGTCCGGCGAGCAGATCTTCAACACCACCCGGCCACCGAGCAGCCGTGCGGCCTCCACCGCGCCCGCCGCGTCCGAGACGAGGCGGTGGGGCATCACCGGGACGCCGTGGCCACCCAGCAACTCCAGCGCCCGTGCCTCCGACAGCGGGCCCTCCGGCAGAGGTGCGGACGACGTCGGCCGGGCGGCGGTCCGCTCCGCCCCGCGCAGCCGCTCCCTGCTGCCCGTGTAGCGCATCGCGTTGGCGACGGCGCGCAACCCGACCTCGACTCCCGGCAACCTGACGAGGCCGAGTTCCGCGAACAGCTCCCGGGCGAAGTCGCTGAGCCCGACACCCACCTCGTCCTGGAGCAGCACCGGGACGTCGAGCCCCTTGACGGTGTCCGCGATCGCCGCGAAGTGGGCGCGGGTGAGGTCGGGGTCGGCGGGTCGCCCGGGGGGCGCGACGAACGCCTGGAACAGCAGCAGGTCGTAGTGCTCCGCCCCGGTCCTGCCCATGATGGCGGCCGCGTCCACCGGCAGGCTCGGGTTCACCGTCGCGTAACCGGTGACATCGAGAGGGTTCTGCACGTGGGAGAAGGCCGGCAGCAGGGAGCGGAGCTCCTCCAGCGCCGCGGATGGCAGCCGCGGCAGGGTCATCCCCTCGTCGGCGGCCTTGTCCGCCACCAGCTCACAGCTTCCGCCGGACGCCGAGACCACGCCGAGGCGGCCACCGCGCGGCCGCACCCCGCGGGAGAGCAGCTCGGTCGTCGCGACGAACTCCTCCATCGAGGAGACCTCGACCACGCCGAGCTCCCGCAGCACCGCGGACGTCACCGCGGCGTCTCCCGCCAGCGCCCCGGTGTGCGACATCGCCGTTCGCCGGGCCACCTCACTGCGCCCGACCGGGAGCACCACGACCGGCCGGTCGAGTTCGAGCGCGCGCTCCGCCAGCGACCGGAAGCCCTCGGCGTCCCTGAACGCCTCGAGGAACAGGCCGATCGCCCCGGTCTCCTCGCTCTCGATGAGATACCGCGCCACATCGGTGGACGAGAGCGTGGCCTCGTTCCCGGTGCCCGCCAGCATGCCGACCCCCACACCCCAGGCTCTGGCCAGGGAGAGCAACGGCTTCATCAGGCCGCCCGACTGCAGGACGAACGAGGCGCCGCCGGGGTCGGGCAGGTTCGGCAGCGCGAGGCCGAACGGTACGACCTGGTGCCGCACGTCCACGTACCCGCTGCCGTTCGGCCCCAGCAGGTGGATGCCGGTCTCCTCCACCGCCGCGACGAGCTCGCGCTGGAGCGCTCGGCCGTCGTCCGTCTCCCCGAATCCCGCGGTGAGCACGATGGCGCCGCCGATCCCGTTCGCGGCCGCCTCGCGCAGGATGTCGGGAACGGTGTCGCGCGGGGACATGATGTAGGCCAGGTCGACCGCCTCTCCCAGCGCGCTGAGGGAGGCCGCCGCCGTGACACCGTGCACGGTCGCCCGCGTAGGGCTGACGCAGTGCACCGCGATCCGCGGCGAGTAGCGACGCAGGTTCTCGAAGGCGTTGACCGACCACATGGAACGTTCCGTCGCACCGACGAGGGCGACCGAGCGCGGCCGGAAGAGCGTGCTCAGGTCCGACGTCGCCCGCGCCGCCTCCGACCGCGCGCCACCGGTCACGTTGTCGAGGATCGCCACGCTAGGACGACCTCGGCAGGCCGAGCACCCGTTCGGCGACGATCCGGCGCTGGACCTCGCTCGTTCCCGCGAAGATCGTCTCAGCGCGGCTGGTGAGGAACGTCTTCTGCCAGCGCCCCACCCGGTAGCCGTCGCCCGAGGGACGCACCAGCGCCTCCGCGCCCTCGATGTCGATGGCGATCTCGCCCAGTTTCCGGTGGTACTCGCTCCAGACCAGCTTGGTCAGCGACGCCTCGGCGCCCAGTTCCCCGCCGGAGGCGAGGGTGGCGAGAACCCGCTGGCCGGTGGCCTTCATGACGTGCACCTGACAGTAGGCCCAGGCCAGCTTCTGGCGGATGAGCGGATCGGCGTCCCTGCCGAGTTCCCTGGCCCGCTCGACCAGGGCCTCCCACTCCTTCTCGTACTCCAGGTGCTGGACCGCGGCCACCGCGCCACGCTCGCTGCCGAGGGTGGTCATCGCGGACCGCCACCCGTTGTTGAGACCCCCGATGACGTTGAACAGGGGAGCTCGGGCGCCGTCGATGTACTCCTGGGAGAACGCGTCCTCACCCGACATGGTGATCAGCGGCCGCACCGTGATCCCGTTGTCCTTCATGGGGACGAGCACGTAGGAGATGCCCTTGTGCTTGGGGGCGTGCGGGTCGGTCCGGCACAGCAGGAACAGCGTGTCGGCGAGATGTGCGCGGGATGTCCAGATCTTCTGCCCGGTGATGACGATCTCGTCACCCTCCACGACCCCCTGGGTGGCGACGGCGGCCAGGTCCGAGCCGGCATCGGGCTCGGAGAAACCCTGGCAGTACCTGTCCTCGCCGCTGACGACACGCGGCAGGAAGTACGCCTTCTGCTCGGGGGTGCCGTGCGCGAGGATGGCCGGACCGGCGAGGCGCTCCCCCATCCCCCGGGTCACGCGCGGCATGTCCGCGTGTGCGAACTCCTCGGCGAGGACGGCCATCTCCAGGTCGTCCAGTCCACGGCCGCCGTACTCCACGGGCCAGTGCGGACAGACCAGCCCGGCTTCCAGCGACGCCTTCTCCCAGGCGAGGAAGTCCTCGTAGAGCGGCGACTCAGGGTTCCGCCAGGCTTCGCGTTCCAGCTCGTACTCGCCCATCGACGCGAGTGCCGGCCGCCGATGCTCACTCAACCACTGTCGCAGTTCGGCGCGGAAGTCCTCGAGCCGTTTATCGCCGAAGTCGGTCGTCATCCAATCCTCCTCAGCACAGACGCTCACACAGCGATGGTGTGGAATCCCTCGAACATTCGAGGCGTTGAATATCCAGAATCGTACCGGCCAGTTGGTATGATGTCGAGAACTTTCTCCTCGACCGCCCAGGGAGCCCCCCGATGCTCGCCGCATTCGCGCACGCCACGTCGGCCGACGACCCCGTCAGTGCCCTGTCCGTCGGAGAGCGCCCCGAACCGGTACCGCCGGACGGCTGGGTGCCGATCACGGTGCGGGCCGCCTCGCTCAACCACCACGACGTGTGGACGCTGCGCGGCGCCGTCACTCCGGCAGGAGGCCTTCCCTGCGTACTGGGCACCGACGCGGCCGGAGTGGACGACGACGGCAACGAGTACGTGATCCACGCAGTCCTCGGCGACCCCGCGCGCGGCCGTGGTGACGAGACCCTCGACCCGGAACGGTCCGTGCTCTCGGACGCGGGGTACGGGACCCTGGCCGCGCGGATCGTCGTCCCGCGCCGCAACCTGGTCCCGAAACCCGCCGCGCTCTCCTGGGCCGAGGCGGCCTGCCTGCCCACCGCGTGGCTGACCGCCTACCGCATGCTGTTCACCAAGGCTCGGGCACGGCCCGGTGACCGGGTGCTGGTGCAGGGCGCCGGAGGCGGGGTGGCCACGGCCGCGATCCTGCTGGCCCGCGCCGCGGGACTGTGGGTGCGCGTGGTCACGCGGGACCCCGCCAAGGCCGGACGAGCCGCCGAGCTCGGCGCGCACGAGGTCGTCATGTCCGGGGCGCGGCTGCCGTCCGACTGCGACGTCGTCCTCGACACCGTGGGGCAGGCCACCTGGAAGTCCTCTCTCGCCGCGGTACGCCCGGGCGGCACCGTGGTGCTCTCCGGCGCGACCACCGGCTTCGACGCGCCGACCAACCTGGCCCGGCTCTTCTCCCGGCAGATCAACGTGCTCGGCTCGACGATGGGCACCCGGGCCGAACTCGATGACCTCATCGGGTTCCTCGTCGCCGGCGGCGTCCGGCCGCTGGTGGACTCGGTGGCGCCGCTTGACTCGGCTCGTGAGCAGTTCTCCCGGCTGCTCTCCGGCCAGGTGTTCGGCAAGGTCGTGGTCGAGCCATGAGCTACGTTCAGGTCAGCCGCCGGGGTTCGGCGTTGTGGGCACGCCTGGACCGGCCGGAGCGGGCGAACGCCCTCGGCCCTGAGATCGTCGCCGGGCTGACCCGGTGGCTCGCCGACGGAGCGGCCGACCCGGCGGTGCGGACCCTGGTCGTCACCGGAACCGGCAGGGCGTTCTGCCCCGGAGCCGACGTCCGGGCCTCCGCCGCCCTGCGGGACGCGGACTCCCGCCTGGCCTTCCTGGAGAGCGGACGCGATCTGATGGCGGCGATCGAGGAGTCACCGCTGCCGGTGATCGCCGCGGTGAACGGGGCCGCGTTCGCCGGCGGGCTGGAGCTGGTCCTCGCGTGCGACCTCGTGATCGCGTCACAGGACGCGGTCTTCGGGGACCTGCACCTGCCACACGGGCGAATCCCGGCCTGGGGCGGCTCCGCGCGGCTGGTCCGCGCGGTGGGAGCCGCGCGCGCGACCCGGATGCTGCTCCTCGGCGAACGGTTCAGCGCCGCCGAGATGACCGAGTTCGGCCTGGTGAGCCGGACGGTTCAGGGAAGCCTGCTGGTGCAGACCGTCGACGAGGCGGCACAGGTGCTGGCCGGATACGACCGGACCGCCGTGGCGGAGATGACCGCGCTCATCCGGTCGGTCCGCCGGCAGACACCGCCGGAGGCGCTCCAAACCGAGTGGGCGCACTTCCAGCGGCACTTCACCGGCCACGGCGACCCCGGAGCCGTCACGATCCGTCGCTGAGCGGCCGGGCCGCGGTCACTCCCGGTGCTGCTCGCGCGTCACGGCGCGGCCGGTCAGAAAGGACAGCGCGAGCAGCCCGACCACGGCAAGGCAGACGAGTCCGGAGACACCCAGGGCCTGCCGTGCTCCGACCAGGTTGGCGAACCAGCCGAAGATCGGCGCCCCCGCCGGGACCCAGACGAAGAAGGCGATCACGTACAGCGCCATCATGCGCCCCTGGACGTTCGCGGGTGAGCGCAGTTGCAGCGCCGAGATGGCCGAGGTGCCGAACACCTGCATCGTCACACCCGCGACGAACAGCCCGGCGGCCAGGATGAGCCCTGACGGGAGCGTGGACACCAGCACCGTCACCGTGGCGAAGAGCGCCGACCAGGCGAGCAGGATCCGGTTGGTCGGCTCGGACCTCAGCGACGCCGCCAGCCCCGCCCCCACGATGCCGCCGGCCCCGATCATCGCCGTCAACGCGCCGAAGCTCCCCGCCGCGTCCTTCTCCGTGGAGTCCACCAGCAGCGGGATGGCCAGTTGCAGGTGGGTCATGCCGATGCCGAGCATCAGCCCTCCCAGCAGCGGCACGAGATAGGCCGGCGCACGCAGGTCCGCGAGACCCCGGCGACCGCCCGCGGGCTCCTCCGCCTCCGCCTTCTCACCACCGGGCAGCGGGCGCACCCTCACCAGCGCGAGGCAGGAGACCAGGCCGAACAGCGCGACGACGGCGAACACCGCGGCGGTGCCGGAGAAGGCGATGACGCCGCCGGCCAGGGCGGGCCCGGCGACGCGCGCGAGCTGGAAGACGGCGCCGTTCAGCCCGACCGCCGCGGCCAGGAACCGGTACGGGACGAGCTGCCGGGGGTAGGCCAGCCGCACGGGCGCGTCCAGCGCTCCCGGAACGCCCAGCAGGACGGCGAAGACGTAGGCGATCGGCAGCGTCACGGCGTCACCGGCGATCAGCACCGCGAGGACGACACTGGCCAGCACGACGACGCTCTGCGTCATCAGCATGATCCGGCGCTTGTCGAACCGGTCGCCGAGCGCGCCGCCGCTCAGCCCCAGCAGGATCATCGAGATGTACTGCAGGCCGGTCACCACGCCGACCGCCACGCCGTCACCACCGGAGATCTGGACGACGAGCCACACGTGGGCGGTGCGGTGCATCCACATCGCGCCGTTGCCCAGCACCTGGGCGAGGACGAACCAGCGATAGCTCACCACGGCGAGTGCCTGGAAAGGGGACCTGCGTTCGGCCATCACGACGCCCGGCGCCACGGCGGCACGCACCGTACCGCGCCGGCAGGGGCGCTGGCCGTCACCGCGTTCCGCATCGCGCTCACTCCCCGGCCGGCGGCTGGTTCCACCCGTCGGCGAACACGACGTCCTCCACCGGCCTGCGCACCGCGGGGCGGAAGGAGTCGGCACCGGCGAGCCAGGTGACCACCGGCGAGACCTGCTCGGGCGCCGGCTCGTCGACCGCGCGCGGGTCCGTCACCGGATCCGAGGTCATCCGCGTGCAGGCGACCGGCGCGACGGCGTGGCACCTTCCCCGTCCTCGTCCGGCACCGCTGATGATGGCCACCCGGCCCGCGCACGTGCTCACTGACGCACCGTCCTCTTCTTCGCTGATCCCCACCACATATGCCGGTCCTGGAGTCCGCGGGCGATGATGCCGAGCTGGATCTCCGACGTCCCCTCCACCACGGTCAGGTTCCGCGCGTCGCGGTAGAACCGTTCCGCCGGGTGTCCGGCGACGCTTCCCGCGGCACCGAAGATCTGCGTGGCCAACCCGGACACCCGTACCGCGCACTCGGTGGCGTGCAGTTTCGCCACGGCCAGTTGCCCGGCCGAATCCGGCCCGCTGTCGCCGCTCTCCACCAGGGCCGCGGCCCGGTAGGTCAGCAGCCTGGCCGCCTCGACATCGGCGGCCGCCCGGGCCAGTTCCCACTGGATCCCCTGTTGCCGGATCAGCGCCACCCCGTTGACCTGGCGCGTTTCCGCGTAGCGCACCGCGTGCATCAGGGCCGCCTCGGCGAGGCCGAGCCCGCGCGCGGCGACGACGGGGCGCATGGTCGCCAGCGAGCGCAGCAAAGGACCGAGCCCGGTGATACCCGGCAGCATGGCGTCGCCGGGGACGCGCACGCGTTCGAGCCCGATGTCCCCCAGGCTCATTCCCCGGACCGACGAGCGGGGATGGAGCCGGAGGCTCAGCCCCGGGACGTCCCGGTCCACGATGAAGGCGCGCAGCGCGTCCGGCCGTCGTTCGGCGGGGTCGGCCGTGGTCGCGACCACCACGTACCAGTCGGCCTCCTCCGCGCCGGAGACCCAGCTCTTGTGACCCGAGAGCAGCCAGCCGTCGCCGTCCGGCTCGGCGCGGGTGGACACACCCAGCACATCGCTACCGGCCTGCGGCTCGGACATGCAGAACGAGCCTCTGCTCCGGCCCCGCCCCAGGGGGATCAACCGCTCCCGTCGCTGCTCCGGCGTCCCCCCAAGGAGCAGGGGCGCCGCGGGCAACCGGGACAGCAGCAGCATCAGGCCCGCCGCGCTCGAGTACTGCGCCATCACCTCGGTGGCGTGAGTGAGCGCGACGACCCCCCGGGGGGCGTGGCCGTCGGGGCCGCCGAGCTCGGGCGGCAGGCTGAGAGCCAGCAGCCCTTCCGCGGCGAATCTCCGGTGGACGTCCTCGGGATAAAGGCCGTCGGCGTCGATCTCGGCGGCCCGTGGTCGGACCGCGTCCACGGCGATCTCATGAAGGCGGTCACGGAAGGAGCCGAAGTCTTGGAACATCATCACCTGTCCTTAGATACCGACCAGATGGTATGATCGGGTGCACATCCCCGTCAACGTCCGGGTCGTGAGCGGCCGGGCGGCCGTCAGGCCGAGAAGGAGACCATCATGACCGTGGCCCCCCAGCAGAGTGGCGTGCTCCGCGGCATCGCCGTCGCGGTCCAGGACACCGCCGCCGCCGAGAGGCTGCTGGGCCGCGTGACGGACCTCCCGGTCACCGTCAGGGACGGCGCCCGCTGGACCGCACTGGACGCGGGTGGGGTCACCGTGGCCCTGACCGTGGCCGAGGAGTTGCCCGGCGGCGCGGCGGTGAGCCTCAACGTCAAGGTCGCCGATGTCGCGGCCGCGCACGACCTGCTGATCGCCGCCGGCGCGCTGTCCGTCCTGGCGCCGGCCCTGACCGCGCACGAGGAACGGGCCGCGGTCCGGCTCGGCGACTCCGTGGTGCTCTCGATCTACCGGTCGCTCCCCCGGCAGGCCTGACCGGCGGGCCCGGGGCCGGGTCACTCCCGGCCCGCACCGGCCTCGGCCTCAGGAGTCCCGAGGCACCCAGCTCTCGGTGGACACCCCGTTCCGATCGAGTCGCGCCAGGCGGCCGAGCGTCTCGAGATGGACGAGGTGCGACATGGTCTCCGCGACGGCGGCCCGGACCATCGCGGAACCGAACCGCTCCAGGGGCCGTGACCAGCCGATGCGCCGCGTCACCTGCCAACCGGACACCCCGGGGTCCGCGCGGACCACCGACTCCACCTCGTCGAGGCGCAGGTCGTGGTGGCCGGCCAGGAAGTCGGTCCTCTCGCGCAGTCCGGAGAACCGGTTCTCATGCCCCGGCAGCACCTCCTCGACGTCGAGCGCGGCCACCTTTCGCAGGGAGGCCAGGAAGTCCCCCAGGACGTCCGACTCCTCGGCCGGGTGCACACCGACACCCGGCGTGATCCGCGGCAGCACGTGATCACCGGAGAACAGCAGCCGGTGCCCGGTGTCGTACAGGCAGAGATGCCCCTGCGTGTGACCGGGGGTCCACACCGCCCGCACCGACCACCCGGGCAGATCCAGCATCGCCCCGTCGGGCACTCCCGTGACCGGAGCGGTCCAGGACTCCTCGGATGAGGGGGCGCTGGCGGCCAGCATCTCCTCGACCCGCGCCGAAGGCACGCCCCAGCGGGGATAGGTGGCCTCGAGCGCTCGCCGGAAGTTCAGCGGGCCGCTCCTGCCGCCCCGCAGCCGTCCCGCCTCCAGCTCGTGCACCAGCACGCCGGCCCCCGACGCGCCCGCCACCCGGTAGGCGAGGCCGAGATGGTCGGGATGGGCATGGGTGACGACCACCTTGCGCACCTCGTCAAGACGCCGTCCCAGTAAGGTCAGTCCGTCTCGCAGGCTCCGCCAGGACTCCTCGCTGTCCCAGCCCGCGTCCACGAGCGCGATGCCACCGCCCGCCAGTTCGAGGACATAGACGTTGACCGCCTGGAGCGAGGTGATCGGTATCGCGACCGGTATCGACCACAGGCCGGGACGGATCTCAACCGGTCGCCAGTCGATCGGCCGCCGAGCCGCCGAGGCCAGATCGGCCTCAGTCGACACTGAGGTACCGCCCGCCGAGAAAGACCAGCGGCATCTCTCCGGCCCCCGTCTCAAGGTGCGTCACCCTGCCGACGGCGATGCTGTGGTCGCCCGCCTGGTACTCGGCCTCCAGGTCGCATTCCACCCAGGCGACCACGTTCTCCAATCGCGGCGCGCCGTTGCCCGCCGCCGCCCAGGAGAGTCCGCGGAACTTGTCGGGCTGCTTGCTCGCGAAGGCCGCGCAGACGTCCTCCTGGCCGGCCGCGAGGACGTTCACGCAGAAACGCCTCGCCATCCGGATCTTGGGCCAGCTCGTGGAGCTCTCACCGGGGCAGAAGGCTATCAGCGGGGGATTCATGGACACGGAGGTGAACGTGCCGATCGCCAGTCCGACCGGCTGCCCGTCCGGCCCGATACCGGCGACCACCGCGACACTGGTCGGCACGTTTCCCAGCACCCGCCGGAAGTGCGCTCCCGGGATCGTCGCGGACGCGCCGGAGGATCCGGCCTGGCGCGACGATCCGGTCATCGGAACAGTCGTCATGCCGACTCCTTGATGTCGTTCGCCCCGGAGGACCGGGACGCGTCCGAGGCGACAAGCGCCGCGCGCTGGACCTTTCCTGCCTCGCTCCGGGGCAGCGCGTCCACGAAGGCCACCTGCCGCACGCTCTTGAAGTGGGCGAGCCGCTCACGGCACCAGGCGATCAGCTCGTCGGCCATCGCCGTTCCCACCGCCGTCCCCGCCGTGGGGACGACGAACGCCCTGGGCACCTCGCCGAGGCGATCGTCCGCCACGCCGACCACCGCGACGTCGGCCACCGCGGGATGCCGGCGTAGGACCGCCTCCAGTTCCCCCGGCCACACCTGGAAACCTCCGGTCTTGATGACCTCCCTGCTACGCCCCACGAGATACAGCACCCGGTCGGCGTCGACGTAGCCGATGTCGCCGGACCGGACCCAGCCGTTCTCCACGAGCGAGGCCCCGTCACCGTCCGCGTCGACGTAGCCCTTGGTGCGCGTGGACTTGACCCAGATCTCGCCCTGTTCCCCGGCCTCCCGGGAGGCGCCGCCCTCGTCCCGGATCTCAAGCTCGACACCGTCGTAGATCCGGCCGACCGACCCCGGCTTCCAGCGCCCCTCACGAACGTCCCGGGCATTCCACCCCGCGACGTGGCCGAGCTCGGCCGAACCGTAGTTGGACATCACGATGACGCCGAACCTCTGCTCGAACAGGGCCTTCAGCTCGGGGTCCAGCCGCTGCCCCGCGACGAGCACCTTGCGTACCGAGGAGATGTCCAGCTGCTCGGCGGTGTGCGTCAGGTCGTACACCATGGTCGGCAGCAGGAACAGATTGTCGACGCGGTAGCGCGGCACCAGCCGCGCGATCCGGTCGACGGAGAATCGCTCGACCAGCAGCACCGCCCTGCCGACGTGCCAGCCGAACAGCAGGGACTGGATGCCGCCGCCGTGGAAGAGCGGCAGCAGCACCAGGTTCGGCGGCACGGACTCGTCCGCCGGCGCGTACAGCCCCTCCTCCGGCTGCCGCCCCCCCTTCTGCGCCCGGGCGAGGGTCGACATCGAGGCGTACGTGCCGGAGTGGGTGACGGCCACGGCCTTCGGCATTCCGGTGGAACCACCGGTGAACAGCAGCAGTCCCTCGTCCTCGTCGGCCGGCTCGGGGGCCCTGACCGGCGGCGAGTCGCTCTCGGCGGAACCACGAGCCGCCTCCCCCGCCGTCCGGACCACGTCAAGGGAGAGCACCGGGACGCCGACGCCGTCTTCGGGGAGCCTCGCCGGGTCGGCGACCACCATGCCGGGCCCGGTCTTGGCGATGCACGATCGGACCTCGTCGGAGTTGTAGAGCCCGCTCATCGGGACCGGAACGAGACCGGCCTTCCAGCAGCCGGCGAGACCGAAGACCAGCTCGGGGCTGTTGGCGAGGTAGAGGCCCACCCGGCTGCCCGGCGTCGATCCATGCTCGACGAGGGCGCGGGCGACCGCCGAGGCGGCCTGGTCGATCTGCCGGTACGTCCAGGTCCGGCCATCCTCATGAATGAGTCCGATGCGGTGTGGCGACCTGCTCGCCCGCGCCTCCAGGTCGTGTACGAGGTTACGCCTCAACTGTCCTCCTCGGCTGTTGGCACGGTGGCCCAACATCGTGATTCCGTTCTCCCGGCGGATCGGCCGCGCCCATCGCGCCTGCCCTCGGGGCCCCTCCGGCGCTTCGGGTGAGCCGCGGCCCACTTCCGGCGCCCATTATTTTGATACCGACTAGTCGGAATATTACTGCGTGCCGGACTCGCTGTCCACCTTCTCCACCTCTGGCCGAGTGGCCCACTCGACCAGCAGGTCCAGCGCCTCCACCCGGTCTCCGCGGACCCACAGCGGGTTCACCTCGACAGCCCGCAACTCGGGGCCGAGGGCGGTCGCGAGTCGCTGCACTCCGTGCACGGCGGCCGCCACCCTTGCCAGGTCGGCGGGCGCCGAACCGCGAAAGCCGCCGAGCAGCCGCGAGACGCGCAACTCCGACAGCAGGCCCGGGATGTCCCGCTCAGGCACTGGAAGCGGCCTGACCACGACGTCCTCCAGCAACTCGGTCAGCACCCCACCGGACCCCACGGTCAGCAGCGGACCCCAGTTCGGATCGTTGATCACGCTGACCAGCAGTTCCACGCCCGCCGGACGCATCGGGGCGACCAGCGCTCCGTCCAGCGCCGCGCCCGGTAGCCGGCTCGCCACCTCGGCCAGCATCTTCTCGAAGGCGGACCGCACGGCATCGGAATCGCGGAGATCGAGCACCACACCCCCCACATCGGATTTGTGGGGTACGTCCTCACTGATCACCTTGAGCACCACGGGGAAGCCCAGCTCGGCGGCCGCCTCCGCGGCCTCGTCGGCCGTGCGGGCCAGGCGGCTGGGGGGTACCGGCACTCCGTACTCGACCAGAAGCCTCTCCGGCTCGAAAGCGGCGGCGCCCGCGGTGCCGCCGGTCACCGGCGCGGCGGGGCTCCGGTCCCGCAGCGCGCGCGGCAGCAGCTCCGCGTACCTGGCGGACCTGTCGAGCGCGGTCATCCCCGCCGCGATCCCCGGCAGGATGACCAGGTCGTTCTCACGGACGATCTCCAGCGCGAACGGGCTCAACGCGAAGACCGCACCGGTCTGGAGCACCACCGGTACCTGACTGTCCCTGA
This sequence comes from Streptosporangium sp. NPDC002544, assembly GCF_040295965.1. Lineage (NCBI taxonomy): Bacteria > Bacillati > Actinomycetota > Actinomycetes > Streptosporangiales > Streptosporangiaceae > Streptosporangium > Streptosporangium sp. NPDC002544. The sequence continues at coordinate 22,910 of NZ_JBEOWJ010000053.1, read as the reverse complement.
TCGCCTGGGCGAGCCTCCCGAACCGGGCCCGAACCACGTCCTCGTCCGGTCCAGGCGCCGCCGGCAGCACCACGGACTGCAGGATCGTCACGTCGTAGTCGTCGGCGCCGTGCTCCGCCACCAGTCGTGTCGCGGCGAAGGGAAGGTCGGCCGCCTTGACCACGAACCCCGTCACATCCAGGGGGTTCTGGACGTCGGCGAAGGCGGGCATCTCCTCGACCAGCGCCTTGGCCAGGGGACCGGCGAAGGGAGGCAGCGTGAAGTCCAGCGGCTCGGCCGCGTCGGCGATCAGTTCGCACGCTCCCCCCGACGCGGCGACGACGGCGAGCCGGCGTCCACGCAGCCCCCGGGGGTGGCGGCCGAGCAGTGCCGCCGTCGCCACCAGGTCCTCTATCGAACGCACCGGGACGACACCAAGGTCCTCCAGGGCCGCCACCGTGGAGGCGTGGTCGCCCACCAGGGCCCCGGTGTGCGACAGGGCCGCCTCGCGTCCCAGTGACGAGCTGCCGACGTGCAGTGCGACGATCGGCTTGCCCCGCTCCGCCGCCCGCAGCGCGGCCGCCCTGAACGCCGCGGGGTCGCGCACCGACTCCAGGAACACCGCGATGACATCCGTGGCCTCGTCGTCGACGAGGTGGTCGATCACGTCGGTGGCGGTGATCACCGCCTCGTTCCCGGTGGTGGCGAGCAGGCTCAGGCCCGTGCCCCAGCTCCGCGCCAGGCTGAGCACGTGGGTGGCCAATCCCCCGGACTGCATGACGACCCCCACGCGGCCGGTCGGCAGACCGTCCGGAACCGGCAGGCCGAACAGCCGCACTCCGTCTGTGGCGTTCACGAACCCGCTGACGTTCGGGCCGAGCAACCGGGCGCCCCCGGCCGCGCAGAGCTCCACCAGACGTCGCTGTCGTTCCGCGCCCTTGGGGCCCGCCTCACCGAGACCGGCCGAGAGCACGACGAAGTCCCCGGTACCGGCCGCCAGCGCCTGCTCGACGAGGTCCGCCACGTGGTCCGGTCCGACCATGACGAAGGCGAGGTCGACCGGCTCGTCCAGCGCGTCCAGGCCCGGCACGGTCCGTCGCCCGTGCACCATGCCGCGTCGCGGGTTCACCAGGACGACGTCGTCGAGTCCCGCCGAGAGGTCCGTGCCCGCGAGAACGAGCCGGGTCCAGCCGGAGGACTCGCTCGCACCGATCAACGCCACCCGCCGTGGCGCGAAGAAACCGCCGAGGTCACGCGTCGGCGCCGCGGTCGGTACATCCTTGGTAGCGCTCATTCCGCTCTTCCTTCGAATCAGTGGATTCCCCATTTTAGTACCGTCCGGTCGGTATGCTCTTCCGGTCGAAGAGGGCGCCCGGGAGAGGTTCCCCGCTCGCCGGGGCCGACCGGGTCGCGCGGCTCCGTCGTTCCGCAGGCGGGAGACTCAGGGGAACGAGAGCCGCACCGACCAGGTGGGCAGCCACGGCGAACGTGGTCTCCGTGCTGCGAGGCACCGTCCGCCCTCAGACGCTGGCCAGACCGGCGAACCGCGGCATGACCTCTTTCGCGAACAGCTTGACGGACTCGACCGTTCGTTCGTGCGACGTCCCGAGCCAGTACGGCCGGGCGATGATGTGGTTCACACCGGCCTCCTCCAGGCGCGCGATGCGCTCGGCCACGAAGTCAGGGTCACCCACCATGAACAGGTTCTCCCACATGTACTCGAACTTTTCCTTCTGGAAGGCGAGCTGCGGGTACTCGGCGTAGTTGAAGTACTCCCGCTCGACGTTCGATCGCACGGTGTCCCTGGCCAGCTGTGTGGTGGGGGCGCAGAACACGTTCACGATCATCGGGTACTCGCGGCCCTCACGCGACTTGCCGGCCTTGGCCAATGCGTCGTCGTGATTGGCCATGGCCTTCACGTGCCAGCCGGGCTTCGGCGAGTTACCCGGAATGATCCAGGCATCGCCCAGCTCCGCGGCCTTCCGCACCGAGATCGGGCCTCCGGCCCCGACCCAGATCGGCGGACCTCCCTGCTGGAACGGCTTCACGCAGATGCTGTCGTGGACGCTGTAGAACTCGCCGTCGAAGTCCACCCTTTCGCCGGTCCACAGCGCGCGGATCAACCGGATCTGCTCGTGCATCTTCCGGAAACGGTTGGGCTTGTCGATGTTCATGGCGGCGAACTCGTTGTTCCGGTAGCCCGCCCCCACCCCCAGGACCAGCCTTCCCCCGGCCATGTGGTCGAGGGTCGCGAACTCCTCCGCGATGTGCACGGCGTGGTAGGCGGGCAGGATCACCAGGCTGGTCCCGACGGTCATGTTGCCGGAGTGCTGGATCAGTTTCGCGACGACCGAGATGGTCTGCGGTGTCTGCAGGTTCGCGAGAAAGTGGTTGATGGCGAAGATCGAGTCAAACCCCTGCTCGGCGGCCAGCTCGGTCAGGTCCCACAGCTCGTAGAGCCGCTGGCGCAGGTCGTCCTCCGGCAGGTACTGATGCGACGCCAAGATGCCGAACTTCATTATCGCTCCTGTTCCGGCGTGCCCGCTGACGCCGTTTCCGCTCGCTGTGCGGCCCTGAAGGCACGGACCTGCTCCGGGGTGGGCAGGCTGACGAACTCGACCTGGATCTGATCCGGGTCCTCGCACATGAACATGGTGATCGGACCGTAGTTGTCCAGGACGCTGGTCGCCGGGGGGTGGTAGCAGTCCACCCCCATGCCGACCAGACGGTCGTACACGTCCTGGATCTCGTCGGCCGGTACCGGGAAACATATGGAGAAGACGCCCGGGTCTCCCGGCCGCTTGGGGCGGGAGTCCTCCGGCACCGGCAGGTCCCACTGGATCAGCTCCAGCTGCCCGATCTTCGTCGGCCCCTGGAAGTACACCGCCCTGCCACCGGCGCCCGGAGGTGTCCGCAGCCGCTTGTGCATCGTCTCGTTGCCCACCCGCATGTCCAAGGTCATGCGCAGCCCGAGCCCGTCGCGATAGAACGGGATGGACTTCTCAAGATCGCGAACACTGACCGCGATGTGGTGGATCTCGCCGACCATCGGCAACTCTCCTTCGATAGTGGACGTCAGCCGAGCTTTCCTCCGAGCCGGAACCTCGGCGCGACCGCGGCGTCCCGGTCCCTGAGCGCCTGGGCAAGGCCCTTGTCCCGCCGCTCCTTGACGAAGTTGTACTCGCCCTCCGCCAGCGAAAGGTTCGTGGCCCAAGCGTGCCCGATCCAGTTGCCCACCTCGCCGACGCCCTTGCCGCGAGCCTCCATGGCGATGCGCATCATCGACTTGCCGATCATCAGGCCGTCCAGCGGCATGAACGAGATGGCCGTGACGTACTCGTCGACGGCGGCGTCCAGCTCCTCTCTGGGCACCACCTGGTTGACGAAGCCGATGCGCTCCCCCTCCTCCGCGGTGAGGGGCCGCATCGTCAGCATGATCTCCTTCATCTTCTTCAGCCCCAGGTTCTCGATCCACAGGTACATGTCCTGCGGGGCGGAGCCGAGGTAGCGGAAGGCCGGATGGGTGAACTGGGCGTCCGGCGAGGCGACGATCATGTCGGCACCCAGTGCGATCTTCATGTGGCCGCCGTAGCAGTAACCGTGCACCTGGCAGATCGTCGCCTTCAGGCAGTTCGTGACCTTGTTTCCAAGGCTCTCGGAAAGGAGGTTCCTGTCCGGGAGAATGCGCTGGCGCTGCGCCGGACGCCCCGCCCGCTCGCCCTTCTTGTTCTTGCCGTAGCCGATGTAGTAGCCCAGCTCGGCGGCGTCCGCACCGGAGCCGAAGCAGTCGCCGTTGCCCTTGAAGACGATCGTCTTCACGTCGTCGTCCACCTCGGCCTCCCGGATCAGGTCGCCGACCCTCTCGAAAGCCGCCACCGGGATGCCGTTCAGCTTCTCCGGGACATTGAAGATGATGTAGGCGACCGCCTTCTCCGGGTCCTTCTCGTACAGCACCGAGTTCTCGATGGCCTTCTCGTCGATCGCCATGCCTTCGGCGTCCCACTGAGAGGCCAGGAGTTCGTACTCGCTCTTCTTCATCAAACTCTCCAGGAACTGGGAATGGGCCGACCGTCAGACCGAGGTGAGCTGGGGAATCACCTTCGCGGCGAAGGTCTCCATCGACTCGATGGCACGCCTGCGGTCAAGTGAGGGAATGTGGAACCAGCCGATGTAGTGGGTGACACCCAGTTCGTCCCGGATCCGGCCGAGGGTGTCGACCACCCGGTCCACCGACCCGAAGGTGCCGCCGTGGGTCAGGGTCTTCTCCACGGTGAGCAGACCGATGTTCCGCTGAACCTTGTCGTAGTACGCCCGCTCCGACTCGATCGCCTCGTCGGAGCCGGGAATCACCTTGCCGACGCTGCGGTAGTAGTTCAGCGCGGCCCCTGCCGCCGCCTGCAGACCGTCCGCACTCCCGCCGACCCACACCTGCTGCATGAAGGGGAGGTCGAAACCACCGCTCTCGTGCCCGCCTTCGACGAGCGCCTCACGGTAGGAGTCGTAGTTCTCCTTGATCCGCTGCATGGGCGTGAAGCTGGACGACACGATGATGTGGTCGCCGGCCAGCCCGCGCTGCCGGAAGGTCTCCGGTGACGACGTGCCGTGCAGGATCGGCGGCCCTCCCGGAGTCACGGGCTTCGGGAAGACGTTCATGTCGCTGTACTGGAAGTGCTTGCCCTCGTACGACCAGTTCTCCTGAGTCCACGCCAGCTTCAGGATGTCGACGATCTCCGCGTACAGCTCCTTGTTGGCGTCGCGGTCCTTGCCGAAACCTCGGAACTCGCTCGGCTGGTAGCCGCGTCCGATGCCGAGCACGAGACGGCCGTCGGACAGGATGTCAAGCAGCGCGGCGTCCTCGGCGATGCGAAGCGGGTCGTGCAGTGGGACGACGACCACTGCGGTGCCAATGGTGATGTTGCGCGTCCGCTCGGCGATCGCCGTGCCCAGCATCAGCGGATTACCGAGGATCCCGTAGCGCGAGAAATGGTGCTCCGCCAGCCAGCACGAGTCGAATCCCAGTTCGTCGGCGATCTGGATTTCCTCGATGGTGTCTCGCAGCACCTGCGCGTCGTCTCCGTCACCCTCGGCCGGAAACAGATTCATCACGCCAAATTTCATGCTTCAACCCCCTCGTTACATTCCGACCAGTAGGTATGGTACGGGTATCAAACTGAGATCGTCAAGGTGCCGGATGTCTGGACTCCCGGTACTTCCCCGGCGGACGCATCAGCGTTCGGGGACCGTTCCACGGCCTCCACCGAACGGCGTCAACGCCGAGGTCAGCAGCATCACAGGGCATCCTCAGAGGCGCGGTCGTCCGAGCGCGCCCCCAGGTTCTCCGCCTACGACGGACACCCCGGGCCCGGCGAGTAACCGGGCACGCGACGGTGCCCGTTTTCTCACACCGACCGGTCGGGACGTTACTGGCTGGAAGAAGCCCCGCTCGTCGGCGAGATCAGTCCTCCGAGAACCAGCTCGGAGAGCTGGTCGGCCACTTCGGAGACGGCCAGCAGGCCGTCAGGGCGGTACCAGTTGTACGCCGAGGTCAGCATGCCCAGGACTCCGAAGCTGGCGATACGTGGTTGCAGGGCCGAGTTGAAAACCCCTTCTTCGATACCTTGACGGATCACCAACTCGTACATCGCGTCGAGCTCGTCGCGCTTTTTCTTTATCGCGGCGAAGCGTTCCTCGGTAAGGAAGCGGCGCTCCTGAGTAAACACGGTGACATGGGCGCGGAACTGGTCGATGGCGACCAATGACTCAAGGATGAGCTGCCGCAACCGTTCGACCGGGGTCTCGAATGACTCAAGAATGCGACGGCAGTTCCGGAGCCGGTCGTCGATGTATTCCTCCTGTATCTGCTGAAGGATCTCCTCCTTACCGGAGAAGTGATGATACAAGGCCCCCTTGGTCAGGTTGGCCTCCTTCACGATGTCCTCCACGGACGTCGCGTGGTAACCGCCGACCTCGAACAGCTTCAGTGCACTTGCCAGCAGCGCCCGCCGCGTCTCCGCGGGAGAATAGGTGCCCCGGGGGCCACCTCGTGATGCGGTACGTGCCATGGTTCTCGTCCCCCTTACCTAGAACGGTTTCTCAGTGGTTATCTGCCACACAGGGTAGGGCGTCCGCCGTCACAGTGCGCGAGGTCAGGAGAGGAGCATCGAGTCGGTTTTCTCCGAGGATTCCCGTAGCACCCGCTTGAGCACCTTTCCCGAGGGATTACGGGGGAGCTTGTCCACGAAAGCCACGGATTTCGGCGTTTTGAAGGACGCGAGACGTTCACGGCAGTAGCCGAGCAGATCGTCCTCCGCCAGCGTCGCGCCGGCCTTCAGCACGACGTACGCCTTTGGCACCTCCTGCCAGCGCGGATGCGGCACACCGATCACCGCCGTCTCGGACACGAGAGGATGAGTGTAGATCACCCGCTCGATCTCCTGGCTCGCGACGTTCTCCCCGCCGGAACGGATCATGTCCTTGAGCCGATCCGTGATGTAGAGGAAACCGTCCTCGTCCACCATTCCGACGTCACCCGTGTGGAACCAGCCACCCCGCCACGCCTGAGCGGTCAGCTCCTCGTCACCCCAGTAGCCGGGCGTCACCTTCGGGCCGCGGAGCACCACCTCACCCTGAACACCCGGACCGGCGTCGTTCTCGTTCTCATCGACCACCCGATACTCCACGAAGGGCACGGCCGTGCCGACGGAACCACGCTTCGACACGACGTGTGCGACGTCCATGTAGGCGATGGAGCTGCACGCCTCCGTCATGCCGTAGGCCTGGACCAGGCGGGTCGTCGGCAACATCTCCCGGACCTCGCGGTACAGCTCTCCGGCGGCCGCGCCGAAGACGATCCACTTGAGCGAGGAGAGGTCCCGCGAGCCGTCCGAGGCCGACCGCAGGCTGTGCAGAATCGCCTGCACGAAGATACCACCGGTGACCTGGTGCTCCTCGATGAGCCTGAGTGCCAGTGGCGCGTCGAACTTTCGCATTATCACCAGCGCCCCGCCGTTGAAGAGCGCGCCGACGCCGGGTGAGTCCCAGGCCGCGACGTGGTACAGCGGGGACGAGATGAGGAGCCGGTCGGCCGAGGAGAGCCCGAGCTCGCTCGTCTGGGCGATGACGTTCAGCGCGGCCATGCCGTGCGTGATGATCACGCCCTTTGGACGGCTGGTGGTTCCCGAGGTGTACATGATCCGTTGCGGGTCGTCGAAGGCGACCTCCGCCGGCGGGACCTCCCGGCCCGAGTAGTCCGCCAGCACCTGGGCGAAGAGCGACCAGCCGGGAGAACCGCAACCGTCCCCGTCGAGCTGCACCGACGCCCGCAGGCGCAGATCCTCGCAGATCTCGTGCATGACCTCCACGAACTCGGTCTCACAGATCACCGCGACCGCTCCCGAGTCGCGAACCAGGAACTCGAGCTCCACCCGCTGGAGCCGGTAGTTCAGCGGGACCGCGATGGCCCCGAGCCGGTAAACGGCCAGCACCGCGCAGACGTACTCCGGCGAGTTCATGCCGAGTACGGCGACCCGGTCGCCCTTCCCGACACCGCGTTCGGCGAGGAACGCGGCGGTGGCGTGGACCGAGTCGGCGAGACGCCCGTACGTCCAGACGTCCTCATCGGTGATGAGCGCGGGCTCCGCCTCCCTGCGTACCCTCTGAAGATCGACCAGTCGCCCAAAGTTCATCGCGGTCATTAAATTCGGACCTCTCCTATCGATTTCCGGAGGACTTCAGAAGTTTCGCCAACCGGCACCTCCGCCAGCGCGGGGATGACCTCCTCGCCGAGCAGCCGGATCGAGCGCAGCACGTCGGCCTGGGGCATCCCGGTCCACTGCAGCCGGAGCACCACGTCGGTGTAGCCGATCTCCGCGTAGCGGCTCAGCCTCTCGATGACGTCCTCGGGTGAGCCGATCACGGCATGGCCGCTGATCAGGTCGTCCAGCGAGGCACCGTGCTTCCAGCCGCGGTAGTTCTCGTACTGCTCCGCGAGGAAGGCGCCGGCCGCGTCGACGGCGGCCTGTCGTGTCGGGGCGACACAACCCTCTCGCAGCAGCGGGTAGTCACGGTCGAGGGAGCGCCCGTGCTGGACCAGTGCCTCCCGGAACATCGCCATCCGCTCGGCCACCTCCTCGACCGTTCCGTTGGGGGCGACGGCCCAGGCGGCGTCGAGTCTGGCCACCCGGCGCATGCCCACCGGGCCGAAGGCCCCCAGCCAGAGCGGCGGCCCCGAGGGCTCGACCGGTTTCAGCAGCACCCGGGCGCCGTCCAGTTCGCCGAAGGAGCCCGACCTGGTGACCGGCTCCCCCGACCACAGGGCTCGGAGGACCTCGACGTACTCCTCCATCCGTTTGAACCGCTCCTCCAGGGGGATCCCGAACGCGCGGAACTCCACGCTGCGGTAGCCCGCGCCGAGTCCGAGGATCAGACGACCTCCGGAGAGCTGGTCGATGGTCGCGAACTCCTCGGCGAGCGCCAGCGGGTTGTGCAGCGGCAGCAGGTAGACGCCGAACCCCAGCCGGATCCGCTCGGTGCGCGCGGCCAGGTAGGCCACCGTCGACAGTGGTTGCAGGAACTGCGAGCGGGTCAGGTAATGGTGCCCGAGCAGGATGGTGTCGAGGCCCATCTCCTCGGCCAGCGCCACCTGCTCCATCGTGTCGCGCAGCCCCTCGCGGACCGATGCCTCGGGCGTGTAGTGCGCGGAGAGTGACATCCCGACCCGGATGCGACGGGTGGGTCTCGTCTCGGTCATCGTCGTTCCTCCTCGTCGGTCCGTGCCGTTCGCACGGCCGCGTCTGCCTGTGTCATGCGGGCGCCTGGCCGGCGAAACGGCGCAGAGCCGATTCGACCCCGAGTGCCACCCGCTCCCCCTCGTCGGCCGCGGCGAGCCGCCCCACGAGTTCCTTGGTGGCGCGTATCGCCCCGTCCGGATGACCGGAGAGCAGGCCGGCGACCCGCACCGTCTCCTCGTCGTGCTCCGAGGCCGGGACGACCGAGGTCACCAGCCCGTCCGCCATCGCCCGGCGCGCGTCGAACCGCTCCCCGGTCACCGCCCACTCCAGCACCGCGCGGCGCGTCATGACGGAGAGCAGTTCCGGGATCACGGTGGCGGGCGGCATGCCGAGCCTGATCTCCGGAAGCCCGAAACGGCTGTCGTCCGCCGCTATCACCAGGTCGCAGCGGGTCAGCAGGGCGCAGCCGAATCCGAGAACCAGGCCCGCCGGAGCGGCCACGGTCACCTGTGGCAGTGCGCTGATCGCCGCGAGCAGCCGTCGGCCATGCCGGAAGAACGACGCCAGCGCCTCGGGACCGGCACCGGCCAGCCGCTCGAAGTCGGTGACGTCCCATCCGGCGCAGAACGGCCGGCCGGCGGCCCGGAGCACCACGACGCCGATCTCCGGCCGGGATGCCAGCCATTCGAGGGCGGCGACCAGTTCGTCGCAGACCTCCTGTCCGATGGCGTTGCGCCGCTCGGGCCGGGACCAGGTCACCGTCGCCACCGGGCCGTCGACCACCGAGACGACGAACCGGCTCTCGGGCCGGCTCTCGGGCGCGGTCAGGGCGCTCATGCCTGGGACGAGGCGGGCAGGAACGCCTCGCCCCGGTCGTTCTCCAGCGCGAAGTGACATCGCGCGTGGTCACCACCCGGGACCTCGACCCACGGGACCTGACCGGCCGTGCAGATCTGCTCGGCGCGGGGGCAGCGCGGGGCGAACCGGCATCCCGTCCAGTCCTCGGTGATCCTGGGAGCGGCCCCGTCGATCGCCTTGATCTCGCCGCCGTCCCAGCTCGGGATGGCCGCCAGCAGGGCCCGCGTGTAGGGGTGCCGGGGACGGTGGACGACGTCCTTCGCCGTGCCCATCTCCACGATCTGACCGGCGTACATCACCGCTATCCGGTTACAGATCTCGCTCGCCAGCATGAGGTCGTGGGTCACGAACACCGTGCCCATCCCGGATCCGGCTGTCAGCGAGCCGAGCAGGCCGACGACCTCCGCCTGGGTGGTCACGTCCAGCGCCGAGGTGCACTCGTCGGTGATCAGCACCTCCGGCTCCGTGACCACCGCGAGTGCGATGGCGATCCGCTGGCGCATTCCCCCGGAGAGCTGATGGGGGAAGGAGTCGAGCACCCGATCCACCTCGGTGAAGCCCATCCGGCTGATCACATGAGCGATCCGCGCGTCCCGTTCCTCGGGAGAGAGCTTCGGCAGGTGGGTGCGGACCACCTCACGGAGCTGGCGCCGTACCCTCATCAGGGGGTTGAGCGAGAACGACGCCCCCTGGAAGACCATTCCGACATGACGTCCGCGGACCTTGTCGACGTTCTGCCTTCCCGGCGCCTGGACCTGCTCACCCAGCACGACGACCTCGCCTGAGGCCACCGAGACATTGCGGTCCAGCAGGCCCAGGACGCTCCGCACCGTGGTCGTCTTGCCGCTGCCCGACTCCCCGATGAGACCGAGGATCTCTCCCCCTTCGAGGGTCAGGTCCACGGCGTCCACCAGCACCTGCGTGCCTCGGGCGGTCGCCGCCTCAATGGTGAGATCACGGAGTTCGAGAACCGTACCCATGTCAGTACCTCCGCTTCTTCGGGTCGAGCCAGGAGCGCATGGCGTCACCGAGCAGGTTCACCAGCAGTACGACGATCGTGATCGCCAGGCCGGGGAAGGCCGCGACCCACCAGGCGTGCGAGAGCTGGTCACGCCCGTCCGCGAGCATCGCGCCCCAGCTGATCTGCGGTGACACCACGCCCAGGCCCAGGAAGCTGAGCGCGCTCTCCGCCAGGATCACCGTTCCTATCTGCAGGGTGGTGAGGACGAGAACGGTGCCGGCGAGGTTGGGCAGCATGTGCCGGAGCAGGATCCGCAGGGTCGGCACACCGGCGCAGCGCAGGCCGAGTACGAACGGACGCTCCCGTAGCGACAGCGTCTCGGCGCGGACCACCCGGGCGTACTGCGCCCAGCCGATCAGAGCCAGTACGAGGATCAGAACGGCGAGAGAACGTCCGCGGCTGGCGATGATCGCGATGGCCAGCAGGATGAACGGCAGGGCGAGCTGCGCCTCGACGAACCGGGAGATCACCGCGTCGGCCGCTCCCCGGTAGAACCCGCTCACCAGTCCGGCCAGCGTGCCGGGGATGGCCCCGGCCAGCATGCCGACGATCGCGATGACGAAGGTGAGCTGGCCGCCGTGGACGATCCGGGACAGGACGTCACGCCCGAGGTGATCGGTGCCCAGCGGATGCGACCAGTTGCCGCCGTCCATCCAGACCGGTGGCTGGAGCGCGTCTCCGAGTGTCTGCAGCGCCGGGTCCGGCAGCGGCAGCAGCGGTGCGGCGAGGCAGATGAGACCTATCACCGCCAACGGCAGCCCGAAGGCCAGCACGGAGCCCGTACCGCGGGCCCGCGCCACCGAGGGCTTCCGCGTGGTCCGCGGGGACTTCTGGATCGTGTTGATCGTGGTCATGCGACACCGTCCCGAATTCGCGGGTCCAGGACGCCGTAGAGGAGGTCGACGATCAGGTTCACGACCACGAACACCGCGGCTCCAAAGACCACGATCGCCTGGATCAGGGAGAAGTCCCTCGTCTGAACCGCCTGGGTGGCAAGGGTGCCGAGTCCGGGCCAGGCGAAGACGAACTCGACCGTGATCGCCCCGGAGAGCAGGGTTCCCGCCTGAAGGGCGATGATCGTGATCACCGGGAGCGAGGCGTTCTGGAGGGCGTGGATCAGCACGATCCGCCACCGGGGAATGCCCCGGGCCTGGGCGGCGGAGAGAAACGCCTCGCCCAGTACCTCGGACATGCTCGATCTGGTGAGACGCGCGATCTGTGCCATCGGTAACGTGGACAGTGTCACGGCGGGCAGGATCAGCGAGCTGAACCCGGTGGACTGCCCGGCGGGTAGCCAGCCGAGGCTCACCGCGAACAGCAGGATCAGCATCAGACCGAGCCAGAACAGCGGGATCGACTGGCCTATCAGCGCCACGGCCGAGGCCAGCCGGTCCGCCAGCCGGCCTTCCCGCAGCGCGGCCCAGATACCCAGGGGCACGCCGAAGAGCACTGCGATGAACATCGCGGCCGCCGCCAGCTGGATCGACGCCGGCAGCCGGCTCTGGATGAGCTCCAGGTTGCTGGAGCCGTATCGGAGCGAGTCGCCCAGGTTCCCGGTCACGAGGTCCCCCAGAAAATGGAGGTACTGGACGGAGAGCGGCCGGTCAAGACCGAGCTGGGCGTTGAGCTGGGCGACCTGCTCGGCGCTGGCGAGATCACCGAGCATCTCCCTCACCGGGTTGCCGGTACCACGGGCGAGGAAGAAGGCGACGGACACCGCGATGATCAGGGTGGCGATACCCTGCACCGCCTTGCCCGCGAGGAACCTAATCACGTCGGCCTCTCAAAGAACGGGGGTGGGAGATCGATGACCGTCACCGGGGATCGAGTCGTCTGACACATGAGCCTGCTCCGCCGAGTTCACCGTCTGCCTGCCGGGAATCGCCGCCAGTAGCCTGCGGGTGTACTCGTGCGCGGGACGGTCGAAGACCTCCGCGGTGACCCCGTGCTCGACGACCTGGCCGCGCAGCATCACGTGCACCTGATCGCAGACGGCGCGCACCACGGCGAGGTCGTGACTGATGAACAGGATCGCCAGTCCCTCGGTGCGACGCAGCTCCAGGAGCAGCCGGAGGATCTGCGCCTGGACCGACACGTCGAGAGCCGACGTCGGTTCGTCGGCGAGCAGCAGGCTCGGGCGGAGCAGCAGAGCGCGGGCGATCGAGACTCGCTGTGCCTGGCCACCACTCATCTGATGAGGCAGCCTGTCGAGCAGGTCGGCGGTCAACCCGACCTTGGCGAGCAGTTCCTCGTCCGTCACCCAGGCGGTCCGCGCGGAATGGATGCCGCGCAGCTCCCGCAGCCCACGACGCACGCTCTGGCGGGGGTCGAGAGAGCCGTGCGGATCCTGCAGGATCACCTGGATCTCCGCCCTGGCGCTCCGCGAGAGCCGCTTGCCGACCTCGATGCCGGAGACCGTGACCTTACCGGTGGAGATCTTCCCCAGGCCGGCGACCGCCATCGCCAGCGAGGTCTTCCCCGATCCCGACTCGCCGACGACTCCGACGATCTCGCCGGCGCCGACGCCGAGTGAGACGTCGTCGACCGCGACGACGGGATGGCCTCTGCGGCCCCGAGCGCGGTGCACGACGGACAGGCGGTCGACGTCGAGTATGCGTCGTTCCTCAGTCATCCGGACCTCCCTTGACGGACAGCGCCTGTGACAGAAAACGGTTCCCCGAGAAGGTGAGAACCCGATGGTGAGCGCGGGCACCGACTCCCGACGGCCATGGAATCGCCACTCCGGCTCAGGTCGGTGATCTCAAACTCACGGTATGGATAACGGCCGGTCGGTATGTTTACCGTAGTGAAGCCGATCTGGACGGTCAAGACATTCCTTATACAAGAAGACATATGTCCCATCAATCACTTACCTATCAGTCGATCGTGGGACGAAGTCGTACAGCGGATCGTCTGCGGCTGGGCGCCCGAACGGGAGTCCGCCAATCTCCTTCCCAGTAGGGCGCGGTGGCCGGATCCACTCTCGACCAGTCAAAGACCAGGGTTCGCGCCAGAATCCCCCACCGGCCGCTCCGCCACGCGAAGGTGGGGGTCCTCCGCCGTTTCGACGGAAGACCCCCGGTGCCCCGAATCAGCTGTCAAGCGTGACCTCGTACATCGAGGGGACCGCGTCGAGCGCGGACTTGAACCCCTTGACCTTGTCGGTCATGCCGTAGGAGATCACCTGGTCGTAGAGCACCGCGTTGCAGGCGTCGGAGTCCAGGACCTTCTTCTCGACCCGGTCGTAAACCTGGTCACTCGCCTCCTGCTCCTTCGCCGAGAGCGCCTCCGCGGTGAGAGCGTCATAGCCCGCCGGGTCGGTGCAGTACTTCACCGCCGCGTTCTTCCCGGTGAAGAAGGCGATGAACGAGTCCGGGTGGGCGAAGACGGGGAAGTTCTGCACCATGTACATCGAGTAGTTCCCGGTGTTGCGCTCCTTGCGGAGCGCGGCGTTCTCCATCGGAACCTGCTCGACCTGGAAGCCCACCGCCTCCAGCATCGCCGAGACCGCCTCGCCGACCTGCTTGTCCTTCGGGTAGAAACCCGTCGTGTACAGGTACCGGAGCCTGGGCGTCCCGCCACTGGCGCCGACCAGTGCCTTCGCCTTGGCCTGGTCGTACTTCTGGTAGCCGATCTCGGGCTTCTCCGGAAGCAGGTCTCCGATGAAGTAGGGCGACTTCCGTGCTCCGACGTCTCCGAAGAGCGTCTTGACGATGGCGTCGTAGTCGATCGCCGCCTGCACGGCCTTCCGGAGGTTCGGATCCTTCAGCGTGCCGTCATTCGAGTTCATGCTGAGCGCCATCTTGTAAAGGGACGGCGCGGAGAGAACATTGGTGCCGGGTGCGCTGTCGACTTCCTCGATGAGCTCGTTCGGGAGGTCGGAGACCAGGTCGGCGCCACCGCTCTGCAGCAGTGCGGCGCGGGTGGACGCGTCCGCGGCCCACGAGTAGGTGATTCCCTCCAGCTTGGGCGCACCCCGCCAGTAACCCTTGAACGCCTTGACCGAGAATTTCTGGCCGGCCTGGAGCGAATCGAACTCAAAGGGCCCGGTACCGATCGGCTTGTTCCCGAAATTGTCCCCGGTCACCTCCGCGTAGTACTTCGGCGGCAGGCCCATCGCGGTGGTCAGCACCTTCGGCATCGCGATGTAGGGAACGTTCGTCGTCACCAGCAGCGAACCATCCGGTTCGGCCTTCACGTCCGTGACCCGCGCGTAGTACGGGGCGAAACCGCTTTTCGGCTCGTCCCGATACTTTTCGATGGTGAAAGCGGCCGCTGTAGCGTTCCACTCCTCGCCATTGTGGAACTTCACACCCTCCCGGACCTTGAATCGCCACTCGGTCGGCGAGACCCGTTCCCAGGAGGTGAGCAGACCGGAGTCGTTCGGCTCCAGCGTCTCCTTGTCGAAACCGACCAACGGGTCGAATACCGGCCCCACGATGCGCAGGGTGCTGTAGAGCGCGAGTGCCGGGTTGAAAGTAGCCGGCTCCGCCGGGAGCACCACTCTCAGTGGGTGCGCGCCGGAGGCGGAACCGCCGGTCGCCTGACCAGAGCTGGTCCCCGCTGAACTCGAACACGCGGTCAACATGATGACCGCCATGGACAGGACTGACAGTAGACGTACCTGCCGTGTACAACGCCGAAGAGATCGCATGGCGCTCCTGTAGAACGACTCGCTGGGGGGGAGAGAGAAGGACGTGCGCGTCTACCGCGTGATTCGCGGAGACGTTGGGTCGCGGAGCGTTCTCCACTACGCGACTTCAGTTCCAACCGGTCGGGATGTAACCGTAGCCGCGTGATCTAGATCATGTCAACGACAAGGGATCGTTACCCGCCGTTAACAGTGCCGGAAGAATGAAGCAGTGCGCGACCGGGACGAAGGAGACTCGCCGCCTGGCCGCCAAAGGCGGATCATCGCAGGTCTCCGGCCGGAACCGCGCTCCTCCGACCCGGCCAGGCGCACGCTCAGCCGCATCGGCTGAGCGCGCCTCGCGTCACAGACCCGGCGGAGCCGGGACGGCGGTCACCACGACTGGTCGGCCCGATCCCATCTCGCGAGTGCGACCGATTTCGACAGCGGGTGCTCAGGGAGTCGGGGTGGGGGCGCACCGGGAGGCACGGTGTCGGTCACCGTGGGGGTCGGCTCGGGCGTGGGTACGACCAGTCTCCGTCGGCGGCGTCGGGGCGTCCGTGGGCGTCGGGAGTGGCGGAGCGATGGTGGCCTGGACGGGCCGGGGTGGGGCAGGGAGTTGGAGTGGGGGTACGCCACGATCGCAGCGAGGTTCGAGTGGAGATATTATGTCTAATTAGTTAAATTATATAGATGCCCCCTTCTCTTGAATGGACAGAGCCTGGCGCCTTCGAGGTGGCGAGGAACGTCTACCGGATCCCGTTGCCCATGCCCAGCGACAGTCTGCACGCGGTGAACGTCTACGTCCTGTACTCCGACGACGGCCTGGTCCTCATCGACGGCGGGTGGGCCGTTCCCGAGGGGCGGAATGCGTTGATCAAGGCGCTCGCGCACCTCGGTGCCTCTCCCCACGACATCCACCGGTTCCTGGTCACCCATGTGCACCGCGATCACTACACCCAGGCCGTGGCCATGCGGCGGGAGTTCGGCGCCGGGGTGGGTCTCGGGCACGGCGAACGGGCAACGCTGGAGCTGATGCGGCAGCCCGATCGAAGCCCGCTCACGAACCAGATCGCCACGCTCCCCGAACTGGGCGCACCGGAACTCGCCCGCCGGCTCGGCGCCACCCAGGGTGAGCGACGCGACGTCACCGAGTGGGAGACACCGGACGAGTGGCTGGAAGAGGGGCCCATCCCGCTCTTCGCAGACCGGGTCCTGCACGCGGTCTCCACCCCCGGCCACACCGCGGGACACCTGGTCTTCCACGATCTGGAGAACCGTCTGCTGTTCGCGGGCGATCACGTGCTGCCCGCCATCACCCCCTCCATCGGGCTGGAGGCGTCACTGTCAGGCAACCCGCTCGGCGCCTTCCTGAACTCGCTGGCGGTCGTCCGGTCACGCCCGGACGCGATGCTGCTGGCCGCCCACGGGCCGGTCGCCCCGAGCGCGCATGCCCGCGTGGACGAGTTGATCGCCCATCATGACGAGCGCCTGGACGAGATCCACCGCCTGGCCGACAGCGGCGCCGGCAGCCCCGGGGAGATCGCCCAGGCGATGCGCTGGACCCGCCGGGGACTGCGGCTGACCGAACTCGCCCCCTTCAGCGGGATGATGGCGGTGTTCGAGACGACGGCCCACCTGGAGCTACTCGTCGCCCAGGGTCGCCTGTCCATGTCGATGCGGGACGGTGTCCGGCACTACCGCTGACGGGGCGCGCCGGATCCGAGCTCCCTCTCGAGGCGAGCCACGAGTTCCGTGTCCCGCGAGCGGCGTACGTTCGAATACTCCCGGATGTGGGGCCCGGCGACGTGTATCACGTGGCCGTTGATGTCGGCCGCCTGTTCCGAGGACAGGTAGGCCACCACCCTGGCGACGTGGGACGGGTCGAGGTCGAGTGCCCGAGGGGAGTATCCGGCGTCGATCGCGGCGGCCGACATCCTGGTACGCGCGCCAGGTGACAGGCCGTTGACGGTCACCCCGGTGCCCTCGCAGTCGCGGGCGAGGCTCAACGTGGCCGACCAGACCGCGGCCTTGGCTGCCCCGTAGGCGACGCCGCCGCCCGGCGCAGCTGTCAGAGCCGCCTCGGAGACGGTGTTGACGATCCGTCCCCAGCCGTTCTCCAGCATGCGGGGCAGGGCGGCCCTGATCGTCCCCAGGGTCCCCGTCACATGGACGGCGAAGATCCGCTCGATGAGCCGCGTGTCCGTCCCGTGCAGCCGGCCGCCGCCGGTGATCCCGGCGTTGTTCACCAGGATGTCGATCCGGCCGAAGACGTCCAACGCGGCGGACACGGCGGCCTGCGCGCCCTCGAAGGTGGAGACGTCCGAGGTGTCGGCGACGGCGGTTCCGCCCTCGGCGACCAGCTCCGCCGCGGTCGCGGCGCCCACGTCCTCCGCGTCCCCCGAGCCGTCCACCCCGCGGCCCACATCGTTGACGACCACCGCCGCGCCCGCGCGGCTCAACGCCAGCGCGTGGGCACGCCCCAGTCCACGCCCCGCCCCGGTGACCAGGGCGACCCGACCGGCGAGAGAGCTCATCCGGCCACCTCCCGAGGTGAACGACTACCGAAGACGACATGGTCACGCATCAACCGGGCGATCTCGTGCTCGGTGTAGCCGAGCTCGGCGAGGATCGTCCCGGTGTGCTGCCCGATCAGGCACCCTGCCGCGACCCGCGCCGGCGTCCGGGTGAAATGGGCCTGCGGGCCGTGTCGCAGCACCGCGCCGAACAGCGGGTGAACGACCTCGGCGACCGCTCCGACCGCGCGCGACGAGGGGTCGGACAGAGTGAACTCGGAGGGCGTTCCCTCGTACACCGCGGCGCAACCGACCCCGCACGAGCTCAGCCGTTCCTCCCAGACCTCAGCCGGGGCGTGCGAGAACGACTCGGTGAGAACCGCGACCAGCTCGGCGTCGTGCTCACAGCGCGCGTCCTTGCCGGCGAAGCGCGGGTCGTCCAGCAGATCCGGCCGCCCGAGCCCTCTGGCCAGCGCCTCCCACTCCCGTCGTCGCGGCGCCGCGAGGAACACCCAGCCGGTCGAGGCCGGGTAGAGGCGGTACAGGGCGTGCAGACCGTACTGATCCAGGTCGGGCCGGGCCGCGGCAGGCTTCCCGTCGTAGGCGACGAAGTCATCGGAGTACGCGTAGGCGTTGCCGCCGATCATGGAGGTGAACGCGTACTGGCCCTGGCCCGTTCGCCGCTGGTGACGCAGCGCGAGGAGGAGCGCGGAGCAGAGCGCCAGAGCCGCGTTGGCGTCGCCGTCCGCCACACCGCTGATCCTCGCCTCCAGCGCCCGGATGGTCGGGAGATCCTCACCGGCCGCCCGGCTCGGGTCAACGGCCGCTCCCGCCTGCCGGGGGAACGCCCCGGCGACGGCCGCCGCGATCGAGGCGTAGATCGGCCGGCTCGCGTAGGGGCCGGACGGCCCGTAACCGGCGCCGTGCAGGTAGACGAGGCTGGGGTTGAGGTCGCGGAGGGTCTCCCGGCCGATGCCGAGCCTCTCGGCGACACCGGGGCGGAAGCCGAGTACCAGGGCGTCGGCCCGCCGCACCAGCCGGCGGACGATCTCCTGGCCCGCCTCCGTCTTCAGGTCGACCGCCAGGCTCTCCTTGCCCTCGGTCGTCTTGGCCCCGCCGACCTCGTCCGCGCCGAAGCTGTGCCGCATCGGGTCGCCGCCCACGCCCTCGATCTTGATCACCCGCGCGCCGAGGGCGGCGGCCAGGGTGCAGGCGAACGGCATCGCGTAGAAGTTGCCGAACTCCAGGATCGTCACGCCCTCGAGCGGATGCCGGGGCGCCTCGGAGCCGGCCCGCCGTACGGGCGCCGGTAGCGATATCTCTCGCCTGAGGTCGTCGAGCGCCGGGGCACTGCCCCGGACGACCGAGGGTGTCAGCTCGAACGCCGCGACCGGGCCCACCTGCTTGACCGGGCCGAGGACCGGGTCCTGAACCTCGATCACGTGCCCGTTGTGCAGAACCTGCGCGTGGCGCAGGCCCTCCTCTCCGGTGGCCACGAGTTCGAAGCCGACATCGGGCTCGGCCAGCAGCAACGGCTCCCACTCTGCCCAGGTCCGCTTCCGGAACCTGTCCCTCAGCAGGTCACCAAAGGCCGCCGCGTCCTCCTCCCTCTCGAAGTCCGGCGCGTGCCGGAAGCGCTCGTCATCCCAGGTCCACCGCAGACCCAGCGCCCGCGTGAGGCCTTCGCTCTCCGCGCGGAGCATCGTCGTCCAGAGCACCCAGCGGCCGTCCTCACTGCACAGGGCACCCGCCGTCGCCCGGACCTTCCCGTCACCGGACGGCCGCTCTGGATGAGCCAGTTCGTACTGCCGCATCATCAGCCCGAAGTAGTCCAGCGGTGAGAGCCCCTGCAGCAGCGAGGTCTCGACACGTTGCCCCTCCCCCGTCCGGTCGCGGACGATGAGCGCCGCGACGATCGCCTGCAGCGCCAGCTGCCCCGCCCCGTGGCTGGCCAGGGGCGGCGCCAGGAGGTGCGGGCCAGGGCGGGCGCTGCGGCGCCGGGTGAACCACCCCGTCTTGGCAGCCACCACCGCGTCGTACGCCCGTAACCGGGAGTGGGGACTGCCCGGTGGGAAGCCCCTGACCGAGCAGTAGACGAGGCCGGGATTTCCGACTGACAACTCGTCATAGCCGAGGCCGAAACCGGCGGCGACCGAGTCGGCGAACCCCTCGACGAGCACGTCGACTCGCTCGGCGAGGGCACGCGCCTCCGCGCGGCCCCGCGGCGTGCGGAGGTCGACGACCGCGCTCTCCTTCCCCCGGTTCCAGGCCAGGAAACCGGATGGCGAGAGCCGCCGCAGGCGGTCGCCCGAGGGAGGCTCCACCTTGATGACACGTGCCCCGTTGTCGGCGAGCAGCATGCCCGCCAGCGACGTGGCGATGCTGCCGCTGCCCAGTTCGAGGACCGTGAGGTCCGCACAGATCCCGACGGCCATCAGTGCTCTCCTACGCTGCTCGTCGAACGGTGCCCGCGCACCACCGCGTCCTGGAAGCGGAACGGCGGACCGCCTGTGGGCGATCCGCCGCTCCTCCGGCCCCTCAGAGGTTGCCGGGAGGCTCTCCGATGTGCGGGAAGAGCTCGGCGAAGGCCCCGACCGTGATGCGATGACGGACAGCCGGGTCGACGTCGTCGAAGAGCTCGTGCAGCGTCTTCTGGGTGTGCCCGTAGGTGCCCTCGAGGTGCGGGTAGTCGCTGCCGAACATGACGTTCTGGTAGCCCATGCCGACCACGGTCTGCACGGCCGTCTCGTCGTGCTGGAAGGAGACGTAGACCTGGCGGTAGATGAACTCCTTGGGCAGCATGGACAGCACCGGGCGGACGAACATCGAGTGCTGGCGGTAGCCCTCGTTCATCCGGTCACCCAGGAAGGGAGCCCACGCGGCACCGCCCTCCGAGACCAGGACCTTCATGGTCGGGTGGCGGTCCAGCGCGCCACCCGTGATCAGCTGGGTCACCGCCCGCTGCCCGCCGTAGGTGGTCTCGACGTAGTTGAGCACGGCGCCGCCAGGGCCACGGAAGGGCGCGGTCTCACCGTCGGTGCCGATATGGATCGTCAGGATGAGGCCGGTCTCCTCGATCGCCTGCCAGAGCGGCTCCCAGACGTCGTTGTTGTAGGAGGGCAGGCCCTGCGGGGGAACGGTCGGCAGGAAGACCGCGTAGAAACCGGCGGCGGCCGCGCGGTGCACCTCGGCGACGGCGTCCTCCACCCGCAGCAGCGGGAGCGTGGCCGTGACGACGAGGCGGTTCGGAGCCACGTGCTGGATCTCCGACAGAGCCCAGTCGTTGAGTGCCTTGGCACCTTCACGGATGAGGAGCGGGTCCTTGATCTGGTTGGCCCACATCCCGAGCGAGGGGAAGGTCAGCTCACCCCAGATGCCCTCCTGGTCAAGGTCCTTCAGCCGCTCGACCGTGTTGCCGGCACCCGGGGGACGGGAGGAGAGCGTCGCGATCGTCTCGCCGGCGAACTCCCCGTCCCTGATCGGCTTGGGCAACGGGCGCCGGATGGTCTCGCCGTCGATGTAAACGGTCTCCCAGCCGTCCTCCTTGACGGAGCGCGGCATCCGCTCCGCGAGAGCCGGCGGAAGGATCTGCTGGAACAGGTTCTCCGGCTCAAGGAAGTGCGAGTCCCCGGAGTTCGCCCAGATCTTCTTCTCCATCGAGTTGCCCTTCTGTGCTGCGGGGCCGGCGTCCAGCACCCTTAGTTGATCTTATTATACGGTGTATAAAAGAAGCGTCAAGGCTGTTGTGAATAATTATTTAGCCTATTAAGCTCTTTCTGAGCGGCGACGGCAACAGCCGGTGACCGCGCACACCGCCCCCCTACCAGCGAGAGGAGTCCTCATGCACGACGACGAAGAAGAGGTCTTCGGCGAACCGAGCTTCGAGCTGAGGCTTCGTGACGGCGAGCCACTCGTGAGCGGCTGCTACTTCATGCACCCGGTCATCGAGGTGCGGGCCGCCGCGTGGGACGACACCCAAAAAGACCGGCTCCTGGTCACGGCGACGGACGGCAGCGAGTGGTACGCCGACGGCGTCTCCCGCACCGGTCGCGTCAACATCGTGCTCACCCCGATGCGGGACTGACATCGGGCCACGAGAGAAGGAGACGGAGTGGCTGTCGAACTTCCTCCCGGACTGAGAGCACGAGGACCGGCCGGAGCCACACCCGCGCGACGGCCGGGATCGGTCCGGCGCACCGCGTCCATCGACATGCGGTGGCCGGGCGGCCGGGGCACCCGCATGCACCTGCTCGGACGCTCCCGGGATCTGCTCACCCCCTCGGACGGCGGCCCGCCCCGGGTGCTGGCGGAGGACGAGCTGCGCGTCGGCGTCGCGCTGGACCGGGCGATCGAGGACATCGAGGCCACACCGCCTCGGCCGTCGATCGGTGCGCTGGTCGGCGCCCGCGGCGGCGGAGGCTACCGGAACGCGCTGGACGAGGCGATGCCCGAGGAACGAGCGGCGGGCACCCCTCTCTACCTGCTCCTCGACGACTTCGCCGGCGCCACGCTCATCTCCGGCTTCGCATACTCGCAGTGGATGACGGAGTGGGCGGCTCCCGTCGTGGGACAGCCGGCGCCCCGGCGTCGCATGGAGGGCATCTGCATCGGTTTCCAGCCGGGATCCAGCGCGCTGTCCCGCGACGGGGGCGTGAACCACACACAGCAGGTCATGCCGGTCCCTCCGCTGGAGCGTCCCGATGACCCGCTGAGCTGGCACCGTCTCGAACACATCACCGAGGTCTCCACGCGCCGGGCCCGTCGCATCGACGTGCGCGTCGGCGAGGTGATCGAGATCGAATCGATGTTCCAGGACAGCACGACGGTCCCGGCGGGTGGCCGCGTCGCCGTCCACGAGTACCGTCTGGAGGCCACGGCCGATCCGTCGACCGGCGCACTGCTGTCGGTCCACGCCGACCCTCGGGTGCTTCCCTACCGGGAGTGCCCGCTGGCGGCGACCAATGTCCAGCGGCTGGTGGGGACACCCCTGCCGGAGCTGCGCCGCGTCGTCCTCGACGAGCTCAGGGGGGTCCACGGATGCACCCACCTCAACGACGCCCTGCGGGCCCTCGCCGAGGTCCCGGTCCTGGTCCGATCCCTTCTCTGAGGCCCTGCCTCCGTGCCCGGCAGGGCGGCGAAAGCGGCTCGCTCCCCACCCCCCGCGGGGGGTGGGGAGC
>NZ_JBEOWJ010000052.1:0-65946 GCF_040295965.1 Streptosporangium sp. NPDC002544 | reverse complement strand
GGTCAATACCATCGCGAACCAGGTTGCCAACCTACTGGTCTCCAGGGGAATCGGGAAGGGCGACAAGGTCGCGCTGGCCTGCCCCAGCGCACCGCGCGATGACCGGCTTTCTCCGTTCCTGACCCGCCCGCCTGGCCCGGCCCGAACCCCTGGGCGGGGCGGGCCGGGCGGGCGGAATATACTGACGCAACGTGACTGCCAAGCCGCGTATCCCCAATGTCCTTGCCGCCCGCTACGCCTCACCGCAGCTGGCCCGCCTGTGGTCTTCTGAGTACAAGGTGGTGGCCGAGCGGCGCCTGTGGCTGGCCGTGCTGGCCGCGCAGGCACGGCTGGGGGTGGATGTCCCGCCCGAGGCGGTGGGCGACTACGAGAAGGTCGTCGAGCACGTCGACCTGGAGTCGATCGCCGCCCGTGAGCGGGTCACCCGCCATGACGTCAAGGCCCGCATCGAGGAGTTCAACGCGCTGGCCGGGCACGAGCAGGTGCACAAGGGCATGACCTCCAGGGACCTGACCGAGAACGTCGAGCAGCTGCAGATCCGCGACAGCCTGGTGCTGGTGCGAGACCGGTGCGTGGCACTGCTGGCGGGACTGGCGGCGCTGGCGGCCGAGCACTCACCGCTGGTGATGGCCGGGCGCTCGCACAACGTGGCCGCGCAGTCCACGACGCTGGGCAAGCGTTTCGCCTCGGCCGCCGACGAGCTGCTGGTGGCGTTCGCCCGGCTGGAGGAGTTGATCGGCCGCTACCCGCTGCGCGGCGTCAAGGGGCCGGTCGGCACCGCCCAGGACATGCTGGACCTGCTGGGCGGGGACGCGGCCAAACTGGCCGCGCTGGAGGACGAGGTGGCCGCGCACCTGGGGTTCGCCCACCGGCTGACCAGCGTGGGACAGGTGTATCCGCGCTCGCTGGACTACGAGGCGCTCACCGCGCTGGTGCAGCTGGCCGCGGCGCCCTCCTCGCTGGCCAAGACGATCCGGCTGATGGCCGGGCACGAGCTGGTCACCGAGGGGTTCGCCCAGGGGCAGGTCGGCTCCTCGGCGATGCCGCACAAGATGAACACCCGCTCGTGTGAGCGGGTCAACGGGCTGACGGTGATCCTGCGCGGGTACGCGTCGATGGCCGGGGAACTGGCGGGCGACCAGTGGAACGAGGGCGACGTCTCGTGTTCGGTGGTGCGCCGGGTGGCGCTGCCGGACGCGTTCTTCGCGTTCGACGGGCTGGTGGAGACCATGTTGACGGTGCTGGGGGAGTTCGGCGCCTTCCCCGCGGTGATCGCCGCCGAGCTGGAGCGCTACCTGCCGTTCCTGTCCACCACGAAGATGCTGATGGCCGCGGTGCGGGCCGGGCTGGGCCGCGAGAGCGCCCATGAGTTGATCAAGGAGCACGCGGTGGCCTCGGCGCTGGCCATGCGCGAGGGCGCCGGCGGCAACGAACTGCTCGCCCGCCTGGCGGCCGACGAGCGCTTCCCACTGGACCGGGCGGCGCTGGAGGGCCTGCTGGGCGAGCCGATCTCCTTCACCGGCGCGGCCACCTCCCAGGTGGCGGCGGTCGTGGCCCGCGTGGAGGAGGTCGTGACCCGCTACCCGCAGGCGGCCGCCTACCGGCCCGGAGCGATCCTCTGAGCCGCGCGCCGAGGGTGCTGCGCGAGGTGGCCGAGGTGGCCGCCGCCTGCGCCGGCGACCCGCTCGTGCTGTGGGGTGCCCAAGGGATGGTGCAGGGCGTGCGGGCCTGGGCGCTGGGGGAGGCGGTCGCGGTGGCCTGTCCCGATCTCAACCGCCGCGACCGCCTGACGGTGTGCGGCGAGCCCGAGCAGGTGGCCGCACTGGTGGAGTGGGCGCTGGGGCGTCTCGGCCCCTCCTACCGGGTGGTGGGCACCCGGGCACTGGTAGGGCAGGTGGCCGCCCGCTCACCGAGGCTGCGCCTGCTGGGCACCTTCGAGTGGATGGACACCCACCGGCTCAGCCCCGTCCTCAACGCGGGACCGGGGCGGGCGCGGTGGCTGGCCCCGAAGGAGGAGGGCGAGGTGAGCGCCCTGCTCGCGGCCGCGGCACCCTCCTCGTGGGCGGCGCCAGGGGTGGCCGGCGTACGCCGCTGGGCGGGCGTGCGCGACGAGGACGGCGACCTGGTCGCGGTGGCCGCCGACGCCTGGTCCTGCCCGCAGGTGGGCTTCGTCGCCGGGGTCGCCACCGCCGCGCGCCGCCGCGGCGCCGGGTACGGCGAGGCGGTGTGCCGCCTGGCGCTGGGCGACCTGCTCACCTCGCACGGCCGCGCCGCGCTGATGGTCGACACCGCCAACCACACCGCGCTCGCCCTGTACGGGCGGCTGGGCCTGCGCCTTCGCCCGCTGGCCGCCGCGGCCCTGGACGGTGCCTGGGACGGTGCCTGAACCCGATCCCCGGGCAGGGGCGGGAAAACCTGGTGCGGGCCGAGGTCTGGGCAGGCAGAGTGGACGAAATGATGTCTGGTTTCATACCTGGTCTGGAGCTTTCTCGTACTTTCTACACCCAGGTCGTGCGGCCGATCGTGGCCGAGGTGCCGCACAGTGCCGCGCTGATCGGCGCCGGTTCCGAGGTGTTGGCGTTCGACACCGAACGCTCCACCGACCATGACTGGGGTCCCCGGGTGCTCCTCTTCGTCGAGGAGCACCGGATCGAGCAGGTCCGCCGCGCCGTCGCCGGCGGGCTGCCGGAGGTTTTCCGCGGCTATCCCACCGCCGTGACCGGTGCCGGTGGGCACGGTGTGCAGGTCGGTGAGGCGGCGGCCTGGTTCACCGGGCGGCTCGGCTTCGACCCGCTGCGGGGGGTGGGCATGCTGGACTGGCTGTCGACCCCCTGGCAGAAACTGGCGGAGGTCACCTGCGGGGAGGTCTTCCACGACGGCCTGGATGTCCTGGAACGCGTCCGTGCCGCGCTGCGCTGGTACCCGCCGGATCTGGAGCGCTACGTGCTGGCCGGGCAGTGGAGGCGCCTGGCTCAGCAGGAGGCCTTCCCCGGGCGGTGCGGGGAGGTCGGCGACGACCTGGGATCGGCGCTGGTCACCGCCGATCTGGCCCGCGATCTGATGCGCCTGGTGCTGCTGCTGCGCCGCCGCTACCCGCCGTACGCCAAATGGCTGGGCAGCGCCTTTGCGCGCCTGTCGGGTACGGCCGAGCCGGCAGAGGCCCTGTCGGCGGCGGTGGCGGCCACCGGGTGGCGCGAGCGCGAGGAGCATCTGGGGGTGGTCTACCGGCGGGTGGCGGCCCTGCACAACCGGATGGGGGTGGGCCCGGCGCTGGAGGGGAGCCTGCGGGCATATCACCGGCGGCCCTTCCAGGTCATCGACGCCGGCCGGTTCGCCGACGCCCTCAGCGGCGCCATCACCGACGCCCGGGTGCGGGCGCTGCCTGCGGTGGGGTCGGTCGACCAGTTCGGCGACTGCGCCGACCTGCTGGCCGATCCGCGGCGCTGCAGGGCGGCCACCCGCGCCATCCTGGACCTGTGAGGTCAGGCGGGAGGGGTCAGGCGGGAGGGGTCAGGCGGTGGCCGGTTCGCGGCGGGCGAACATCCGCCGCTCGAACCACAGCGTGGCCAGTGGCGGCACCGCGCACACCAGGCCGACGATGAGTGTGCCCAGGCTCCAGCGGGCCTGGCGGGCGGCGACCAGCAGCGCGACCAGGTAGAGCACGAACAGGGCGCCGTGCACCGGCCCGAAGATCTTCACCCCGAGATCGCCGGTGGCGGCCACGTACTTGAAGTACATGCCGATGAGCAACCCCGTCCACGAACACGCCTCGGCGAACGCCACGTAACGGAACAGGCGCAAGGTGAGCGGCAGAGTCGGCACGGCGAAGTACACCTCTCCCAAAAGGGGTGATCCGGAAAGGGGGTATCCGGGCGGATCGGACAACGGTCTTCAGCCTAGGGGGGCGCGGGGCCGGTCGGTGCGCCGGGGGAGCGGTAGGCGTCGCCGAAAGCGCCCGGAACACCACGGCCCTTGACCTCAACTTAAGTTCAGCTTTTAGGGTCGTGTCGTGGCCGCGCCGGTGCTCTCACTCCAAGAGCGCGGAAACCCAGGAACCCAGGAAGCATGGTGGTGTGTGATGAGCATGGAAATGGCCGCCTGGCATTCGCTGTACGGCGCGATGAACGCCCAGCGCGACCGGCGGCCGTTCTCGGCCGCCACGCTGCGGCGCATCGCCGCCTTCGCCCGCCCGCACCGCGCCCTGCTGGCCTGGTTCCTGCTGCTGAGCGTCGTCTCGGCGGTACTGGCGGTGGCCACCCCGGTGCTGGCCGGGCAGGTGATCGACGCGATCGTCACCGGCGCCGCGGTGGGCGTCGTGGCAGGACTCGCCGGGCTGATCGCGGTGATCGCGCTGGCCGAGGCGGCGCTGGGCCTGGTGACCAGATGGATGTCGGCGAACATCGGCGAGGGACTGATCCTGCGGCTGCGCGGCGCCGTCTTCGACCACGTGCAGCGCATGCCGGTCGCCTTCTTCACCCGCACCCGCACCGGCGCCCTGGTCAGCCGGTTGAACAGCGACGTCATCGGCGCCCAGCGCGCCTTCAGCGACACCCTGTCGGGGGTCGTGGGCAACCTGGTCACCCTCACCCTGACCCTGGCGGTGATGATCGGCATCTCCTGGCGGCTGACCGCGCTGGCACTGGTGCTGCTGCCGGTGTTCGTGCTGCCGGCCCGGCGCGTCGGCGCCCGGCTGGCACGGCTGGAACGCGAGGCCGCCGACCACAACGCGGCGATGAGCACGCAGATGACCGAGCGCTTCTCCGCGCCCGGCGCCACCTTGGTCAAGCTGTTCGGCCGCCCCGAGAGGGAGTCGGCCGAGTTCCTGGCACGGGCACGGCGGGTACGCGACATCGGGGTGCGCACCGCGATGGTGCGCTCGGTGTTCGTCACCGCCCTCACCCTGGTCTCGGCGCTGGCCCTGGCCCTGGTGTACGGCCTGGGCGGCTTCTACGCGCTGAGCCGGCAGCTGGAGCCGGGCGCGGTGGTGGCGCTGGCACTGCTGCTGACCCGCCTGTACGCGCCGCTGACGGCGCTGGCCGGCGCCCGGGTGGAGGTGATGAGCGCCCTGGTCAGCTTCGAGCGGGTCTTCGAGGTCCTCGACCTGAAACCCCTCATCACCGACAGGCCGGACGCCAAGGCGGTGCCCGAGGGGCCGGTGAGCGTGGAGTTCGACCAGGTCGGTTTCGCCTACCCGTCGGCCGAGAAGGTGTCACTGGCCTCGCTGGAGGAGGTCGCCGCCCTGGACGCGCGCGGCGGCGAGGCGGTGCTGCACGAGGTGTCCTTCCGCGCCGAGGCCGGGCAGCTGGTCGCGCTGGTGGGATCCTCCGGAGCCGGCAAGTCGACCATCGCGCAGCTGCTGGCCCGCCTGTACGACGTCGACAGCGGCGCGGTACGACTGTCGGGGGTGGACGTGCGCGAGCTGTCGGCGGCCTCGATCCGCCGGACACTGGGCATGGTGACCCAGGACGGGCACCTGTTTCACGACTCGATCCGGGCCAACCTGCTGCTGGCCCGGCCGGACGCCGCACCCGAGGAACTGTGGGAGGTGCTGCGGCGCGCCCGGCTGGCCGACCTGGTCGCGGCGCTGCCCGAAGGCCTGGACACCGTGGTCGGCGAGCGCGGCTACCGCCTCTCCGGCGGTGAGCGCCAGCGGCTGACCATCGCCAGGCTGCTGCTGGCCCGGCCGCGGCTGGTGGTGCTGGACGAGGCCACCGCGCACCTGGACTCCACCTCCGAGGCCGCGGTGCAAGAAGCCCTGGCCGAGGCGCTGGCCGGGCGGACCGCACTGGTCATCGCCCACCGGCTGTCGACGGTCCGCACCGCGGACCTGATCCTGGTCGTCGAGAACGGGCGCGTCGCCGAGCGCGGCACGCACACCGAGCTGCTGGCCGCCGGCGGCCGCTACGCGCAGCTGTATCACACCCAGTTCGACCAGCGGACCGCCTGCTTCGAAGACCTGCAAGACGGGCTCGGGGACTTCTCCGCCGTACCCGCCCGCTGAGCGTCGCCTGCGCCACGCCGGGCAGGGCGCCGGGCAGGGGCACGCCGACGGCGAGGTCACGTCGATGACGGCCTTGCCGGTCAACCGAAGACGACCCCGGCGGACTCTCCCGCTCGCTACGGCAACCGGCGGGGGAGCCGCCGGCCTGACCTGAGGGCCCGCCCGGCCCCGCCGACATCGATCGGACATCGACGCCGTACACCCGCGCCCTCAGGGCAGGGTCAGCACGCGCGGCCCGTCGGCGGTGACGGCCACCGTGTGCTCCACGTGCGCGGCCCGGCTGCCGTCGACGCTGGACAGCGCCCAGCCGTCGGGGGCGGTCAGGTAGCCGTCACCGCCCCCGGCGACGAACATCGGCTCGATCGCGAGCACCAGGCCGGGCCGCAGCACCAGGCCCCGCCCGGCACGTCCCCGGTTGGGCACGTGCGGGTCCTCGTGCATGGCCCGGCCGATGCCGTGACCGCCGAAGTCCTCGGGGATGCCGTACCCGGCCGCCCGCCCCGCCGCGTGCACCGCGTGGCCGATGTCACCCAGGCGCCCGCCCGGCACGCACGCGGCGATCGCGGCCCCCAGCGCGGCACCGGTCACCGCGATCAGCTCCAGGTCACCGGGACGGGGCGGGCCGACGACGAAGCTGATCGCCGCATCCCCGGCCCACCCCTCCAGGTAGACGCCGCAGTCGACGCTCAGCAGGTCACCGGGGCGCAGCCGGTAGCCGTCGGGGATGCCGTGCACGATCACGTCGTTGACCGAGGCGCAGATCACCGCGGGAAACGGAGTCGGCGCGAAACCGGGCTTGTAGCCCAGGAACGCCGACTTGGCGCCCGCGCCGGAGATGACGGCCGCGGCCACCTCGTCCAGCTCCAGCAGGCTGACACCCACCCGCGCGTGCTCGCGCACCGCCTCCAGCGCCAGCGCCACCACCCGGCCGGCCTCGCGCATCGCATCCAGCTCGGCCACGGTCTTGATCTCCACCATGCGTCACACCCCTGATCACCCCAACGCCTGTAGCGGTATTATTATCACGCTTGCTAGGATCATGCGCATGGTGCGACCCCCG
This sequence comes from Streptosporangium sp. NPDC002544, assembly GCF_040295965.1. NCBI lineage: Bacteria > Bacillati > Actinomycetota > Actinomycetes > Streptosporangiales > Streptosporangiaceae > Streptosporangium > Streptosporangium sp. NPDC002544. The sequence continues at coordinate 58,885 of NZ_JBEOWJ010000052.1, read as the reverse complement.
CTGACCGAACTTGACCGCGAACGAGGCCACCGCCTGGGCAGGCTCCTGCGCCAGGCCCGCGGCACCCGCAGCATGACCGAAGTCGCCGCCGCCGCGGGCCTGTCCGCCGAAACCCTCCGCAAGATCGAGACAGGCCGCATCCCCACCCCGGCCTTCTTCACCATCGCCGCGCTCGCCGCGGCCCTCGACGTCTCCTTGGACGTCCTGGCCGAGGTGCGCGCCGGCGAACGCGCCGCCTGACCTCGCCACCACCGGCGGCAACGGAAAACAACCTCGCCCGGCGCCTGCTATGCCGACGCCGCGGGCCCGGACCTTTGCACCCCCTCGGCGGAGCCCGATCCCGACGCACCCGCGCCGCGGACGGCCGGGCCGCGCAGCAACGGATGCGAACGCATCGCCACCTCCAACTCCCCGGGCAGCTCATCGCGGTAACGCCCCAGCGTCGCCAGATCACTGTGTCCCAGAACCCGCCGCACCGCGTCCATGTCCACCGCGTCGGCCAGCAGATGAGTGGCCGTGGTGTGCCGCAACCCGTGCGGCGTCACCGAACGGCGCCGATCGGGATCCACCCCCTGCTGCACCCGGTCGATCACCGCCTGCACATCACCGCGCGCCAGACGCCGGCCCCGCCACGACAGCAGCAACGCCTTGTCGGGGGAGGCGATCCGCCCCCGCGCCAGATAGGCCTCCAGCACCAGCGCCACATCACCGGGCAGCGGCACGTCCCGCGTCTTACCGCCCTTACCGAAGATCCGCCAGTAACGCACCCCGTCGTTGGTGTAGAAGTCCTCCACATTGGCCCGCACCAGCTCCGAGACCCGCGGCCCCATCGTCGACAGCATCAGCACGATCAGCCCGTCACGCAACTCGGTGTTCTGATCACGACGACGCCTGCGCCCCGAGCCCGCCGCCTCCTTCGCCGCCACCCCCTGCGGCCCGCCACCCAGGTCACGCGCCGCACCGATCAGCCCCTGCGCCTGCTCACGGGTCAGCGCACGCCGCTCCGGCCGCAGCCCCCCGCGCTCCCTGGCCGTGACCGTCGCCATCGCCATCGGATTGACCTGCACCCACCCGACCAGCACCGCGTGCTTGAACAACGCCGACACCGACCGCCGAAACCGCGCCTGGGAGGAGGCGGACTGCAACGCCCCCGAGGCTGCCTCCGGCTGCGAGCGCCGCCGCCCGTCCGGCTTGCGCGCGAAGGCCAGCAGAACGGCATCCACCTCCTCACCCGTCAGATCATCCAAAACCACTTCCTCGCCCACCAACTGCACAAAGGTGGTTACATCACGCGCGTACACCTCCGCCGTCGACATCGACAACGCACCGGTCAGGGTCCTGGCCCGCACCAGCTCCACATAACGGTCGGCGCACTCACCCACACTGAGACGATTCAGATCAGCCGGCCGCATGATCCCGACGACACCCCTTTCGCGCCCGGACCGCCCTGAAACGGCCGCTCACCTCGCACCGGCACCGGTAGGGACGAGGCCACGAAACGGCGACGCGGAAAACCGCCGCCCCGCGCACGCCCGTCCTGCCCACCAGATCACCGATCATGTCCATCCCCCACGGTAAACGAATGCCCGCACCCGGGCCGCCCCTCAAAGAAGACCGGGCACGGCATCGACCACGCGGCCTTTCGCCGAGCGCCCGCGGCAGAGGATCGGGCCAGGAGCCCGAACGGTCACCGGGGGAGCCGGGGGAGCGGAGCCTTGAGCCGTCCCACCACCTTCCCCCGCCCGCTATGGCCAGTTGACCGGGATGCGCGGACACAACCGCCGATAGGGCTGCGCGTCACGGGCGACGATGCGCCAGTCGGTGACATTGCCGATCGCGGTGACCCGTGTGGAGGCCGAGTGGGCGGTGTGGGCGGCGGCAAGGGAGACGACCTCGTGCTCGGCCGCCATGCCGCCGATGACGAGGGCATCGTCGGCGTCGAGCACGTCAACGTGCTGGGCGATCATGTAGAGAAGGCCGTGCAGACGCTCGCGAGCCGGAACGGTGAGCGCCTGGCGGGAGGCCTCGGCGGCCGCGACGGCGGACACGACAATCGGGTACCCGCGACGGACGGCCTCGCCGATGATCACTTCAATCTCGATGTCCTTGCTCAGCCAGTCGTTGAGGGCCGAGTGGTCCAGGACCAGGCCGGTGTCGAAGAACCTCACGGACGGTGGCTCTCCTCGATCCGGTCGAACATGGTGCGGACACGGGCGAGGACGTCGCCGGGGGAGTCGTCGAGGTCGTGGCCGACGAGTTGCCGCCAGGCGGTCATGCGGCGGTCGCGCTGGAGTTTCTCGGTGACGGCTTCGCCGATATAGGCGGATACGGTGACGCCGTACTCGTCAGCGGCCTCTTTGAGCTGGTCCGCCTGCTCCTTGGTGTGGGAGAAGCTGGTCCGCTTATCCTTAATGTGCATACGTTCACTCTATAGAGTGCATACCTCTGGTGTCAGGTGCGAACCGCCATCCCCTCCGGGCAAGGGGAGGGGAAAAATCCGTACAGCGCGCCGGAGCCGAACCTGAGCGGCACCGACGCGTTGACGACGGTGCCGCCTACCCGAACCGCACCGCCGGTGTTCCCGCCGGGAAGACATCGCTCTTCCGTCCACCCACCGGCAACCAGGGTGCGGGTGTTTGCTCAGAAGGTGCCGCTCATCCCCTCCGCGGCTCTGGCGGTCGCAGCAACGTGCTCGTCGGCGGTCATGCCGAGGTTGGGGGAGTGCCGGTTGAGGTCATGCTGGTCGTCAGCCCACCGCTGGTAGTCCCGCCGAACGGTGAGCTCGTCGGAGTCGACAATGCGGGCGATATCTGCCCAGGTGACCCCGGCCAGCACCGCGTGGTGGACGTTGGCGGGATGACGCACGGTGCGTGCGATGCACTCCGCCAGCGCCAGCAACTCGATGTGCTCGGCCACGGTGAGCGCAGGACGGTCATCGGCTCCATGCCGGGCGGGATCATAGATTCCTCGGGCCACCAGCTCAATCCGGGCGCGAGCCGACGCGTGCTTGGCGGCCAACTCGTTGTAGCGCTCCAGCTGCTGACTGACGGGCATGTCGTAGCGAGCGTCGCGCCAGGTCGCGATGTGCTCAGGCATGGTCATGACGACTTCTCCAGGACGGTCGGGTTCGGCTTCAAGGGATCCCGATAGGTGGTCCGGCCCGGGACCCGGGAGCGTTTATGAAGATCGCGAGTCGGCAGGCCACCGCCGCCACTGACCGCGCCCAAAACAACGTCCAACCTTCCCCATACCGAAGAGAGGCTCGACGAAGCCGCCGACCAGGGCCGCAGCGAACCGAGGCAGAATACGACGCAACACGAACGCGTGGTCATCCCAGTCAGGAGCCTCCCAGGCACCTGGTGAAGGTCACTCGTCTCCGCCGGCCTCGGCCAAGGCCGCACGGAGACGTTCAGCGAGATCGAAGGCCCGCTGTGCCGACCAGGGGATCACACCGTTCTCGGTCATCAGGGCATGATACTGCTGCTCCGCGTAAGGAGTTCCGGGCGGCAGCGGCGCGATGTGCCAGTGAAGGTGGCTGTTGCCCTGCTGACTGCCCAGCGAAAGCAGATAGGTGCGCTCGGAGGGAACAACCGCCTCAACAACCAGAGCGATCCGGCGAACCGTCCGCATCAACTGTAGATATGCCTCCTCTGAGAGGTCACGGAGCACGTGCTCGACATGTGCCTTAGGAGCCACCAGGACCTTGCCGGGCATCGTGGGGTAGCGGTCCAGGAAGGCGATGTGGTGCTCATCCTCGAAGAGGATCTGTTCAAAGTCGTAACCGGGGGCGCCCGCCAGAATGGCGCAGATGAAACAAGGACCGCTCTTGGCCCGCTGAACGTAACCGGCGAGATCGAACGCCTCTTTCCGCTCGACTTCCGGAGCCAGGACGGGCAAGTCCTCATCGGAGGAACACAGACTCATGATCGCCACCATAGGCCAGGGCAGAACTGGACCAAGGGGAACGCAGCCGTATCGATCATCTTGAAGCGGCCGGCGATCTGCCGGCCCCGGGTTCCGGCTGTCCGGTAAGGGCGAGCACGGTGGTCTGCACAACATGAAAGAGCGCGCCACGGCTCTCGGGGGTCCTCCGAGGCCGGATCTCCCTGAGCGACGGGACCCGGCTGACCTGGCGCGTCCCCCTCACCCGACGACCGGCGCGGCACCGGTAAGAACCCGCAAGGCCCCCTACCTCCGCACGCGTCAACACCCTCCGGCCCCGACCGGTGACCGCCTCAGAACCGGAAGGGCCGCTGGTCCCAGCGAGCCGGGACCAGCGACCCTGGCCGGGGCCGAGGCGGTCGCGGTTGCATGAAGACGAGTCCCCTTCGCCACCGGGGCAACGGGACGGATCACGGAGGACCCCATGACACGCCGGCAGTCGTTTTCTCGCATCCTGGTCGGCTTCGATGGTTCGGCCGCCGGGTGGGCGGCATTGAGCTGGGGTGCCTGGGAGGCCCGCAGCAGCGGCGCGGAACTGGTCGTTCTCCACGCGTGGGGCGACGTCACGCGGTGCCGGGCACCCCACGTGCCCGCCTGGGCACCCGCCGAGGAGGCAGATCGGAAGGCGATTGCCGAAACCGTCGTGAGCCGAGCGGCCGCGACGGTCCGCGCCGGGTATCCGAAACTCGTCGTGCGCCCGCTGCTCTGCCGTGACAGGGCCGCGCGAGCACTGCCACGCCACTCCGAGACGGCCGACCTCCTCGTGCTGGGAGGGGCCCGGCCGGTGGGCGGCGGATTTCTCGGGGCGACTTTACGGGCCTGCCTCGCCCTGGCGGCCTGCCCCACCGTCGTCGTCACCCCTGACCAGATCGACCGGATGCGGAACGCCGACATGCTCGCCCCGCGTACCGCGATCGAATCCATGCCCGAAACGGCACATCCGGTACTCGCCTGACCGGAACGGGTTCTCGACCCGGTGATCGCCCCACCCCCGCAGGACATGATCACCTTCTCGTTCGCTCGCCTCGAAGGCGGGACCCGGCTCATGGGACGAAAGTGCCTGGCAAACGGGCCGTTCGGTCACTGTGCGAACGTCTGCACAAGCACGCACGCGCAGCAGGAGATCACCGCGGCACTGCGCGCGGCGATCACGGCCGGCTCGTGGGCGCCGTCGCCGCACAACCCCCACCCCTGGTCCACCGAGGCAGTCCAGCGCCCGCTGAGCAACGTGCTGGACGAACACCGGCCGTCACCTACAACCGGCGAACGTGCCGCCCACACCGCCCCTGCCGGTCGCGAGATCGTGCTCATCCGCCGCTGACCGCGATCCGCCCCTCGGTGAGGGGCTAAAGACCCTGTCCTCCCGCGGCGGGATCAGGACCTGTGGCCCTGGGGCCGGGCCTTCCGGCGAGGTCTGATGGGAAAGGAAGGGAAAACAGCCATGTCTGCTCTGATCATCGCCGGAACCGACGGTTCCACCGGCGCGACCGCCGCCGTCGGATGGGCCGCCGACGACGCCGCTCGTACGGGCCTGCCGCTGCGCATCGTCACCGCCGCACACCGCTGGCCGAACGACATCTCCCACCACGCGCACTGTGCCGTGGCAGTCGTCCGCTCATAGGAACGCTCAAAGGAATCGCGAAAATGGAGGAAGAAGATGCCGATCAAAGTGAGTGACGTGATGGGCCGCACCGCCATCGCCGTGCGGCAGGACGCGGGCTTCGCCGACATCGTGAACGTGATGCGGCGCTTCGCCGTGGGCGCGGTGACGGTCATCGACCTGGACCGCCGTCCGATCGGGGTGGTGTCCCAGGACGACCTGCTGCTCAAGGAGAGCGACACGATGCGCCACAGTATCTCGATCTTCGAGAGCAGCGCCCGCCGCCGCGAGCACGAGAAGGCCGCGGCGGTCGTGGCGAAGGACCTGATGACCTCGCCCGCGATCACCGTCACCCCGGGCATGCCCGCCCGGGACGCGGCGCGGCTCATGCACGACAAGAAGATCGAACAGCTCCCGGTGATCGACCCGGTGACCGGCCGCATCGCCGGCATCCTGCACCGGTCGGACCTGCTGCGTGTCTTCGACCGCCCCGAGGCCGAACTGCGGGCCGAGGCCGAAGCCGTCGTCCGCGACCTGACCGGAACCGACGTGGCGATCAGCGTCGAGAACGGCGTGGTGACACTCGAAGGCAAGGTCGAACACCGCTCACAGGTCGTCCGGCTCATTCAGGCGATCCGCCGGCTCGAAGGCGTCATCGACGTCACCTCGCGGCTCGAACACGAAAGCGACGACCTGCTCGTCATCCCGCCGCTGCTGTAGACCGCCGCTATGGAAGCGGCGCGCGTGGGCGGTGGTCACCTCACCGTCCGCAGGACGTTCGACACGGTGACCGCCGAGCCCGCCACTGGGGCGTGGCGCTGGCCACAGCACGACAGGCGGGCACTCACCGGATCGCGTAGCCAGCCCGGCATTCTGCCCGCGAGAGGGATGTGTCGTCCGGGGACCGAGGATCCGCGGGCGGTGCACGCGCCTTGAGCAGGCTCCGTCGAGGGCGCGCGTCCTGTCTGCGCCCGCGCAGGCCATCGCCCTGGCCAGGCCCAGCAGCAGCCAGGGCATGCGGTGGGTGAATCGCCTGCCGACGGACTCCTCGGCCGATCCCTTCAGATAACCACCGAGCCGGGCCATGTCCTCGTCGTGCTCCTGGAGCAGGATGTGCGGCAACCGGCGGCGGGGGATCAGGCCGGGTGAACCGGCAGGAGGGGGCGACGACCGCCAGGCCGCTCTCGCCGTGCCCGACAGCGTGCCAGGTGGCGACCTCCTGCGAACCTACGGGGGCGCCGCGAGAGACATTGGTCCTTGCGGCGGGTGACGTTCGGCCGGTGCCGGAACCCTCCTACGGGTGTGTGATGGAGATGAAGACACAAGGACTCCCCGACATCACCGAGGAAGCAGGCGAGGTGCGGACCGCACTGTTCCACATCGAGCCCGTGCCGCTCTCAACCAAGGAGCACTCATGACACGTTCGCACAAGCGCTGGCGTGACCTCTCCGGCCGGCAACAGGCAGCGATTCTGACGCTGGCCTCCATAGAGCTGTCGCTCACCGCCACGGCGGCCGCAGACCTGTGGTGCAGGCCCGCTGAACAGATCCGGGGACGTAAGACGCTGTGGTGGCCGTTGCTACTCGTCCAGCCCTTCGGCCCGATCGCCTACCTCACGCTGGGCCGCATCCCCTCACCCCACTAGTGCGACGTTCCTTACCGGAAGTGCAGATCCACCCCGGTCCTGGCATGAGGAACGGGAGCACCAGTGAGATCGACGTCTCGTCGACATTAGATTATAAATCTACACTGTAAAGGCGTTCGGTAGATTTAACAACAAACAAGACAAAACGGACTAAAGACGACCAACAAAAACAGTCAGTGGTTCAGGGCAGAGCGCGTCGGCGGGTGTGCGGAGACTCCCTCCGCAACGACCACGACCACACCCTGTGGTGTTGATGTGGGCAAACATGCGCCCTATACCGGGGCCATCGGTACTTGCATCAAGGGCGGCGCGGGTCCTGGCGAGCCGTCCGAGTGGGGGAGTAGAACCTGGAGAGGGCGGTTGCGCCCGCCATGAAGGGCGGCGCACCGCGGCGGACTACGCGCTTAGTGAATGAGGTCCCGGCTCGCATCGCCGGCGGCGCGCCTCCCAACGCCCGGCACGTATGAGCGCCACATCCGCCTACGACGGTGCCACGGGGGAGCGAGACTCGGTGAGGCGCTCGGCATGCGGATCAACGGCTTCGTCATGGGCTGCGGCGGTACCCCGTACATCGACGTCGTTCCACGCGTCTGGTGCGGATTCTGTACGGGCGCCAGGTCCTGCGAGCAACTTCGCCAGCGGCCGATGTCACCGCGGGAGGTCGTTGTCGACGGGGCCGATAAGGGGCACTGCGGACAATGTGCTTGCGGAGATCACTCGGCTCGGGAGCGCTCAGCGGCAGGAGGAGGTCGGGCTGCGTCGGGCGTTGGAGCGGGCGCACGGTGAGAACCTGATCCTGCGCCGGGAGTTGACGTATCGCGGTTGGAGCGGGCCGCCGCCGGTTGAAGAATAGGCATATCTTATACCAAACAGAATTCAGCTTCTGTATGGTTAGAGATGTTTTGTGCTGGTAGGACCTGTCTGGTGTGCCGTGCGGGTCTTTACCCGCCGAGTGCTGCCCGCTGCGGGAAAGTGGAGAACGGTGCGGTTTCCTCCCGGGTGCACCGTGGCGCCCGGAGTCCCTTTCCGTGCATGATCACCCCCTCTTGATCGTTTCACCAAACAAGATCCACGAACCGCCGGACCGTCAAAAATGATCAAGAGGTGGTGAGGTTCCACCGGTGTGTGCAGCGCGGGACTGTCCCGTCTCAGGTGACCTGCTCGGTGTCTCGCTTGATCTGCTCGGCCGAGCGGTTTGTCTCATTTGACCTGTTCCATCAGGCGTCTTTCTTCGACTGTTTGATGGCAGCGGCTGTCATCGTCCACGAAATCGGCGCCCAGGTGGCCTCTCCCCTGTGTCGTCAGGGCAAATATTCGCTTTGGCGGACGAATATGGGCAGGTCAGCGCTGCTGAAGATCCTCACGACCGGCAAGCCGCTCTGGATCCGATGGTGGACCACTCCCCCGGTTGGTGATCTCAACAATGGGGCGCGGGCGTAATACCCGGCATCGGGCGGCGATGGCTGCGGCCGGTGGGTGGTGATGGCTTGCTCGGTGCCGGGAATGTCGAGTTTGCGGGCGGCGTAGGAGCGGGTCAGCAGGTTTTTGCCGATGACGTCGTCATACTTGTCGATTCTCTTGTCGGGGATCAGGCTCGCCAGGTCGGTGGCGTCGGGGAGGCCGGAGGCGGCCGGCGAAGATGAGCAGCGCCCCCTCGGACGGGGAGTTCTCCAGGGGAAGGCTGCCGAGTGTTTGTTCGTCCCGCGGTGACGATGTGGTATTCGGTGGGGGCGGCGAAGGCGGCGTGGAAGGTGTGGTGGTTGACCAGCCGCTCCCCCACCTCTGCGTGCAGCAGCAGGCCGTCGCTTTCCTGGCGGATGAGCCGTCCGGCGCCGAGGTCGCGCAGCAGGGCGGCGAACGTCGGCGCGTCGATCGCGCGAAATGATCCCTGGGCGCACAGGGTGCGGTATCGGACCCGCTCCCCCGCTTCCTTGTCACCTTCAGCCGCGTGCTGCGCGTCCGGTACGTCCTGCACGAGCGGGAGGCGGATCTCCACAACACCACCGAGGCGCTCAAGTACGCCCTGGCGGAGCCGCGCGGAACTCCCGCCGAGTTCGCCGGGCCGCTGACCGAGTTGTCCGCCCTGCGACGGCTTCGATATGAGAAAGACGACGACACCGCCGCCCTGGACGAGTCGGTCGAGTTCGCCCAGGCGGCGATGGTGCTGCGGCCGCCCGGCACACCAGGCCGCGGTCCGCAGGTTCCTCAACCCCGAAGAGGCCGAGTTTCGATGTCACTCGGAGTCGGCCGGGGCGGCGAGGGCATCGCGCAGGGCTGCGCGGGAGGTGATGCCGAGCTTGGGGAACACCTGGTAGAGGTGGGTGGAGACCGTCCGCGGGGACAGGAACAGGCGGGCGGCGATCTCCTTGTTGGTGTGGCCGGCCGCCGCGAGCTGGGCGATCTGGAGTTGCTGCGGGGTCAGGGAGGCCAGACCCGTCGCGGTGATCGAATGGCTGATGCCGGTGGCGCGTAATTCCCGGTCGGCCCGCTCCGCCCAGGGGACGGCGCCCAGGCGGTGGAACGTCTGGGACGCGTCGGCCAGGTGCCGGCGGGCCTCGCCGGTGCGCTTGGCTCGGCGCAGGTGGGCGCCGTAGGTGAGCTGGATGCGGGCCAGGTCGAACGGCCAGCGGTCGTTGCCGGGTTCGGCGATCGCCCGTTCCAGGTCGGCGGTGTCGGCCTGTGGGGCGGTGATGGCCGCGGCGGCCAGGACCACCAGGCGCAGGCGCGGGGAGAGCCGGTCGAGACGGCGGTCGCGGGCGGCGGCGACGTGGGCCGCGGCCTCCGCGCTCCGGTCGGTGTGGACAGCGGCCTCGATGAGGTCGTGGAACACCCACAAGGCGTGCGGCGTGTAGGACGCGAGGGTGCCGGGCGGGCTGACGGCGGCCGCGTTGTGGAAGGCCGTCTCGAAGTCGCCCTGGCCGAGGGCGGCCAGGGCGCGGATGTGGCAGGCGTAGGCGCCGATGATCCCGGCGCGGCGGGGCGCGGCCCAGGCGTCCATGTCGCGGGCGATGCTGGCCGCCTTCCGGACGTCGCCGCGTGCCGCGGCCAGCAGGGCGCCGGTGAGGCGGCCCGGCCAGGTCAGCAGGTCGTAGCCGTGGGCCTCGCACAACCGCAGGCCCTCCTCGACCAGCCGCTGGGCCTCGTCCCATCGGCCGGTGTGGAAGGCGTCCTGGCCGAGCAGGAACAGCGCCTCGATCGCCGAACTGACCGCGCCGCCTTCACGGCCGTGTTGGATGACGCGTTGCAGGACGTCGCGGCACGGGGAGAGTCGGTCGAGATAGGCCACCGCGATGCTGGTGCGGATGATGCGGGCCGAGCTGGCCTCGTCGCTGATGCTCGCGACGGCCGCGTCGGCGCGGGCCAGCATGTCCGGGGTCAGGCGGGCCGGATCCCCGAACGCGTGGGACAAGATCACCAGGAGTCCGGGTGGGTGCGGTCTGAGGCGGTCGATGGCGTCATGCAGCGGCGGCCACAGGTCGGCCCGGCCGCCGAAGAAGCACACCATGAGCAGCGTGTACAGCACTTCGATGACGACGATGTCGCTCGCGTCGCGCGCAGCGTCTTGGTCCTGGATGGCGGTGACCAGCAGCCGGTGGGCGGTGTCGATGTCGCCGTCACCGTGTAGGAGGTGGAAGGCGCGGGCGCCCGCAACCGACAGCAGGTCGCCGGGGCCGGGGTCGGCGAGGCGGGCCTGCTCCAGCAGGCGGGGTGCGTCGCGCAGGTCGCCGGTGACCAGGGAGCCCAGGTAGGCGGCTTCGGCCAGCCGTCCGCTGCGGCCCTTGCCAGGCGGGCTGAGCTGGGCGGCGCGCAGCAGTTGGGCGACGGCGCCGACGGAGTCGCCGCGGCGCAGGTTGGTGATGGCGACCTCCTTCAGCAGGGCGGCGACCTTCTCGTCGGGTTCCTCAGTGGCTTCGGCCAGGTGCCAGGCGTGCCGTTCGGGGCGGTCGGCGAGGCGGGCGGCGAGTTCGGCGTGGGCGCGGCGGCGTTGCTCGCTGGTCGACAGGTCCACGATCGCCGACTGGATGAGCGGGTGGCGGAAGGTCAGCCGTTCACCGGACTCGTCCGCGCGCACCAGGCCGGACCGTTCGGCCGCGTGCAGTGCCCCGCCGCCGCGGTCGGTGTCGATGGCCCGGACGAGCCGCAGGTCTCCCGTACCGTCCAACGCGGCGAGCAGTAGCAGTTCGACGAACGGTGCGGGCAGCGCACGGACCCGGGAGGCGAAGACGCTCTGCAGCCGGTGCGTGAGCGGCAGCGCCGCGGGCAGCGCCCCGGCGACCGTGGTGCTCAGGTCGCCGAGGGAGATGGGCAGCTCCAGTAGGGCGAGCGGGTTGCCCCGGGCCGTGTCCAGCAGCCGCCGCCGCACGCGCGGGGTCATCACGGGATAGCGGCCGGTCAGCAGCTCGGTCGCCGCTTCCTCCGACAGGGGGTCCACGTACACGACTGCCAGGCTGCTCAGGTCGAAGAAGCTGGGTTCGCCGCTGCGGCAGGCCGCGACCATGCCGACCGGCAGGCCGTTCAGGCGGCGGGCCACCATGCCGAGCACGAGCGCGCTGGCGCGGTCCAGCCACGGCAGGTCGTCGACCACGAGCAGCAGCGGCTGCTTCTCGGCTGCCGCCTGCAGCAGCGCCAGGACCGCGCTGGCGACCAGGAGCTGTGCGGGCGGCTGTCCTTCGCCCAGGCCCAGCGCCACGTTCAGCGCCCCGGCCAGCAGAGGGCTCAGCCGGGGCACCTCGCCAAGGCGCGGGTGGAGGAGTTGGTGGAGAGCGGCGTAGGAGATGTCCGCCTCGAACTGCGAACCGGTCGCCCGCAGCACCCGCATCCCCGAACCGGTCGCGAGAGCGGCGGCATGGTCCAGCAGGGACGTCTTTCCGACGCCCGGGTCACCCGCCAGCAGCAACGCCTCCCCCGCGCCCCCGGCGATCCGGCTGACGAACAGGTGCAGTCGATGGATCTCCGGTTCGCGGCCGACCAGGTTCGCCACCTGGTCGTGGCGTGCGTCGAACCAGTCCATCCCCCGACCTTCCTTCGTCTTGCCGTATCCGTCCAGCCTGTCCGGCGTGGACGTCTACTGGCCGGAAGTGGCGGCCTGGGCGATGACGGCGGCCACGGCGGCGGGGTTGGACACGTAGACGGCGTGGCTTCCCGGGGTCTCGGTGACCGTTGAGCCGGTCCGCTCCGACATGGCGCGTTGCGCGGGTGGGGGGATCATGCGGTCGTCGGTGGCGACCAGGTACCACGACGGCTTGGTCCGCCAGGCCGGTTCGGACACCGCGCCGCCGAGCGCGTCGACGCCCCACGGTACCTGCGAGTCGGCCATGAACGCGGCCTGCGCCGCGGGCAGGTCGGCGGCGAATGACGCGGCGAACTTGTCACGGTCGAGGAACAGGAACCCGTCTTTGGGAGGCAGGATCGGTGGGACCGGCGCGCCGGGCGGCGGGTCGGCGATCAACGAGCTGACCGACTCGCCCTTGTCGGGGGCGAACGCCGCGATGTAGGCGAGCGCGACGACGTTGGGGTGGTTGCCGGCCTCGGTGATGACGACGCCGCCGTAGGAGTGCCCGACCAGGACGGCCGGGCCGTCCAGGCCGTCGAGGACCTGGTGGGTCGCGGCCACGTCCCCGGCCAGCGACAGCGTCGGGTTCTGCACCACGGCGACTCGGTAGCCGTCGGCGGTCAGGTGGTCGTAGACCCCCTGCCAGCCGGAGCCGTCGACGAATCCGCCGTGCACCAGCACGATGTTCTTCACGTCCGAATCTGCGTTCACTGCACTGCCTCCTTTGCCCGAGATTCCAGGCTCGGGCTCGATTGGGGAGATGTCCGGAACGGTAGACGGGCACGAAGGGGGCTCGATTGCGTCAAATGACGTAGATCCGGTGGCGGCTGCCGCAGCTACGTCAGATTACGGTCTGTCGTTAAGGAGCATGTCACCAGGTACACGTGAGCCTTGTACGGCCAGGTCGGAGACGCCGTCATCGGAACGACTCCACAGGACATGGCGGTCATCGGTGAGCGCACCCCTCATGTCTTCCGCAAGCCGGCACAGCATGGCGGCAGTGGCGACTCCTCGCCGGCTGTCGTCGGCGCGGACGGAAGGTCCACCATGCCCTTGGTCACGAAGCTGGTCCTCGTCGTTCGCGACGACCTCGAGCTCGCGCTGGCGGTGAACGCGGCGGCGGTGGTCGGGCTGACGACGAGGGCGGTGACGATCACCTGGGCCTGGGTGCCGGTGGGCGCGCCGGGGCCGTCAGTGGATGATCGACACGATCCGGCAGACGGCTGCGGCCAGTTCGCGGTCGCCCTCGATCCGGGCGCGGACGAGGGCGGCGCTCGGCTGGATACCACGCGTACACAAGCGCCAGGCGGTCTCCGTGTCCAAACGGACAACAGCGACGGGGCGGCCGGCGGGCTGCTCGGCCAGGGGCGCAAGGGACCAGCGGTCCTCGGTGGCGGTGACGGTCCAGGTGCCGCCGGCCGGGCCGTCGACGATCACCTGGGCCTGGGTGCCGGTGGGCGCGGCGGTGTCGCGCAGGGTGTGGGGCAGGGCCCGCATGAAGGTGTCCAGGGCCACGGACAGGAATCGCGGATCGGGGTCGGTGTCCTGGCCTGCGGCGTGGCGGATCTGCTGGCGGTGGGTCCAGAACTCGGTGAAGTCCCGGGCGGCATCGAGCCACATCGGTGCCGGATCGACGCCCGCCCACGACACGCCCAGCGACGGGGCGTCGGGGTCCGTGGTCTCGAAGAACCGGGCGACCTGCCCGCCGACCAGGTCCAGGGTCTCGGTGAGCGCGGCCGGGCTCACCCGGGCCATGGCCTCCACCCACTCCTGGTTGATGCGGTGGATGAACGCCTCCAGTGTCTCGCCCGGTGCGAAACCGGGCCCTTCCCGGTGCCCGTCGCGGTCCCGGGCAAGGCGTCCGTAGAAGTCGCCGAGGAGGTGCGCGGCGAGATCGCGCACGGTCCAGTCCGGCACCGCCTCCTTGCCCCAGTCGGCGGGCACCAGGCCACGCAGCGTGGCCATCAATGCTGCGTGCTCGGGAGCGAAGAGGGGGCGGGCATCGATCGGGGTACCGAGCCAGTCATGGCCCGGCATGTCATTGAGCTGGGACTTCATGGACGAAGTCTGCCGATCGGATGCCCGGTTGGCCACTGAGTAACCGTTCACGACGGTCGTGGCGTAGGTGGGAAAGGACGGTCCGATGCTCCCCTACCGGCTCCCGGGTACCTCCGATGCCGGGCGGCCGGTGGTCGCTCCCCCGCTGGTCGGCCAGGCCGGTCCGATGACCCGGACCGACCGCTTGCGCCGCGCCGTCAAAGGTCTGGGGCGGCTGAGGTGACAATGGTGTGGACGCGCTCAGCCAGAGCGATGGTGTACGACTCGTGGGACTCAGTGCGTCACTTTCCACTGGAAGCCGTCCGGGTCGGTGAAGTGGCCGGAATATCCGCCCCCGGTTGTTTCTGCAGCGGTGACTGTGATCCGGCCGCCGGCAGCGGCCGCAGCCGTCAGGAGGGCGTCGACTTCTTCACGGGACTCGGCTGTGTGGGTGAAGACCATCGATTGGAAGCCGTCGCCGTCTTTGGTGGTGCCCGCATCCCTTGCGAGGACCCCGCGTTCCATCAGGCAGAGCCTGGCCGCTGTGTTGGCCGGGTGGAAGTCGATGTACTTGTTGCCGTAGTCCCGGTCGACCGTCATGCCCAGGGCTTCATAGAAGGCCTTGGATGCCTTCGGCGCAGAAACGCCGAGGATGACTGTGGTCTCGGTCGGCAGCGGGGTTTCTGCCGCGGGGCCGGTGTCCTTATTAGTGGCCGCCGCCAGCTTCCAGATGGCGCCGTCCGGTGCCCGGAACACTCCAGAGAACGAACCGAAGAGGGCCTTCTTCGCGGGCTTGAGAACCTCTGCTCCGCTGTGGACGGCGGCATCCATCAGGGTCTTGACCTCGGTGGGCTGGTTGACGGTGTAGGTCAGCATGTAGCCGCGGAATCCCGATGTCGCCGGTCTCGTGCCTGCGTCCGCGGCGAGCCTTTCGGTTGTGGACAGTTCGAGTTGCCCGGTCCCGTGCATGTCGAGGTTCACTGAGTCACCGTCGTCGGCGATGGTGGCTGAGAGCGCGGTGGCGTAAAACCTGCGCGCGGCGTGTACCTCGGGCGCTCCGAGAGTGATGACGTCGGGCTTGAGGACCATGTTTGACTCCTTGGGCATAGAGCATCCGGTGATGCTGCGCGCGCGGTCGATCTCGTGTGGGGACCGGGAGGGTCGGGGGCTCAGCGCAGTTCCTGGATGCGGATCATGTTGCCGGCGGGGTCGCGGAAGGCGCAGTCGCGAACTCCGTAGGCCTGCTTGATCGGCTCCTGGATGACTTCGGCGCCGCTGGCCTCCACTCGCTGAAACGTGCTGTCGAGATCGGTGGTGGCCAGCAGAAGACCGGCGTAGGTGCCCTTGGCCATCATCTCCTCGATGGTGATGCGTTCGTTGTCGGTGATGCCGGGATCCGCGGCCGGCGGCTCCAGGACGATGGACATACCGGGCTGGTTGGCGGGGCCGACCGTGATCCAGCGCATCCCGTCGTACCCGATGTCGTTGCGGACCTCGAAGCCGAGGGTGTCGCGGTAGAAAGCGAGGGACGCATCCGGGTCGGTGTGCGGGAGAAAGGCGGAGTGAATCGTGATTTCCATGTCGGTCAGGCTAATTGCGGCTCTGACTGCCACGCTTCTCGATTCCTGATCGGTTTTGCCACCTGCTTCGCCACGCACGCAGGAGTTCCCTCAAGTGCGCCGGTCGCCGTACGTCGGTACGCATCCGGTGGCACGCCACGTCCAGGGCGTGCGCAGCCCGGGAAACTGGATGTCGAGCCCAGGGCGGGCATCTGCACGCTGTTGTTGAGGGTGATGAATCGTCGTTGACGGTCATCGGGGGATGTCGGTGCCGTCTCGTTCCTGATCGGGCCGGCACACGTCGACGCCGGCTACCACACGAAACACGGCAGGTATGGCCCGGCTGTCCGATGACCTGGCCGGGTTTCTCGATGGCCCGGTAGGTCTGAGGGGGCCTCTCACCTGGGGGTCGGCCGGGCGCCGGTGCTCTCGCGGACGACGAGTTCGGGTTCGATCATGCGGTGCGGGGTGGCGGTACGGCCGTCGATACGTTCCAGCAGCAGCCGGAAGGCCAGGCGGCCGACCTCGGTGAAGTTCTGTCGCACGGTGCTCAGTGGCGGCCACAGGTAGGGGGCCTCGGGGACGTCGTCGAAGCCGACCACGCTGACGTCCTCGGGCACTCGGCGGCCGGCTTCGCGTAGTGCTCGCAGCACGCCGGTGGCCATGTGGTCGTTGGCGGCGAAGATGGCCGTGACCTCGGGGTCGCGGGCCAGTTGCCTGCCCGCCTCGAAGCCGGAGCGTGCGCTCCAGTCGCCGCGCAGGGGGTCGGGGATTTGGCGGCCTTCGGCGGTCAGGACCGAGCGCCAGCCCTCGACGCGGGCGCTGGCGTCGATCCAGTCCTCGGGGCCTGACAGGTGCCAGACGGTGTTGTGGCCGAGGCTGAGCAGGTGTCTGGTCGCTCGCATGGCTCCGGCCGCCTGGTCGACGGCGGCGACGGGGACGGGGAGGCTTTCACGGGCGCCGACCACGACGGCGGGCAGGTCGGGTGGCAGGTGGTGCAGGCCGTCGGCGGCCGATTCGTGGGGGGCGACGATGACGACGCCGTCGACGGACTGGAAGCGCAGCCGGTTGACGGCCTCGGCGATGGAGCGGCGGTTGAGGGTGGTGACGTTGACGATGGTGACGAGGTAGTCGTGGGTGCGGGCGGCCTGTTCGATGCCGTGCAGGGTGGAGGCCGGGCCGTACAGGGTGGTGTCGAAGCTGACGACCCCCAGGGCGCCCGAGCGGCCGGTGACCAGCGAGCGGGCGGCGAAGTTGGGGCGGTAGCCGAGTTCGCGTACCGCGTCCAGGACGCGGGCGCGGGTGTCGGGGCGCACCTTCTCCGGGGTGTTGAGAACGCGGGAGACGGTCATGGCCGAGACGCCCGCGCGCGCGGCGACGTCTTCCATGACGGCGGCTCTGGGCCGCTCGGAGAACGTCTGTCCGGATACCTGCTGGGTCACCCTGTCCGCCTTGTCGAAGTTACTCCAAGCGTATCCGAGTGTTTGCGCTAACAGTTCGGGGGCGGGTCCCCGTGGGAGGTGTTTTCCGTGGGAGCGCTCCCTTTTTGTGCCGGTCGGGCCAGTGCGGTGAGCTCCAGGCCGGCCACCGATCTGCCGGCGCACGTGCCGACCGGGCGAGGACCTCGCCCAAGCGCGACGAAGCCGTCGCCCCCGCCGGCTGGATGGAGTGCCGGCATGGCCGCCTGGCCCTCCTCGTCGTCTTGGCTGCGAACACGCCGCCGATGGCTGAGACCGGCACACCTTGCGACATCCGCAACGCGCTCGGGCGGCTCACATGCGCCTGCTCAGGACATCGGCCAGCAGGTTGAGCGCCTCGATCACGCGTTCGCGATCCGCGCCCAACCCCTCCAGCAACTCGGCCTCCCGGGCCAATTGCCGGGGGAAGATCGCATCGACGGCCGCTTCGCCCGCGGGCGTCAGCCGCACCAACGCGGCACGCCGATCGGTCGGGCTGGGTTCTCTCACGACCAGGCCGCGACTTTCCAGCCGGGTCAGCGTCTTGCTGATCGCTGCACGCGAGTGGCGCATCCGGTCGGCCAGATGACGCGCGATGGTCGGGCTGGGGTCATGCCGCAGCCGCAGGCACACATCGAGTTCCGCGCCGGTGAGCGCGGCGTCGACATAGAGCGGGTCCAGCGCCTCGCCCAGCAGGGCGATGACGCGTTTAAGCGGGCCGACCACCTCCATCGGGGAGGTGTCGAGATCGGGACGGGCCGCGGCCCACAGCTCATGGACGCGATCGGTACTCCGGCTCATGCCATTCTCACCTCGACAATTGTTAACTGGTTGATTACCAGGTTACCTTTGATGTCGTGATAGACACCACGGCGCTTCGGCGTCCTGTCCTGCTGGCCATCTTGAGCCTGCTCACCGCGGTGGCGCCCCTGGCCATCGACATGTACGTGCCCGGTTTTCCCGACCTCGGCCGAGAACTGGTCGCGGGCGAGTCGTCGGTGCAACTGTCGATGAGCGCCTTCCTGATCGGACTGGTCGCCGGCCAGTTGGTGATCGGGCCACTCAGCGACGGGCTGGGCCGGCGCCGGCTGCTGGTGGCCGGCACCGCCGCCTTCGCGCTGCTGTCGGCCTGTTGCGCGCTGATGCCGACGGTGCCGCTGCTGGTGGCCGGCCGTTTCCTGCAGGGCTGCGCGGGGGCGGCCGGGCTGGTGCTGGCCCGCGCCGTGCTGACCGACCGCTTCGCCGGGCCGCGGCTGCCGTTCTACTTCTCCATCCTGGCAATGATCCTGGGAGTGGCGCCGGTCCTCGGCCCGCTGCTGGGCGGCATGATCGTGACCGCCTCTGGCTGGCGCGCGGTGTTCTGGGCGCTGACCGCCTTCGGGCTGGTGATGCTGGCGGCGACCTGGCTGGGCGTGCCGGAGTCCCTGCCGCCCGCCCGGCGATCACCCGGCGGCCTCCGGCCGGCGTTCGCCTCCATGGCGGCGCTGTTGCGTCAGCGCGCCTTCACCGGATACACCCTGACCCTCGGCTTGGCCGCCGCGGCGATGTTCGTCTACATCGGTGCCTCCAGCTACGTCTTCCAGAACGGCTTCGGGCTGAGCGCCGTCCAGTACGGGCTGGTGTTCGCCGTCAACGCCGCCGCCATGCTCATCGCCAGCGCGAGTTTCGGCCTGACCGCCCGGCGGGTGGCGCTGCCCGCACTGCTGTCGGGCTACCTGGCCATCGGCACACTCGGCGCGCTCGCGCTGGCGATCCAGGCCGCGCTGGCGCCCACCCTGGCCGGCACCTGGCTGTGCCTGGCCGTCATGCTGTTCGGCATCGGCGGGGTCTTTCCCGCCGTCACCACCATCACCCAGACCATCGGCCACGCCCGCGCCGGCGCCGCATCCGCGCTGTCCGGCGGCGCCGCCTACCTGTTCGGCGCCCTGGCCGCCCCGCTGAGCGGTACCACGCTGCGCGCGATGGCGTTGATCATGTCGGCCGCACTGGTGCTGGCCGTCTTGTCCCTACTGGCAGCACGCCCCTGGCGGCCTCTGCCCGAAAGGAGCTTCGCATGAACACCATGCGCCTGATCATGGCACTGGCCGCACTGAGCGGCCGCCCGATCCGCCCGTCCAGCGTGGCCGCCCCAGATGACGACCCCGACAGCATCCGGCTGCACGTGAGGTCGGCCGACCAGATCAAGCCCGGCCGCAGCGCCCGCGCGTATCGAGGGATCGTCTACGCCGCTTCGGCGCGCAGGCTGCGCATGGACATCCTGGTCCCGCAGGCGCCCGGCCCGCACCCGCTGGTCCTGTATCTGCCCGGAGGTGGTTTCGTCACCGCCCGGCGCGCGATGGCCGCCCGTCAGCGCCGCTACGTCGCCCAGGCAGGGTTCGTGGTGGCCAGTATCGACTACCGCACCGTCAGTGACGGCGCCACCTACCGCGACGGGCTGGCCGACGTCGCCGCGGCGCTGAGCTTCCTGCGCGTGCACGCCGGCCGGTACGGGATCGCCCCCGCCCGGACCGCGCTGTGGGGCGAATCTGCGGGCGGCTACCTGGCCGCCATAGCCGCAACCGACCCCGGCGGTGGCGTTGCGGCGGTGACCGGCGCGGGAGTCGACGCGGTGGTTGACGTGTTCGGTGCCTCCCACCTGGCTACCGTGGCCGATGGCTTCGACCCTGCCACGGTGGCCGCCTACACCATGTCGGGCGCAGCGCTGCCCGCCTACCTGCTCGGACCAGGCCGGGACCTGGTCGACCACCCCGCCGAAGTGATCAACGCCGACCCGGCCGGCCACATCACATCCGAGACGCCGCCGTTTCTGCTGTTGCACGGCGACGACGACCGCATCGTGGCTCCTGCGCAAACCGCCCGCCTGCACCAGGCCCTGCGCCGTGGCGGCGTGGACAGCACCCGGTATGTGCTGCAGGGCGCCGGCCACGGCGCGCTGTCGGCCACTGCCCGAATCTGGACCAGCACGCAGGTCATGGCGATCATCGTGAACTTTCTCCGCTCCCGGCTGGGGGCCACTGCAGAATCCGGCGACGAGATCAGGGGGTGATCGTCCAGCCCTGGCGGCCCTTCAACGCTCTTCCTTCGAAAAGTGATTCGAAAAGTGATTCGCTATGACGCCTCACGAATCCCGGCCCGCCGGCCGTACGCCGGGATCACTTCCCCCTTTCAGGAAGCGCATATCCCGAAATGACCGCCACCGCGCTGGAGCACTCCCGCACCCGGCCCAAGAAGGTCAGTGCGGAGGGGGCGGGGTGAGCTTCCTGACGAAACGGGTGGCGGCGCGGTGGCTCATCCCGGTCTCGCCCCGGACCAGGAAGACGGCCTGGTCGATCTGGCCGGTGGCTTTCAGCTCCAGGACCCGTTCCACGAGTTCGGGGCCGACCCCACCACCGACCAGGGTGTTTCTGGGGTGCTGTGCCGCCCGCACCGTAAGGACGATCAAGGCGATGACCGCCGCCACGACGACCGCCGTCAGAAGGAGGATGACGATCGGGTTCGACATGAGTCGAGCGTATCGTCACAAGGTCATCGTGTGCGCGCCGGAAACGAGCGGATCGCGGCTGCTCTTCGGGTGCGGCGTCCCCGCGGCGGTCGAGGCGTCGTGCGGCCGATCGGCGACGGCCCCGCCGGCTCTCGCCGGGCTGTCAGGCCGCCCCGCGCAGCAGGAACATGGTGTAGGCGGCGATCGAGCCGCTGTCGGTGATCGAGCCGCGCAGGATCATCTGCTCCAGTTCCGTCCGTGATACCCACTCCTGGCGCATGTCCTGCTCGGTGTGCTCGCGGTCGGGGGTGCCCGCGGTCAGGTCGGTGGCCAGGAAGACGTCGAAGTGCTGGCCCGTCGTGCCGTGGGCGTTGTCCAGGCGGCCCAGGTGGGTCATCGAGGCGGCTCGCAGGCCGGTCTCCTGGGCCAGTTCGGTGTGCGCCGTGACCAGGGGCGAGGGGCTGTCCTTGACCCCGCCCTGGGGGAAGTTCCAGGTGCGCCGCCCCACCGGGTAGCGGTACTCCTCCACGAGGTGGAAGCCGTCGTTCTCCATGGGCAGGACGAGGGCGAAGTCGATCTGGTCCACCACGCCGTAGATGCCGTGGGAGCCGTCGGGGCGTTCGATGCGGTCCTCGCGCACGCTCATCCAGGGGTTGGTGTAGACGACCGTCGAGTCGAGAGTGCGGATCGTCGGTCCGGGTACGTCGGTCATGGCGCGCAGCTTACTGCTGTTACGGCTCCGTTCGAGGTGCGTCGGCCTGGTCGGCGTCGTGCGGATGGTGCGGGGCGAACGGCAGGACGGAGGTCACCGCGGTGACCGGTAGCGGCCCGTAGATGTGCGGGAAGGCCTCGGGTGAGTCGGCGGGCACCTCCATGCGCACGTCCAGTCCGCTCGGGTCGACGCTGAGCAGTACCAGGGGGGTGGTGACGTCGCGGTAGAAGCGCTCCACCACGCCGCGTAGCTGTTCGTGGCTCGCGCAGGCGTGGATGAAGCCCTCTTCGTCCAGGGTGCGGCCGAGGGTGGAGACGCGGTACTCCCCCGCCCGCAGGGCGGCGTCCCAGTCGGCGGCCAGGGCCAGATGCAGGATGGTCATCGCAGACATGGTGCCCTGCGGGCGGGCGTTCTTCAACTGGAGGCGGGGGGCGTCACCGCCGGGCGCGCCACTCCCGCCGCAGGATCGCGTAGTCGAGCTCGCTGGTCCATTCGCCCTTGACCATCTCGTTGTCGACCAGGTGTGCCTCGCGGCGCATGCCCAGTTTCTCCAGCACGCGGGCCGAGGCCTCGTTGCGGGCGTCCAGGCGTCCGATGATCCGGTTCAGGTCAAGGCCGTCGAATCCCAGTTCCAGCAGGGCCAGGCCCGTCTCGGTGGCGTACCCCTTGCCGTGGTGGGCGGGGTGGAAGACGTAGCCGATCTCCCCGCTGCGGTGGGTGAGGCTGTGCCAGATCAGCATGCCGTCGCCGATCAGCTCGCCGGTGGCGGCCAGTTCCACCGCCAGTGTCAGGATCTGTCCCTCCTCGAGCAGCTCCGTTTGGGTGATCTTGGTTTGCAGTGCCTCGCCGGTCTGCTCCCGGCTGCGCGGTTCCCAGTACAGGTAGCGGGTCACCTGCGGCAGTGACTGGATGGCGTGCAGGGCGTCGAGATCGGCCGGGGTGTAGGGGCGCAGGATCAGGCGGTCGGTCCGGATGGGGTAGGTGGGTTTCAGCACCGGGCCAGGGTAGGCCAGGTGCTCCGCGGCGGGCGAGGCGTTATTTCCGGCCGGGTGTCAGTGGGGGCTGCCGGCCAGGTTGAGTACCACGACTCCGCCGATGATCAGGGCGATGCCCGCGATCTTGGCCAGGCTGATCGTCTCGCCGAGGAACAGTACGCCGATCGCGGCGATGGCCGCGGTGCCGGCTCCGGCCCAGACCGCGTAGGCGGTGCCGACCTCCAGTTGCAGTTTCAGCGCCTGGGCCAGCAGGATGAAGGCGGTGGCGTAGCCGGCGACGACCAGGGCGGCCCAGCCTTTGTGGGCGAAGCCGTCGCTCAGTTTGAGGGCGGTGGTCGCCACGATCTCGGCGATGATCGCCCCAGCCAGGATCAACCACGCCATGACCACTCCCCCAAAATCTGTACGAACGTATCATTTCATCCGGTCGGCGGTGCCCGCGCCGCGTCCGGAGTCCACTTGCGAGCGGTGTCGAAAGCGTGTTCCACTGAGCCGTATGCGATGGGACGCGCCTTCCCTGCTCGCCGTGCCGCCCGATGCCAGGCCGCGGATCGAGCGCTCCGCGCTGGTCAGGGTGCACGGGGCGCTGACCTGCTACGAGGTGCAGGCGCGCACCGCGCTGGAGCGCACGCCCGAGGGATGGAGCATCAGCCCGTACCGGGGGTGCGCCCAGGCCTGCCGCTACTGCTCGGTGCGCCGGGGGCATCGCTATCTGGGGCTGGACGCCGGTGGTGACTTCGATTCGCGGATCGTGGTGCGTACCAACATCGTGCGGCGGTCGCGCGCGGAGCTGGCCTCGCGCTGGGACGGCGAGCATGTCACGGTGGGGGTGGGCGGTGACTGCTACCAGGGTGCCGAGGACATCTACCGGCTGATGCCCGGCCTGGTCACCGCGTTGCGCGAGGCCGGGGCGCCGTTCACCGTGCACACCAAGAGCCGGCTGATCCTGCGCGACGCCGAGCTGCTGGCCGCCACTCCGGGGGCGGGGGTGGTCGTCTCGATCGCCTTCGTCGACGACCGGATCCGCCGCAGTGTGGAGCCCGGCGCCCACAGCGCGCAAAAGCGCCTGGAGCTGGTGGCCGAGCTGAACGAGCGGGGGGTGGCGTGCGGGGTGGCGATGGCGCCGATCCTGCCGCTGCTGACCGACTCCCCCGACCAGCTCGCGGCCACCGTGCGCCGGGTCGCCGACGCCGGGGCCGTCAGCCTGGTCCCGCACGTGCTGCGCCTGCCTCCGGGTGCCCGTGAGTGGTATCTGGCCTGGCTGGGTGAGCACCATCCGGCGCTGGCCCCCCGCTACGGCGAGCTGTACGCCAGAAGTGCCGATGCCGAGGCCGGCTACGTGCGCCGCGTCACCGACCAGGTCCTGCACCTGGCCGCCCGTTACGGCATGGGTCCGGTGCGGCCCGAGCAGCCCCTGCCGCTGGCGCTGCCGCGCCAGGCCCAGCTCACCTTGCTCTAGCCTTCCCGGTGCGGGATCAGAAGTGATCGAGCAGGTCGGGGAAGCTGCTCACTCGCAGTACCCGCTCGTCGCCGGCGCCACCGTCGTATCCGGGGTACGCGGTGGCGCCGGCGGCGCCGGTGCGGGGTCAGGCCAGGGCGCTGCCCTTCTTCCACTGCGTGTACGGCATCTGCCAAAAGCCCCAGCCGTTGTTCCACTCCATCTCGCGGTCGGTGCCCGTGATGGTGATCACGTCGCCGCGCTGGACCTGGTCGTAGTACCACTTGGCCTGGTCGGGGCGGGAGTTGATGCAGCCGTGGCTGACGTTTCGGCGTCCCTGGGCCCAGACGTTGTTCAGCGCGTGCACGTACTCGCCGCTGTTGGAGAAGCGGACCGCGTGGTTGATCATCAGGTCGTAGTAGCCGGGGTCGCCCTTCTTGCGGCCGGGGGAGATCATGCGTTCGGGGTTGGCCTTGCCCATCGCCAGGTGGACGCCGCTGGTGGTGGTGTACTCGCGGGTGCTGGCGTTGCCCGCGCTGATCAGCATGGTCTGCACGACCTTGCCGTCACGCTTGACGATCATCTTGTGCTTGCGGGTGTCGACCGTGGCGATCTGGGCCGCGCCGATGTGGATGACCTTGGTCATGTCCTTGACGCCGTACATGTCCTTGCCGCCCTGGACGCCCTTGAGGCGGGCGGTGAAGGTCACCTTCTGGTGGGGCTGCCAGAATTTCGCGGTGCGGTAGATCACGGTCGTGTCGTTGATCCAGCGCCAGGCTCCCTGGGAGGGTTTCTCCGAGGTGACCTTCAGCGCCTTTTCCACCCCGGCCTTGTTGGCGATCTGCTGGTTGAAGGTGACGATGATCGGCGCCCCCACGCCGACCTTCTCCCCCTTGATCGCCGGGGTCACGTCCGCGACCTCGAGTTCACGCTCGGGCTTGAGCGTCCGAAAGGAACTGCTGGCGGTCGTGCCGTCCACCGCGCGCGCCGAGACGGTGTAGTCGCTGGCGGGAATCATGGGGGTGGTGGAGGTCCACTTGGTGCGCTCGGCGTCGAAGTCGCCTTCCAGCACCTGGCCGCCGGTTTCGACGGTGACCTCCTCCAGCGCGCCGCTGGAGGCGCTGACGACGACCTTCCTGTTCGGGCGCACGGTCTTGCTGCCCTCGGCGGGGCTGATCCTTATCTCCGGCGCGGCCGGGGTGCTGGGCGCCTCGGCGCCCGGCCCGGCTACGGGAGCCTTCGTGTCCGCCCCGGTAGAGCAGGCGGTGGCCAGCACCGCCGCGGTCGCCAGGGCCAGAGCGGCCAGTGGCGTCCTGTGGCGTTCCACGGTCAGCACAATTTCTCTCC
This sequence comes from Streptosporangium sp. NPDC002544, assembly GCF_040295965.1. Taxonomy (NCBI): domain Bacteria; kingdom Bacillati; phylum Actinomycetota; class Actinomycetes; order Streptosporangiales; family Streptosporangiaceae; genus Streptosporangium; species Streptosporangium sp. NPDC002544. The sequence continues at coordinate 33,619 of NZ_JBEOWJ010000052.1, read as the reverse complement.
CCCACTACAGCAAACTGCCCTTAAAAACACTAATAGGAGATGCATGGTGACTGCGCATGGTTGCGACCGGTTTGGTAACGTTTCGGTCTCTTCCTAAAGTAGGAAAAATCCTGACCGGGAGTCAGGTGTGGGCGGCCTGGCCACGGCGGGGCCCGGAGCCGGAAAGAGGGAGGATTCGGCCGGCGCCGAAGCGTCCCGGGCCGATGATGGGCACATGACTCTCACTCCCCCGGTCCCGCTCGCCGTGCTGGCCGCCCTGCTCGCCGACGGCACGCGCGCCAGGTTCTGCCTGGCGCTGCTGGACGGGCGCGCCTGGAGCGCCGGAGAGCTGGCCGCCCACGCCGGCGTGGCGGCCTCGACCGCCAGCGAGCACCTGTCGCAGCTCATCGGCGGCGGGTTGCTGACCGAGGAGCGGCAGGGACGCCACCGGTACGTGCGCCTGGCCGGGCCGGGCGTGGCCCAGCTCATCGAGGACCTGGCCGCCCACGCCGGCGCCGATGCCGGTGCGCGGCCGGCCACGCTGCGCGCCGCGAGCGCCACCCGGGCGCTGGCGGCCGCCCGCACCTGCTACGACCACCTGGCCGGGCGGCTCGGAGTGATGATCACCGACGCGCTCGTCGCGCGCCGTCTGCTGCGCCAGGACGCCGGTTTCGCGCTCAGCGACGCCGGGCTGTCATGGTTCGCCACCGAGCTGGGGGTCTGCCTGCCGGTCGGCGGGCGCCGCCTGCTGGCCCGGCCCTGCCTGGACTGGACCGAGCGCCGCCACCACCTGGCCGGCACCGCCGGGGCCGTGCTCTGCGCGACCGCGCTGGAGCGCGGCTGGGTCAGCCGGATCGGCTCGGGACGCGCCCTGGCCGTCACCGCCGCCGGGCAGGAGGCCCTGGCCCGCTTGCTGGGCGTCACCGGCCTGGCGGAAACCGCCCCCTAGGACCGGCGCAGGCGGTGGGTGAGGCTGGTGTGGCGGCGCCCGGCGCCGCGGGTGCGCACCGCCTGGGCCAGCGCGCGGCGGGAGCCGACGATGACGACGAGCTTCTTGGCCCGGGTGATCGCGGTGTAGATCAGGTTGCGCTGGAGCATCATCCACGCGCTGGTGGCCAGCGGGATCACCACCGCCGGGTACTCGCTGCCCTGGGAGCGGTGGATCGACACCGCGTAGGCGTGGGCCAGCTCGTCCAGTTCGTCGAAGGCGTACTCGACGTTCTCGTCCTCGTCGGTCAGCACGGTCAGCTTGTGCTCGTCGGGCTTGATGTCGACGACCAGGCCCACGGTGCCGTTGAACACCCCGGCGGCGCCCTTTTCGTAGTTGTTGCGCAGCTGGGTGACCTTGTCGCCGACCCGGAAGACCCGCCCGCCGTAGCGGCGCTCGGGCATGCCCTCACGCGAGGGGGTCAGCGCCTCCTGCAGCACGTGGTTGAGGTTGCCCGCCCCGGCCGCGCCCCGGTGCATCGGGGCCAGCACCTGCACGTCGCGGCGTGGGTTGAGGCCGAACCTGCGCGGGATGCGGTTGGTGACCACGTCCACGGTCAGCGCCGCGATCTCCTCGGGTTCCTCGCACGGGAACAGGAAGAAGTCGCTCATGCCCTCCAGGGCCGGGTGCAGGCCGGTGTTGACCCGGTGGGCGTTGACGACGACGCCGGACTCCTGGGCCTGGCGGAAGATGTGGGTCAGCCGTACCCGGGGGATCTCCTTCTCGGCGGCCAGCAGATCGCGCAGCACCTCGCCGGCGCCGACCGAGGGCAGCTGGTCGACGTCGCCCACGAAAAGCAGGTGCGTGCCCGGGGCGATGGCCTTGACCAGCTTGTTGGCCAGCAGCAGGTCCAGCATCGAGGCCTCGTCGACCACGACCAGGTCGGCGTCCAGGGGGTTGTCACGATCGAAGGTGGCATCCCCGCCGGGGCGTAGCTGCAGCAGCCGGTGCACGGTGGTGGCCTCGTGGCCGGTCAGCTCCGCCAGGCGCTTGGCCGCCCTGCCGGTGGGCGCGGCCAGGATCACCTTGGCCTTCTTGGCCCGGGCCAGGGTGACGATGGAGCGCACGGTGAAGCTCTTGCCGCAGCCCGGGCCTCCGGTCAGCACCGCGACCTTCTGCGTCAGCGCCAGCCGCACCGAGTGGGCCTGTTCTTCGGCGAGGTCGGCGCCGGTCTGGGTGCGCAGCCATTTGAGCGCGACGTCCCAGTCGACGGAGCCGAAGACCCCCAGCCGGTCGTGCTCGCAGGTCAGCAGGGTGCGCAGGGCGCCCGCCAGGGACAGCTCGGCGCGGTGGAAGGGCACCAGGTAGACCGCGGGGACGGTGCCGTCGCCGACCGGGATCTCCTCGGCGACCACGCCTTCTTCGGCGATGAGCTCCTGCAGGCAGCGCGTGGTCAGCTCGGCGGCGACCTCCAGGATCTTCACCGCGTCGGCGACGAGGTTGGGCGCAGGAAGGTAGCAGTGGCCGTCGTCGGCGGCCTGGGAAAGGGTGTAGCGCAGGCCCGCCTTGACGCGCTCGGGACTGTCGTGGGGGATGCCCACGGCTTGGGCGATGGTGTCGGCGGTCTTGAAACCGATGCCCCACACGTCGTCGGCCAGCCGGTAGGGCTCGCTCCTGACGACGGTGATGGAGTTGTCGCCGTACTGCTTGAAGATCCGGACCGCGATCGAGGTGGACACGCCGACCCCCTGCAGGAAGATCATCACCTCTTTGATGATCTTCTGTTCCTCCCAGGCGACACCGATCATCTTGGTCCGCTTGGGGCCGAGGCCGGGGACCTCGACCAGCCGCTCGGGGGTGGTCTCGATGACCTGCAGGGTCTCGACGCCGAAGTGCTCGACGATCCGCTCGGCCATCCTCGGCCCGATGCCCTTGATCAGCCCGGAGCCCAGGTAGCGCCGGATGCCCTGCACGGTGGCGGGCAGCACGGTGGCGTAGGACCACACCTCGAACTGCTTGCCGTACTTGGGGTGGGAGGTCCAGCGCCCGGTCAGCCGCAGTGACTCGCCGGGCTGGGCTCCCAGCAGCGGCCCGACCACGGTCAGCAGGTCGCTGGAGCGATCGACGGCCACCCTGGCGATGGTGTAGCCGCTCTCCTCGTTGGCGTAGGTGATGCGTTCGAGCACGGCCTCCAGCACGCTGCCGGGAGTGGGGGACGCCGGAGGGGTGTTCATGGCGGGTATTGTGCCGCAGCCGACCTTCGGCTCCAAGCCGGGCTCACCCGGCGGCGGCTGCCCCGGGCGGCCGGTTTCGGATTCGCCCCCCACCCTCGCCCGCCCGTGTACCGGGACCGCCGGATGCGAGGTTTCGCTGGTTTCGCCGGGCCCGGTACACGGGCGGGCGAGGTGAATCGCGGACACGCCGGTGTCTCCTCCCCTCTTCGCGAGCCAGACGGGCACCGTGTGTGATGGAGTCTCTCCGATCCGTAACGGCTTTGCCGCCGAAGTCCGGGGCTCACGGCACCCGGCTGCGAAGGAGAGGCACATGCGAAGGACACTCACCGCCCTGATGATGGTGCTGGGCACGGTGGCGACGGCCGGCGCCGCGGCCCCGCCGGCCGCCGGTCGGCCCGGCATCGACGTCATCGGGCTGACCGGCGACCAGCGTCTGGTGGGCTTTGCGATCCGCTCCCCCGGCCGCACGCGTGATCTGGGCAGGATCCGCGGGCTCGACGGCGACACCCGGCTGGTGGGCATCGACTACCGCGTGCAGAACGGCAGACTGTACGGCGTCGGAGACCGGGGCGGCGTCTACACGCTCAGCGGCCCGGCCAAGGCGGTCAAGGTCTCCCAGCTGACCGTGGCGCTGAGGGGCTACCACTTCGGCGTCGACTTCAGTCCCGCGGCCAACCGGCTGCGTGTGATCAGCGACACCGGGCAGAACCTGCGGCACAACCTCGACGACCCCACGGGCGGCCCGGCCGCCGGGCAGACCGTGGCCGACCGTACGCTGACCCTCCCGCCCGTCCCGCCTGCCGTGGTGGGAACGGTCGCGACCGGTGTGTCGGGTGCCGGATACACCAACAACGACCTCAGCCCGGACACCGCCACGACGCTCTTCGGCGTGAACACCGTCACCGGCCAGGTGAGCCTGCAGTCGCCCGCGGGGGCGGGCACCCTGGTGCAGACCGGCAGCCTGCGGGTGGCCGCGAGCGGCGCGGCGGGCTTCGACGTCTACAGCTCGCTGCGCGACGGAGTCACCGTCTCCAACAGCGCCTTCGCCGCGCTGAAGGTCGCCGGCCGCTACGGGTTCTACGGCATCAACCTGCTCACCGGCGCCGTCAACTACAACTACGGCGCCTTTCCCGCCAACCGCCAGGTCTTCGACATCGCCATCCGGCTCGACCGTGGCTGAGGACGGCCGACAACCTGCCGCCGACCGGCCGAGGTCACTCGCGGTGACCTGTGCGGGCGCGAGGGCCGGTCGGTCGAGGACGCGGGTGTGTTCGGCCTCCGGGAACTCCTCATGGCGCAGCGGCCGGCCGAGCCGGGGCGCCGCGGCGGCGAGGTCACGGGAGCCTCGCACCGGCACCGCGCTGTCGTCGCTCCGGCCGCCGGCGGGTTGTCGATCGCCTTGAGCCGGTCGAAGTCCACGCCCGCCCGCCGGTTGACGAACGGCTCCGCCACCGGTGCCTGGAGCACACCGTGCGGACGCAGGGCCGTTGCCGGGCCGGGGTCCCCGGCGGCGCGGACGGTTTCCGCGATCTTGGGTCTTCCCAGCGCCGCATCGGGACGGTATGACGGGGAGGCGCCGTATGCCGGGGGTGGGACGGCCGGTGGACGTCACGACGGGGAGGCCGGCATGACCGTACAGGTGATCATCGAGGCGATCGGCCGGGCGGAGCTTGCCGCCGAGCGGGTACGCGAGGTGGCCGCGGCGCACCCCGACGTGCGCGAGCAGCTGCGGGTCGCCGACGCCGCAGGGCTGATCGTGGGCCCGGCGGTGGCGCTCGGCCACGATCCAGATGAGAGCGCCTCGTTTCGGGCAGCGGTGTTCGATCCGGTCTCCAACCGGGGGGTCGAGCTGCGCGGCACTCTGGACCGGCCCGAGGGGGCGCAGGTGCTGCCCAGTGCCTACCGGCCCAACCCGCGCCCCGAGGAGCTGCGGGCCGCGGCGGCGATCCTGCGGGCCGAGGAGCGCTTCCCCGCCGGAGACGACGTGCTGATCTACCAGCCCATGCCGCCCCTGGCCGATCTGGACAACCCCGACGGCACCACCACCCGCCGCCCCACCCTGGGCATCTACCACCCCTCGGGGGAGACCAGGCACCGCATCGTGGCCGTGGACATCGCCGCCGGAGACGTCGACTGGTCCCCCGCCGGTGTCAGTGTCGCGATGCACCCCGGCGACTGTGAGTCGCACCTGCCGGTGGGGGTGGAGAGCCTGCGCGACCGGGGCGGCCCCGACCAGGTGCGGCTGCGCGTCGTCGACGGCGGCACCGAGCTGTGGAGCATGGTCGTGGTGCGGCCCCGGGCCTCCTCGCCGGCCGACCCCGGCGACGGCTCCGGGGTCGAGCTGAGGCAGGTGCGCTACCGGGGCAGGCTCGTGCTGCGCCAGGCGCACGTGCCGATCCTCAACGTCCAGTACGAGGAGGACGGCGTCACCTACCGCGACTGGCAGAACCAGGAGACCCGTTTCTCCGCCACCGGCACCGACCCGGTGGGCTGGGGGTGGCGGATCTGCTCGGAGCCTCCGCGCACCATCCTGGAGCGGGGCGACAACGACGCCGGCAACTTCCAGGGTGTGGCCTTCCACCACACGGGCGGTGAGCTGCGCATCGTCAGCGAGCTGGCGGCCGGCTGGTACCGCTACGCCTCGGAGTGGCGCCTGAGCGACGAGGGCACGATCAGGCCGCGCTTCGGCTTCGCCGGGGTGCGCAACCCGCGTACCTGCATGCGCCACCGCCACCACGTCTACTGGCGTTTCGACTTCGACGTGGAGGGCTCGGCCAACGACGTGATCGAGCAGTTCGACGACACCGGCTCGACCGTGCCCCAGCCGGTGACGATCGTGCGGGAGGTCGCCAGAAGAAGGCGTCCTCCCGCACTGTTCTGGCAGGTCACCGACAAGACCAGCGGCCGGGGGTGGCGCATACACCCCGGTGAGCACGACAACACCGCAGACCCCTACGGTGTCGCCGACCTGTGGTTCCTGCGCCACCACCCGGCCGAGCTCTACGACGGCAACCCCGGCTCCGACAACCGGGCGATGCTGAACCGCTTCGTCAACGGCGAGAGCGTCAGCGCCACCAACGTCGTCGTCTGGTACGCCGGGCACTTCCGGCACGACCAGAACGAACCCGACCTCCATCAGGGGCACGTCGTCGGTCCCGATCTGGTCCCGATCCTTTGAGCCCTTCCCTCAGCGCACGTAGACGTTGGGCCTGGGCGGGGCCGACATGCCCGAGCCGATGAAGAAGCTCGGATGCGGCGGCTGGTTGTAGGCGGTGTTCTGCCAGGCGATCGCGGTCCGGTACTGGGTGTCGTGCATCAGGGTGTGGATCCGCCGGTCGGTGACGGCGGTGGTGGTGTAGATCCGCAGCGCGCTGTTGTCGGAGGTGGCCCAGATGACCTCCTCGCGCCAGTCGCCCAGCAGGTCACCCGAGAGTGCCGGGGTGGCCTTGGTGCCGTTGTTGGCGTGCACCCCGCCGGCGGTCAGCAGGCGGCTCTCACCGCTCGTGCCGTACTTGTCGATCCTGGTGGCGTCCAGCAGCTCCCGTACCGGGTCGGCGTCCCACCAGACCAGGAAGTTCGTCGAGGAGGGTTTGCGGCCCACGATCTGGCCGGAGGTGTTGAAGATGCCGTCCCCGCCGGAGGCCGACCACGACTCGGCTCCGGCGCTGCCGGACCAGATGTCGGCCGACACGCCCCGGCCGTTGTCGCCGGCCGAGCCGGTCTGCCACAGGATCTGCCCGGTGCGGGCGTCGGCCATCCACGAGCTGGGCTTGGAGGCATCCTCGTCGACCTTGAACACCTCCAGGCCGCTCCTTGCCGGGTTGAGATCGCCGACGTGCAACGCGTCCCCGTGGCCGAGGCCGGTGTTCCACAGGACCGTGCCGTTGTCGTTGAGGGTCATCGCCCCGTAGACGATCTCATCCTTGCCGTCGGCGTCGACGTCGGCGACCGAGAGCTGGTGGTTGCCCTGCCCGGTGTAGGCCGATCCCGCACTGTTGGAGTCGAACTTCCAGCGCTGGGTCAGCGAGCCGTTACGGAAGTCCCAGGCCACCACGACGGTACGGGTGTAGTAGCCGCGGGCCATGATCAGGCTCGGCCGGGTGCCGTCCAGGTAGGCGGTCCCGGCCAGGAACCGGTCGACCCGGTTGCCATAGGAGTCGCCCCAGGCCGAGACCGTGCCGCGGGGCGGGTCGTAGTTGACCGTGGACAGCGCCGCGCCGTTCTGCCCGTTGAACATGGTCAGGTACTCGGGGCCGGACAGGATGTATCCGGAGGAGTTGCGGTAGTCGGCGGAGGAGCTGCCGATCACGGTGCCGGTGCCGTCCACCGTGCCGTCGGCGGTCTTCATCGCGACCTCGGCCCGGCCGTCACCGTCGTAGTCGTAGACCTGGAACTGCGTGTAGTGCGCGCCCGCGCGGATGTTGCGCCCGAGGTTGATGCGCCACATCCGTCCGCCTCCCAGCCGGTAGGCGTCGATGTAGACGTTGCCGGTGTAGCCGGACTGGGAGTTGTCCTTGGCGTTGGTGGGCTCCCACTTGAGGATCACCTCATGGCGGCCGTCGCCGTCGAGGTCGCCCACGCTGGCGTCGTTGGCGGCGTAGGTGTAGGCGACGCCGTCGGGTGTGGTCCCGCCGGAGGGGGGCTGGATCGCCACGTCGAGGTAGTCGCCGCCGGAAAAGCGCAGGGAGGATTCGGAGGCGGCCTGCTCGGTGCCGCCGGCCACCGCTCGCACGGTGTAGGAGGCGTCGGCCGCGGCGCCGGAGTCGAAGTAGTTGGTGGAGGCGGTGATGGGCGAGGCGTTCACCTTGGTCGAGCCTCGGTAGAGGTTGAAGGCCACGTCCGCCGGGTCGGTGCCCAGCAGGCGCCAGGCGACGAAGTTGCCGCTGCCGGAGCGGGCGCTGATCAGCCCGCGGTCGAGGTCCTCGACCTGCCGGGCGCCGGCGGACGGAGTGGGCGTCACCGTGGGGGTCACCGTGGGAGTGGGAGTCGGGGTGACCGTCGGGGTCGGGCCGGTCGAGCCGGTGCAGGCGACGCCGTTGAGCGTGAACACCGCCGGCGCCGGGTTGGTGGAGTTGTTCCAGGAGGCGTTGAAACCAAAGGAGACGGTGGCGCCGGTGGCGATCGCGGCGTTGTAGCCGGCGTCGGTGGCGCTCACCTGGGTGCCGCTCTGGGTGAGGGTGGAGTTCCAGGCCTGGGTCACCTGCTGCCCGGCGGCGAAACTCCACTTCAGGGTCCAGCCGTTGACCGGGTCACCGAGGTTGGTGAGCGCCACGTTGCCGGTGAAGCCTCCCGACCACTGGGTGGACACCGAGTAGTCGACGCGGCAGCCGGCCGCCGCGGCCTGGGCGACCAGGACCGGAGCCAGACTCGCGGCGAGCGCGAGCGCGGCCGCCGAGCAGATCACGCGCAGGCGGCGCGGGGGCGGTGGTGATGATCGGGACATGCTCTCCCCTTGTGGTTGAGCGGATACGGGTTCGGAAAGCGCTTTCAGAACCTTCATCACATACCGAAAATCCCCTCCCGGAGCCATCGGGGATGCCGTGGCCTCGGTGCCCAAAGAGGTCCCGACGCCCGGCGCATCCCTTTCCACCTGCGGCTACCAGGCGCCGGCGAGACGCGGTCCGGCGCCCCTGTGCCCGGTGGCGACTGAAACTTTCACCTGCGCCCGCCCGTGGAGCCCGATACGCCTGCGGGAATTCACGGCGTGTGCTCATAGGCTCTGTGCGGGGCGAGCGCACGGGCCGTACAGCCGTCCGAAACGCACACCACGCGCGGCTTACCTCGCTGTCGGACACTGCGACCAGCGTGTGGCCTTTGGCGGACCCGCTACCGAACTGCGGGCCAGTGCTCCGGCCTTCAGGCCGGGGGTGAAGGCCCGCGCGGGAGTGCCGGCTAAGGCGCGAGCGTGCCCTGACCTTCGGTGTTTTGCTGCTGCTCCCACCATGCGTAGGGCACCAGGACGGCGAAGGGCCGGCCGTTGCGTTCGACGATGGTGTGTTCGCCAAGGTAATGGGCGGCGTTGGCGCGGTCGCCGATGTGTTCACGGATCGCGCGGATTCCCATACGCTCAGTCATAGATCGAACAGTACAATGATTACCGTGCAGCTTCGTTACAACTGGGTGTACCCGGACGCCGCCCAGCGCCAGGCGCTGGCGCGGGCGTTCGGGTGCGCCCGCGTGGTGTTCAACGACGGGCTGCGCGTCCGCCAGGAGGCCCACGAGAACGGTTTGCCGTACATCGGCGACGCCGACCTGTCCAAGCGGGTCATCACCCAGGCCAAGCAGACCCCGGAGCGGGCATGGCTGGGCGGGGTCTCGGCGGTGCTGCTCCAGCAGGCGCTCGCGGACCTGAACACCGCCTACCGCAACTTCTTCGCCTCCCTGTCCGGCAAGCGCAAGGGCCGCAAGGTCGCCGTGCCCCGGTTTCGGTCCCGCAAGGACAGCCGCCAGACGATCCGGTTCACCCAGAACGCCCGCTTCACGATCACGACGGGTGGGAAACTACGGCTGCCGAAGATCGGGGATGTACTGGTCCGCTGGTCACGCTCCCTGCCCGCCGACCCGTCCTCGGTCACGGTGATCAAGGACAGTGCGGGCCGGTATTTCGCCTCGTTCGTGGTCGAGACCACCACCGAGGCGCTGCCCGACTCGCCGAACGAGGTGGGCATCGATCTGGGGCTGACCCACTTCGCGGTCACCTCCGACGGCAAGAAGATCGACAACCCGCGTATCCTGCGGCGCGCGGCCAAGAAGCTCCGCAAGGCACAGAAGGCGCTGAGCCGCACACAGAAGGGTTCAGCCAACCGGGTCAAGGCCAAACTGAAGGTCACTAAGGCGCACGCCAGGGTGACCGACACCCGCCGCGACTGGGCACACAAGCTCTCCACCACGCTGATCCGCGACAACCAAGCGATCTATGTGGAGGACCTCGCCGTGTCCGGACTGGCCCGCACCCGCCTGGCCAAGAGCGTGCACGACGCCGGGTGGTCACAGTTCGTCGCGATGTTGGAGTACAAAGCCGCCCGATATGGGCGGACGTTCGTCAAGATCGACCGCTGGTTTCCCAGCTCGAAACTGTGCTCGGCGTGCGGAACCGTCGCCGACTCCATGCCGCTGAAGGTCCGGTCATGGGTGTGCGCCTGCGGCGCCGTCCACGACCGCGATGTCAACGCGGCCATCAACATCCTGACCGAAGGACAACGAATCGTCGCCGCTGGACGGAAACCTCCCCGCTGAAAAGCGGGGAGGAGGCGGAGACGTTAAACGCCCGTGGAGGCCAGGTAAGACCACCGCTCGCGGTGGCACAGGCCGATGAAGCAGGAAGCCTCAGAGGTGCCGCGTGACGCGGCACGGGCTGAATCTCCGGCCTTCGGGCCGGAGAGCGCGTCAATTGACCGGGAGGTCCTGGCATGGCCAGTAAGTTCACCGACCTTGCGATCGACTGTGCCGATCCCAACGGTCTCGCCCGGTTCTGGTGCTCGGTCCTTGACTACGAGGTGCAAGACGAAGGCGATGGAATTGTCACAATCGGCTCCCCTATGGTGCCTGAAGGCAAGAACCGCCTTGGCCCAGTGCCACCGACGTTGACATTCGCGCGCGTGCCCGAGGGCAAGACCGTCAAGAACAGGCTCCACCTCGACGTCAACCCAACCGACAGGGAGCAAGACGAAGAGGTCCGTCGCCTGCTCGACCTAGGTGCTCGACACACCGACGTCGGCCAAGGCGATGAGAGCTGGGTCGTACTTGCCGACCCGGAGGGGAACGAGTTCTGCGTCCTTGCGGGCCGCCACCCCTGATCGGAGGCCGCATGCCGCGCCATGCACTGTACGGTCAAAGCAAACGATCTTGCAGATGCGGCGACCGACTGTACCGGGGGCGGGGAGGACGCCGAAGGCTGGGCGCCTGTGTCACAACTCGTGATCCGTGACGTCACGCATGTCTCAGCTGACTTGACAGGCATCGAACCCGGCGGACAGAGGGTGCCTGATGATCTCGCGGCGTGACCCCGCTTGACCTTGACACGGTGACAAGGTTTTCACTGTAGCCAAGGAGGTGGTCCCGATGACCATGCCGAAACAGGACACGGATACGATCCGAGCTTTCCAGGGGCTGGAGGACAGCCGCTCGTCAGTGCGGCTGCGGGCAGCGCTAGCGGCCGGCACGACCCCTGACCCGCGGTTCATCGACAGGCTCATCGAACGATGCGCGATCGAACCCGACTTCTACGTGCGCGACATGCTTACCTGGGCACTCACCCGCCACTCGGCATCAATGACGGTCCCAGAGCTTCTCAACGAAGTCCGCTCGGAGCGTGCGCAGGCACGAAGCCAGGCGTTGCACACGCTGTCCAAGATCGGGGATCGGCAGGCGTGGCCGGCGATCACACGGGCGCTTCTGTCCGACGCCGACGATGAGGTGGCGCGGAGCGCTTGGCGGGCAGCGGTCGTGCTCGTGCCCGAAGGTGAAGAGCCCGAGTTGGCCGTAGTGTTGTCGACACAGCTCGGGCGCGGCGAACGTGAGACGCAGCTGAGCCTCAGCCGGGCGCTGATCGCGCTCGGTGAGGTGATTGTGCCAACTCTGCGCGCTGCGATGACGGATCTCGACCCTCGCGTGCGCGCGCACGCGATCGCCACGGAACGGCTGTTGCGCGACCCGGATGCCGGTTTCGAGTTCGCGATCGAGGAGGCGAAGCGCGTGGTAGCCCTCGGCGGGACCAGCCAGGAGGGGTGATGGGCAGTGTTGATCGGTGATGTGGCACGACGGTCCGGGGTCAGCGCCCGCATGCTCAGGCATTACGACTCGCTCGGCCTGGTGCGGCCAACGGGTCGTAGCGGCGCCGGCTATCGGGAGTACTCCAGCGAGGACATCCGGCGGATCTTTCATATCGAGAGCCTGCGGTCCTTGGGGTTGTCGCTGCGTGAAGTCGGGCGCGCGCTCGATGATCCCGGCTTCACGCCCTCAGAGCTCGTCGACGACCTCATCCGCCAGACGCGAGAACGCATCGCGGCTGAGACGGAGCTGCTCACGCGACTGCGTCGGATCGGTGCCGCAAAACCCGCCGGCTGGGAGGACGTCCTCCAGGTCGTCGCACTCCTGCAGGCGCTGGGGTCAAAGAGCGCCGGGAAGCGCCAGCGCGCGGCCTTGTCCTCGGTCGAAGAGGTCCCGGTGCCAGTGGAAGCACTGGTCGAGGCGGCGCTGAGCGAGACGGACCCGAACGTCGCCGGAGCCCTTCGGTGGGCTTTGGCGCAATTGGGCGATGGCGGATTGGCGCTGCTGGCGGAGGGCCTCGGCTCACCGGTAGCCGAGGTGCGCAAACGTGCCGTCCAGTCCATCGCTGAGATTCCGAACGGTGGGGCGACCGCACTGTTGCAGGACGCCCTCGCGAACCCCGACATCGTGGTCCGCAGGTATGCGGCTCTGGCGCTCGGGGCACGTGGAGTAGCCGACGCGGTCCCGACGCTCATCGATATGGTCGTCGAGGGGACGAATGACGTCGATGCAGCCGATGCACTGAGCGCGTTGGCGAGTCGTCCCGCGTTGGCGGATCAGATCGCCACCAGGCTCGTTGATCGCCTCGCCCACGGCACCGTTGAACCGTCTGCACGTCGACGGCTGACACAGGCGCTCGCGGATATCCCGGGAACTATAGCGTCACGAGCCCTCGCAGATCTGACACATGATGAGGACCGTGCCGTTGCGCTTACCGCGACCTACATTCTCGGGATACGCGACGCGCGATGACGGATCTTTCCGGGGGTGCTGTGTGCGTGGGGCCGGCGTGCACGGCCCGGAACGCCATCGGCCCTCTCTGAACGACAATCAGCTCAGAGCGTTGCGGCCACCACTGACAGTCGAGACCGCCGAATTCGGACGGCCGGCCGGAAGTCGACAGCCACTCCCCCCGGGGCGAGCGGAGGCCACGGCCCACCCGGCGGACGCGACCGGAAGGCTTGCGTGACCGGTACCGGGCATCCAGACGGGGTGCCGGCCGAAGACTCTATCGGCCGGCGCATCATGTACCGTCGCCTCTGACCTCTCACATCCGGTACGCCCCTTCGTGCCCTGTTTCCGGCGAGGCCGATGCTCTCCCTTGACGCCGTCCAGTGGGTGGTGCTGCCGGCCGCCCTGTTCCTTGTGGGCTTCTCCAAGACCGGCGTCTCCGGAGCGGGGACGGTGGCGATCGCCCTGTTCGCGCTCGTGCTGCCGACCAGGCAGTCCACGGGCATGCTGCTGCCGCTACTGCTCGTCGGCGACGTGGCCGCGGTGTTCTCCTACCGTCGCCATGCCGACTGGCCCAGGCTGATCAGGCTCTTTCCGTGGGTCGCCCTGGGCGTGGTCGCCGGCGCGTTCGTGCTGCGCTGGGTCGACGACGCGCAGATGAGACGGCTGATCGGCGTGATCCTGGTGGTGATCGTCGTCGTGCACCTGTGGAACCGGCGCCGGGCGCAGGAGGACTCCCTCGCCCACCACCGCCCCGTGGCGGCCCTGGCGGGCGTCCTGGCCGGCTTCGCCACCATGACGGCCAACGCCGCGGGGCCCATCATGGCCGTCTATCTCCTGGCGGCGGGCCTGCCGATGCTGGGTTTCCTGGGGACCAGCGCGTGGTTCTTCCTGACGATCAACGCCTTCAAGGTGCCGTTCAGCGTCGCGCTCGGTCTGATCACCCCGGCCACCCTCCTGTTCGCCGCACTGGGCACCCCCGCGGTGCTGGCCGGGGCCGCGGCCGGGCGTGCCGTGATCGGCCGGATCGACCGGACGCTCTTCGAACGCATCACGCTGGGGCTCACCCTGCTCGCCGCGGTGCGCCTGCTGCTCTGACGCCCCGGATGACGCTTGGATCAGTGCCCGCTGGGAAGCGGCCGGTGCCGATGGCCTGCCGCACTACACCCACCAGAGCGCCATCACCAACCCGCGGCTGGGCGACCAGGCCTGGTGTCTGACCGTTTCGACCGATGCTGTCATCACGTGGACCACGGAGCACCACTCGCCGGCGGCAGGAGGGCCGTCTGGGCGTTCACATGGGTGGGGCGGTCCCGTCGTGACCCGTCACAGCAGGGTTCCTCCTGAGGCGTCCAGCCAGTGCCCGGTCACCCAGCGGCTGTCGTCGGAGGCCAGGAAGGCCACCGCGTCGGCGACGTCCCCGGGGGTGCCCACGCGGCCCAGGGGCGACAGCGACGACAGCCAGGCCAGCGCGTCCCCGACGAGCCTGCCCTGGTGCATGTCGGTGTCGATGACGCCGGGCGCCACGGTGTTGACGGTGATCGCGCGCGGTCCGAGCTGTTTGGCCAGCGTCGAGGTGAGCACGTCGAGCGCGCCCTTGGACATGGCGTAGCTGATGGACAGGGGCATGGCCGAGCCGCGGGTCAGCATCGTGGAGATGTTGATGATCCGGCCGCCGTCGTGCAGCCGCGGCAGCGCGAGCTTGGTGACGAAGAACGGGGCGGTGGTGTTGACGGCGAAGATCCGCTCGAACTGCTGCCTGGTCACGTGCTCGATGCCGGGCTCGTCGTTGAGGATGCCCGCGTTGTTGACCAGGATGTCCACTCCGTCGGCGCGCGCGTCGAAGGCGGCCCAGAGGTGTTCGGCGTCGCCGGGCGTGCCCAGTTCGGCCTGCAAGGTGAAGGCCTGCCCGCCTGCCGCCTCGATCGCGGCGACCGTTTCCTTGGCGGCTTGCTCGTTGCCGCCGTAATGGACGGCGACGCGGGCGCCGTCGCGGGCCAGGCGCAGGGCGATGGCCCGGCCGATTCCCCTGCTCGCGCCGGTGACGAGGGCGGTCTTGCCGTGGAGAGTGTTCATGGCGCCTCCTGCTTTGTCAGATGGAGATGAGGTGAACGGGGGGCACCCGCCGGTGATGTGCGACGAGGTCGAACCAGCCGCCGAACGTTCCGCCGGACAGGTGTTCTGCGGGGTCTTGGGCGAGGCCGATCAGCCAGGTTCTGGCCGGGGCCTGCAGCCAGGCGCGTACCGGTTCAGGGCCGGACGTGCGCAGGTCGAGCAGGAACGCGTCCAGGCCGGCGGCGCTCAACGGCGTTTCGGCGAAGTCCGCCGGCGGGCTGGGTACCGATTGGGGCAGCGCGCCGCAGGTGAAGGTCAGGCCGATGGACAGGTAGCCGGGCCCGAAACGCGCACGCAGGTGGCCACCCAGATGGCCGGGAGAGTTGATCGTGCGTCGAAGCGCCCACAGCCACGATGGCGGCCCCGGCGGCCATGTCCCGCAGCGGCCCCAGGTCGTCGAGGGGGGCCTGGAGATCCAGCGTGGCCCAGTGGGCGAGCGTTCCGCTTGATCCACTGAGCTACGGTCTCGTTCACTCCACGCTGGAGGGGCTCTTCGGGCACGACGGTTTCTCCGCTGGTCACAAGGGATATACGGCGTCCTTCGGACGCCCCGGCAGAACCAGGCTCGTTGTTGAACCAAGGTTTAAGTCAAGCCAGGCTGGCCGTATGCCGGATTCCGAGGCGATCGTCACGGAGCCGACCAGATGACGCGCACGGCCTGCACGAGCGAGTGCTCTGGCGGATGATCTACGAAACCGCCGCGCGCGAAGGAGATCCTCACCCTGAACGTGGAAGACCTGGACACCGAGTGCCGCGCACGCGGGGGAATCCTCGGGTGCCACCTCCCCCTGCGAGGCTCACGCACCACATGCCGGGTCGGTTCTGGGCTCCGGTGCGGCATGGGTGGCGCGCGGGATGGGGCAGGGCTATCGGCCAGAACCGGGCGGGGACGCCGACCGGTCGGGCGTGATGCGGAAGACCGGGTACTGCGCGGCGATCTGCTCGAACTCCTCCAGCGGTGCCTGCGGGTGCACCGGGATGTGGGTGCGGCCGCCCGGCGAGCGGGCCAGGTAGCGGCGCAGGATGGGGGCACGGGCTCCGGGATCGACTTCGTCCAGGCGCACCGCCTCGCTGCGGCCGTGCCGCAGCACCGCCCGCCCTTCGGCCGCGCGGACGTTGTGCACCCAGTTGGTGTTCTGGCCGAGCATCGCCACCAGGTAGCGCTCGCCCTGGTGGTCCGCGACGACCAGCGGGAAGGATATGACGCGGCCGGTACGCCGGCCCGGCACCTGCAGGGTCACCATCCGGTCCGGCTGCAGCATCCCGGCCGCGAACACGGTGGCCCAGACCCGGTTGATCGCCCGCGCCAGGCGGTTGGGCCGACCGCCGCGATACAGCCAGTGGTCCAAGCGGTGCAGGCGTGTGGGTCCGGATCTCTCGTCGTGTCTCATGTCTGGTGCCCCCTTGTGGATCTGGTCTTGCCGGGATGACCGCGATGTGTGCCTCCCAGCGGAAACGGCCGCCTAATCAGCTACCGACCTGCCCTGTACATCGTTCATGAACGCTGTACATGTACGTTGATTAGGAGATCCTGTGCCGCGTATAGTTGTCAAGTGGCTCCCGAGAAACTGACCCGCCAGGCCGTCATTGAGCAGGCGTTGAAGCTCGCCGACACCGACGGGCTTCAGGCGGTGACCATCCGCCGGCTCGCCGCCGAGCTCGGCGTCACGCCGACGGCGCTGTACTGGCATGTCAAGAACAAGGACGAGCTGCTCTCCGCACTCGCCGACCACCTGCTCGCGGCGCTCGTCGCCGACGTGGACCCGAACCGTCCCTGGAGCCGGCGCCTGCGCGTGATGATCACTGCGCTGGTGGAGCAGACTCGCGCGCACCCATACCTGTCCACCCTGCTGCCGATGATCGACAAGAGTGCGGCCGAGGAATACCGCCGGGCCACTGACACCGCGATCGGGCTGCTCACCGAGGCCGGGTTCACGCTCCAGGAGGCCGACCAGGTGGCCACCTACCTGCTCCTGGGGGCCGCGGCGATGGTGTCCTGCCAGCCCGGCGGCGTGGGAGGCAACGAGGAGGAGGCCACGGAGCTCAGGCGGCAACATCGCCTCGACCTGGAACGCCTGCCTCCCGGTCGTTACCCCCACCTGGCCGCCTTCGCCGCCACCCTCTCCACTCCCCCTGACCTTGACGCCTACTACTCCTTCGGCATCGACCTCCTGCTGTCCGCGGTGAAGGCCATGGCCCCGAACGGATGAGGGGTTTTCCGGCCTTCGCCACTCTCCAGGCCGCCCGGTGACCGCACCCGCTCACGAGATCGGCCACATCGGCCTCGACCCGATACCCGGCCTGAGGGTCTGTCGGGAGTTCGGATCTTCAGCTCGATGGAGGCGAGCTCCTGCGCGGCCGTGACCGGGCGGCGCAAGGCGGGCAGCGGCGTCGCCGTGCCGAGCGTGACGCGCTCGGTCGCCGACGCGAGGGCGGCGAGCATGGCCGGCGACAGGTCCGGCACCTACCGGCACCACGCGGCGCGCGCGACGGCGGGGATGCCGCCGTGCGCGGCGAAACGGGTGACCAGACCGATCAGGAATCGAGAAGCGCGGGTCATGGAGCCGCAACTAGCCTGACCGCCATGGACATCACCATTCACGCGAGCCCCCTCTCGCACTACGGCCCGGATGCCTCCCCGGCCTTTGGGGCCGGGCCACGCCCGCGACGTGTCCATGATCGAGATCGGCGCGCTGCCACGGGAGCGGGGTGACCGGTTCGTCGCGCCCCCGGCCGGCACGCTGATCAGGTGGACAGCGGACCGTTGCCGCGACCGCGCCGACGAAGGAGAACCAGACATACTGCTCAAAGCTAGTTAGATCAAGCCAGGCGACGCCGATGGGGACCGTGAAGGCGACCCCGCCTAACAGATGGAGACATGATGAGTATGGCCACGAGGACGGACACGCAGTCGCCTGCGCCGCACACTGCCGACAGCCACGATCTGATCCGCGTGCAGGGCGCGCGCGGGAACAACCTCAAGGACGTCAGCATCGAGATCCCGAAGCGCCGGCTGACGGTGTTCACCGGCGTCTCCGGCTCGGGCAAGAGCTCGCTGGTGTTCGGCACGATCGCCGCGGAGTCACAGCGGCTGATCAACGAGACCTACAGCGCCTTCGTGCAGGGCTTCATGCCGACGCTGGCACGGCCCGAGGTCGACGTCCTCGAAGGACTGACGACCGCGATCATCGTCGACCAGGAGCGGATGGGGGCCAACCCCCGCTCCACGGTCGGCACCGTCACCGACGCCAACGCGATGCTGCGCATCCTGTTCAGCCGGCTCGGCCGGCCGCACATCGGCTCGCCCCAGGCCTTCTCCTTCAACGTCGCCTCCATCAGCGGAGCGGGTGCGGTCTCGTTCGAGCGCGGCGGAAAGAGTGTGAAGGAGCGGCGCGACTTCAGCATCACCGGCGGCATGTGCCCGCGCTGCGAGGGCATGGGCCGGGTCACCGACATCGACCTGTCCCAGCTCTACGACGACTCCAAGTCGCTCAACGAGGGTGCGCTCACGATCCCCGGCTACAGCATGGACGGCTGGTACGGCCGGATCTTCAGCGGCTGCGGCTTCTTCGACCCCGACAAGCCGATCCGCGAGTACACCAAGACCGAGCTCCACGACCTGGTCTACAAGGAGCCGACCAAGATCAAGGTCGACGGCATCAACCTGACCTACGAGGGCCTGGTCCCGAAGATCCAGAAGTCGATGCTGTCCAAGGACAAGGAGGCGCTGCAGTCGCACGTCCGGGCCTTTGTGGAGCGGGCGGTGACGTTCACCTCCTGTCCCGAGTGCGGCGGTACCCGGCTCAGCGAGGCGGCCCGGTCCTCCAAGATCAAGGGGATCAGCATCGCCGACGTCTGCTCGATGCAGATCAGCGACCTGGCCGACTGGGTGCGCGGTCTGGACGAGCCGTCGTTGGCGCCGCTGCTCATCGCGCTGCAGCAGTCCCTCGACTCCTTCGTGGAGATCGGGCTGGGCTACCTGTCGCTCGAGCGGCCGTCGAGCACGCTGTCGGGCGGCGAGGCACAGCGCGTCAAGATGATCCGCCACCTCGGCTCCGCGCTCACCGACACCACCTATGTCTTCGACGAGCCCACCATCGGCCTGCACCCCCATGACATCCAGCGGATGAACGACCTGCTGCTGCGGCTGCGGGACAAGGGCAACACGGTGCTCGTCGTGGAGCACAAGCCGGAGACGATCGTGATCGCCGACCACGTCGTCGACCTCGGCCCCGGCGCCGGTACGGCGGGCGGCACCGTCTGCTTCGAGGGCACCGTCGAGGGGCTGCGGGCCAGCGGCACCCTCACCGGCCGCCATTTCGACGACCGGGCCGTCGTCAAGGAGAAGGTGCGCAAGCCCACCGGCAAGCTGGAGATCCGCGGCGCGACGGCGAACAACCTGCGCGACGTCGACGTCGACATCCCGCTCGGGGTGCTCGCCGTCGTCACCGGCGTCGCCGGCTCCGGCAAGAGCTCGCTCGTGCACGGGTCGATCCCCGGCCGCGCGGGGGTGGTCTCGATCGACCAGGGCGCGATCCGCGGCTCGCGACGGAGCAACCCGGCGACCTACACCGGACTGCTCGACCCGATCCGCAAGGCGTTCGCGAAGGCCAACGGCGTGAAGCCGGCGCTGTTCAGCGCCAACTCCGAGGGCGCCTGCCCCACCTGCAAGGGTGCCGGCGTCATCTACACCGACCTGGCGATGATGGCCGGTGTCGCCACCACCTGCGAGGAGTGCGAGGGCAAGCGGTTCCAGGCATCGGTGCTGGACCACCACCTCGGCGGTCGCGACATCAGCGAGGTCCTCGCGATGTCGGTGACCGAGGCCGAGGACTTCTTCGGCGCCGGCGAGGCGCGCACGCCGGCCGCGCACGCCATCCTCGGCCGGCTCGCCGACGTCGGGCTCGGCTATCTCAGCCTCGGCCAGCCGCTCACCACGCTGTCCGGCGGCGAGCGGCAGCGGCTCAAGCTGGCCACCCACATGGCCGAGAAGGGCGGCGTCTACGTCCTCGACGAGCCGACCACGGGCCTGCACCTCGCCGACGTCGAGCAGTTGCTCGGCCTGCTCGACCGGCTCGTCGACTCCGGCAAGTCGGTCATCGTCGTCGAGCACCACCAGGCGGTCATGGCGCACGCCGACTGGATCATCGACCTCGGCCCCGGCGCCGGCCACGACGGCGGCCGGATCGTCTTCGAGGGCACACCCGCCGACCTCGTCGCCGCCCGATCCACCCTCACCGGCGAGCACCTCGCGGCCTACGTGGGCACCTGACCGAGGCCCTCGCGGACACCGTGAGACGACTTCTCTCATCTGTTTCGACTCGTCCCGACCGGTAAAGGGGCCTGTTCAACCTTCACAGTCGTATGTGGCACGATCTCACAGGTGACCAGCAGACCCGCCGCGGCGCAGCGCCTGAGCGACCTCGCGCGGCTGCGCCGCGTCCGCGACCGGATCGACCGGGAGTACGCGCAGCCGCTGAACGTCGAGGCGCTCGCCCGCGGCGTGAACATGTCCGCCGGGCACCTCAGCCGCCAGTTCCGGCTCGCCTACGGCGAGTCGCCGTACTCGTACCTGATGACGCGGCGCATCGAGCGCGCGATGACGCTGCTGCGTCGTGGCGACCTCAGCGTCACCGAGGTCTGCTTCACGGTCGGCTGCTCGTCGCTTGGCACCTTCAGCACCCGCTTCACCGAACTGGTCGGTGTGCCGCCCAGCACCTACCGGCACCACGCGGCGCACGCGACGGCGGGGATGCCGCCGTGCGTGGCGAAACAGGTGACCAGACCGGTCAGGAATCAAGAAGCGCCGGTCACCGAGGACATCACCATTCACACGAGTTTCCTCCCGCACGACGACCCGGGCGCCTCCCTGGCCTTCTAGCGCGACACCCTCGGCTTCGAGGTCCGCGACGACGTCGGATACGACGGGATGCGCTGGATCTGGGCACGGTACGGCTCGCCCTTCCTGCCGTGGCAGATCTTGCGGGCCAGGGCGTGGCGGCCTTCCTCCGCACGGCAGAGATCAGCCTTGCTTCGGCCTGTGCCATCGCTGGTCGGCGAGGGACCACGCCCTCTCCCATTCGGCGTCACGGTAGCGGTTCAGCAGCACCCGGAGGCCGACCAGGAAGACCAGCAGGATCATCGAGATACCCGCCATCACCCCGATCGCGGTGAGCGTGGCGACCGTGACCGTCTCCACGCGGCTCTGCGGGGGGTCGGTGGGCCTGCCCGCGGTATCCAGCCAGATCTCGGTGCGCGAGCCGACTGGTATCGCCGAGGGGAGCACGACCTGGCCGGTGCGCGGGGTCCCGTTCGCCGCCGTCCAGCGCACCGTGCGCGCCTGCCCGCCGAGGCCGGGCTCCGTAGGGCGGGCCGTGCCCACGACCTCGGCGGCGACCGCCCGCCGGTGGGGGGCGGCGAGCTCGGCCCGCAGGCCGTCCTGGTAGGCCTGCCGGCCGAGTCCGACCGCCGGCCACAGCCCGGCGACGAAAAGCAGCAGGCTCACCAGCACGGCGACTGTCTCGATCCGGTCCGAGCGTCTGCGCAAAGGGTTGCTGTCGAACCGATGCAGGCGCAGACGGCACCGGATCCGGTAGCCGAAGGAACTCATCGGGCCACCTCCCCCGTGGTGTTGCCTCCACCGTGCGGCGCGTGTACCCGGCGTACCAGGGTCTTTGGCTGGCTGTGGTCAGAGCCGAAAGTCCCTCCCCCGGGCCGACGCGCTGCGGGCGGCCGCCGCCACCCGAGGCAGGGACCTGGCCGGGTGATCTTCCACACCGATCACGGGTCCCGGTAGTCCTGTCGAAGAATCCAACAGATATAGCTCTGACCTGCTCTGATGTAAGGGCACCGCAGGACTGGTGTGCCGGTTGGCAGGGCCCCGGCGTTGATTCGCCATGTCCGGTTCCTTCAGGTTGATCAGATGTTGTAGACGGCGAAGGCGTCGTTGTGATCGAGGAGGTCGCGGCGGGCATGGGCGATATCGGCTCGGCTGGCCAAGCGGACGGTGCTGATCGCCAGATTATGGAAACCGGCCAGGGCTCTGGCGGCGGCGCCCGTCCTGACCTGGGAGTTGTCCTCCCGGAATGTCACGTCTCTGACCCAGTACAGAAGGTTTTCCACTCCCCGGTGCGCGCGTTCGTAATGGTTGAGGTGGGTGGGCAGACTGCCGAGGGCCGCACATAGTGGCCAGGCTCAAATCGCCCCGACTGCAAAACGATGCCCAGGACCAGGGCGAGCTCGCCGAACAGCCGGTCGTACCGGGCCTCCTGCGCAGGGTCGTGCGGCCCCTTCCGGTCGTCCACGATCTCCGCGATGTCGTCGTAGACATCGCGACCGCTGTTCCCAAACGGCATATTTCGCTCAGCTGTCATCCGCAACCGGCTCCCCATCGCGTCAATATCCGTGAGGCCTTGAGGACGGAGATCACCAATGGACGACGGGTTCCACGACTATGTGACGCACCGCTACGAGCGGCTGCGACATACCGCGTATCTGCTCACGGGAGACAGGGCGACCGCCGAGGATCTCGTGCAGACGGCGTTGGCCAAGGCGTGGGTGGCCTGGCTGCGGATCGAGGGCGACCCCGACCCGTACGTGTATCGGATCGTCGTCAACACCCATGCCTCCTGGTGGCGCAGGAAGTGGCGGGACGAGGTGCCCGCCGAGCGGCTGCCCGACCGGGCCGATCCGCGGGACTTCACCGCCGAGGTCGGCGGGCGGCAGGTGCTCAGGCAGGCGATCGGCACTCTGTCGAGGAGGCAGCGCGCGGTGATCGTCCTGCACTACTTCGAGGAGCTCACTCTTATGCAGTGCGCCGACGTGCTCGGCTGCTCCCTGGCCACGGTGAAGACGCAGCTGGGCCGGGCGCTGAAACACCTTCGCATCCACTCGGAAATTCAGATGATAGGAGCGGAACGATGACCTACACCGAAGAGGAGTTGCGCGCGGCGCTGGCCGAGCGTGTCCTCGGCGGTCCCCCCGACGTGCAGCGGATCGTACGGCGAGGCCGCAGGATCAGGCGGCGCAGGATCGCGGTGGGCACGATGCTGACGGGGGCTGCGGCGACCGCCGTGTCCCTCCTGATCCTAGGACCGCGGTCGGGTGACGAAGTGACGGCGGAGATGCCGTTGGCGGTGGGGGCGCCGTTGACGGCGGCGACCCGCTCACCCTCGCCCGGCCTACCTCCTGAGAACAGAACATCCGCCGGTTCGGCTCCCCTGATCAAGAAACATGCCTCTCAGACCATGGTCACCGGTACGGCGGTCACGTTTCAGCCGTTGAGTCCCTACACCTCGTACAAGCTCGTGTGCGCCGACCAGAAGGCGTATGCGGTGATCCAGGCACCCGGCGGCGGCCGCTCGGCCGGCCGGTGCGGGAAAGGCGGCCTGAGCGGTTCCTACGACAAGCAGTCGGTGACCTCCGACTGGTTGAAGCGGCCACAGCGTTTCAAGGTCTGGGTCCTTCCCGAGCCGTCGGTCGGCGGCTCGGGACGCGCCGGCTCCGGGAAGGGCTGCGAGAGGGTCAGGAAGGAGGTGGGCCTGTGCGACGGCAGGTATGTGATGAAGAAGCTGCTCGAACCCGGTGTCGTCGAGCGGCTCGCCGCGGAGATCGGGCCGCAACCGGGCCGGTGGGCGTTCGGGATCTACGACCGGGCGGGCGCGACCGCACCGCCGCAGCCGACACCGACGATTACCGTGACCATCAAACCGAAGAAATGACCTCTGACTTCCGCCGACCACCCCGCCATCGCCGTCAGGATCCGCGGCTTCCTGACCTCCGAACCGTCACGCCACGGCTCTGGCACGCCAGCGGCGACAGTGTGGCGGCGATCTGGCAGTGGGCCGCCCGGACCTCCCAGCAGGTCCTGGAGCGGTTGGGCGCCTACCGTGATCCGTTCACCGGCCTGTTCGGCGTGCCCAGCGAAAAGACCTTCCTCCGCGTCCTGGCCGGTCTGGACGCCGCCGCCCAGGCACTGCTGTCAGGTCCGGATACCGACTGGACTGCGACTACCGCCATCGACGACGATCACGGGCACGACCGCACCGAACGCCGGACCATCCGCACCGTGCAGACCGACGACACGCTGTTTCCCTGTACCCGGCGATCACCCGGGCGGCCTGCCGGCGATGCCCTCCGGGCTCGAGCGGCACTAACCTGGGGACACTTTTGTCGTGTCGGGGAGGAGCCCTCTCATGTCGCCGGTTCTGGAGAGTACGGCTCGCGCGCTGCTGCGCAGGGTCGCGGTGGAGCAGTCCCAGGGGCGCCTGCCCTCGCTGGCCGCCGGGGTGGTGCGCGACGGGGAGCTGGCCTGGTTCGGCGCGCGAGGCCGGGTGGAGGGGGCCGCCCCCACCCCCCTCACCCAGTACCGCATCGGCTCGATCACCAAGAGCCTGGTCGCGGTCGTGGTCATGCGCCTGCGCGACGAGGGGAAGGTGGATCTGCTCGACCCGGTCTCCAAGCACGTCCCCGGTCTCGGGACCGGCGTCGGCGAGGTGACCGTCGCCCAGTTGCTGTCGCATACCTCCGGACTGAGTGCCGAGTCGCCGGGCCAGTGGTGGGAGCGGACCCACGGCGTGCCGGCCGAGGAACTGGTCGCCGCGCTCGGGCCCGACGCAGCCAAGCACCGTCCCGGGCGCCGCTACCACTACTCCAACGTGGGCTTCGCCCTGCTGGGCGAGCTGGTGGCCCGCCACCGCGGCGTGAACTGGGCGCGGGCCGTGGACGAGGAGATCCTACGGCCGCTGGGCATGCGCGACACCACGCCCCGGCCGCGCGCGCCGCACGCGTGCGGCTACGCCGTGCACCCCTGGGCGGACGTACTGCTGCCCGAACCCGAGCATGACGCGGTCGCCATGGCTCCCGCCGGGCAGTTGTGGTCCACCCCCGCAGACCTTGCCCGGTGGGCGGCGTTCGTGGCCGGCGACACCGGAGGCGTGCTCGCCCCGGCCACCGTGGCGGAGATGCGCGAACCCGCGACCGTCGACGACGGCGACGCCTGGACCGGCGGGTACGGTCTGGGGCTGCAGCTGGCCCGCGCGAACGGCCGCCGCCTGGCCGGTCACACCGGCTCCATGCCGGGCTTCCTGGCCACGGTGTGGGCCGATCCGTCCGACAGGGTCGGCGTGCTGTTCATGGCCAACTCCACCTCGGGGGTCAGCCGCGCTCTGCTGACCGACCTGCTGGCGATCCTCGACCAGCACGAGCCAAGTCTGCCCGAGGAGTGGGCGCCCGTCGCCGACAGCGCGGGCCTGCTGGAGCTGACCGGCCCGTGGTACTGGGGGCCCAGCGCGTACGTGCTGCGGCTGCTGCCCGAAGGCGGTGTCTCCCTCAACCCGGTCGGCGGCACCGGCCGGGCCTCCCGGTTCGCCGCCCAGGCCGACGGGACCTGGCTGGGACTGGACGGCTACTACGCGGGTGAGACCCTGCGTGTGGTTCGCGGGCCCGACGGCTCCCCCAGCCACCTGGATCTCAACACCTTCGTCTTCACCCGTACCCCCTACGATCCGCGGGCGGAGGTGCCCGGCGGGGTGGACGAGGGCGGCTGGCGCAGCTGAGCGGCGAGTGCGGCGGCCTGGCCCACGGGCTCGGCGTACAGGACCTCCACCCGGTGCACCACCCGCGGCGCGGTCAGCGGCACCCCCCGCGTCACTCCGGCCGTCACCGAGGCGGGCAGCAGGACCAGGCCGTTCCCCGCGGCGGCCAGATTCAGCACCGTGTGCAGGTCCTCGCCGTCGTAGCGCAGCGCGGCGCGAAACCCGCCCCCGCCGGCCAGCTCGCGCAGCCGCTCCACCGGTACGGCGACCGGCGCCCGCAGCCACAGCGCGTCGGTCAGGTCGGTCAGCGCCAGGCCGCGCCGGTGTGAGAGCGGGTGGCTGGCGGGCAACACCACCACCAGCTCTTCCTCGGCGACCCCGAAGCCTGACAGCGGCCCCACGTCCGGCAGCCGCAACGGATCGCTGGGCGCGGTGATCCCGTCGACGAGGCCGAGGTCGGCCGAGCCCGAGGCGACCTCGCCGGCGACGCGCTCACGGGCGACGGTGCGCAGCCGCACCTCCACCCCCTCCAGAGCGGCCGGGGACAGGCCCCGTGCGATCGCCGGGACGCAGGCCAGCGGGGAGGCCGCCACGGTCAGCCGCCCGGCCGGGCCCGCGGCGGCACGCAGCACGTCGGCGCGGGCGGCCCGGTGGCGCAGCAGCAGCGGTCCGGCGTGTTCCAGCAGGCGCTCCCCCGCCGGGGTGGGCACCACCGGACGGCGGCTCAGCAGCGCCAGTCCCAGGTCGGCCTCCAGCGCGGCGATCTGCTGGGAGACTGCCGACTGGGTGTAGCCGAGCTCGGCGGCGGCGGCGGAGAAGGAGCGCCGGTCGGCGACGACCACGAACGTGCGCAACAGATGCGGGTCCACAGAGCATCAGTATCGCTTATCGACCCAGCAGGAATCATCGTTGGCGCTTACCCCGGCAGCTGGGCCAGGATCGGGGCATGACCACCGCGAGGATCGCCCTGGTAGGCGACAAGTCACCGGCCGTCCAGTCTCACACCCGCATCCCCGCGCTGCTGGAGGCGCTGCGTGAGCGCGACGGGCTGAACCTGGACGCCTACTGGATCCCCACGACCGACACCGCCGGCCTGGAGGGGTTCGACGGCATCTGGATGGTGCCCGGCAGCCCGTATCGCAGCGAGGCAGGCGCGCTGAACGCCGCCCGCACCGCCCGCGAGCACGGCATCCCGTTCCTGGGCACCTGCGGGGGTTTCCAGCACGCCCTGCTGGAGTACGCGCGCAATGTGCTGGACATGTCCGTCGCGCACGCCGAGAACGATCCGGGTGCCGAGAACTTCCTGCTGCTACCGCTGGCGTGCTCGCTGGCGGGCCACGAGAATACCGTCCTGCTGGAGCCGGGGTCGCTGGCCGAGAGGGTCATCGGCGCAGAGAAGAGCGTGGAGAGGTACTACTGCACCTTCGGCCCCAACGCCGGCTACCTGCCCGCCCTGGAGGCGGGTGGGCTGCGCTTCACCGGCCACGACGAGGCGGGGCTGGTGCGGGTCCTGGAGTTGCCGGAGCACCCGTTCTTCCTTGCCACCCTCTTCCAGCCGGAACTGGCCGGCGACGGGCGCCGCCCGCACCCGGTCATCGGCGCCTTCGCCTCGGCGTCCGTCAGCCGGGCCAGGTCGGCCGCGCGGGGCGGACCTGTTCGGGGGGCATGACCGGCGGCCGTGAGCGCACCACCTTCTGACACCGTTTCTCATGCGAAATCGCTGGTGGAGCGGGTCGCGACGCCGCATCGAGCGAAGGCCGGCGTCCACGAGAGGGTGCCGTGGGCGCCCGCGATTCACGGGGCTCCGGGTGATGTCGAGGACTCCGGGAGCGCTACGGCGAGCCCTGAGCGAACGCCCGCCTGCTGTGGGCGAGCAACTCGCGCACAGCGGGGTTGTGCGTGCTCCTCCAGATCAGGGTGAGCAGGGCGGGTGCTTCGATGTCGTCGATGAGCAAGGTGGTGAGCCGGTCGCGGTAGTGCGCGGCCATCGACTCGCTGAGGATGGCGACGGCGAGCCCGCGGGTGGCGAGGTCGGCGATGGCGTCGGCGGCGCTGGCCTGCAGCGCGATCACCGGTTGGAGGCCCTGCGCGGCGCAGGCCTGATCGAACACCGTGCGCAGGCCGGTGCCCGGCGGCATGCACACGAGCGGGTGGGCACCCAGGTCGCGCAGGGTGACCCGGCGCCGCCGGGTCAGGGGATGCCCGGCGGGGACCGCCGCGACGAGCCGCTCGCTGATGATCGTCAACGCGTTCACCCCCTCCGGGGCGGCGGTCGCGGTCCCGGTGAGAGCCAGGTCGACGGTGCCGGCGCGCACCTGCTCGACGAGCCGGTCGGAGTTGTCCTCCAGCAGGGAGATCTCCACGCCGGGATGGGCTCGGTGGAACGCGGCCAGGGCGTCGAACAGCGGTGTGACGGTGCAGCCGATGACCATGCCGACGGTGAGCCGGCCCCGGATCAGGTCGGTCACCTCGCCCACCGCCTGGCCGAGGGCTCCGGCGGCGGCGAGCGCGGCGCGGGCGTGTCCGAGCGCGGCCTTTCCCGCGACGGTGAGAGTGGCGGTGCGCGCCGACCGGTCGAAGAGTTCGGCGCCGAGTTCACGTTCCAGTTGGCGGATCTGGGCGCTGACACCGGACTGGCTGATGTGCACCCGCTCGGCCGCCCGGGTGAAGTTCTGCTCCTCGGCGACCGCGACGAAGTATTCGAGCTGCCTCAGTTCCATGCCTGGAAATTCTAGCTACCGGAATATCCATCTTTTGGACTTCTGGTCGGCAGGTGGCCGCCCCGGGAGGAGCCGAAGTCCCGGAACCGCCGTCGGGCCACGTGGACGCTTCGGTGAGTGCCGAAGCGTCCGGCCCCTAGTCTGCCGGTCATGACATCTGACCCGCTGGTGGTGAGCGGCCACGCCGAGGTACGGGCCGTGCTGGCCGATCCCCGGTTCACCGTCGACCCCGTACCGCGGCCGCCGTTCGCGCTGAACGTGGCATGGTTGCGCGGTGCGGTCGGCCGCTTCGCCGAGGGATCCACGCACGCCGAGCGCCGGGCCGCCGGCGAGGCGGTGCTGGCCGGGCTGGACCCCGACGCGCTACGCACCGAGGCGTTCCGGCTCGCCTCACGGGACGCCGGCCCGCTGCCCTGTCCCCCGGAACTGGTTCCGGTGCTGGTGCTGGCCGTCGCGCTGGGAGTGCCGGCCCAGGACGGGCCACGGGCCGTGGAGGCCGTCACGGCGCTGGCCCCGGCCTACCTGCCGGGGCGCGAAGAGGTGGACCCCGAGGCCGCCGATGAGGGACTGGCGCGGCTGGCGCGACTCCTGGGCGATCCGGCTCCTGAGCGGCTGGCCGTGCTGGCGGGACTGCTCGCCCAGGCATGCGGCCCCACAGCCGGGCTGGTCCGCGGCGCGCTGGCTACGGCGTCGCAGACGGTGGAGCAGACAGTGGAGCAGACGGTGGAGGAACTGCTCGACGAGACGTTGCGCCGCGACCCTCCGGTCCGGACGCTGCGGCGCAGGGCGCCCGGCGACGGGAGGGCCGTGGTGCTCGACATCGCGGCGGCCAACCGGGATCCGCGGGCTCTGTCGCACCTGACGTTCGGCGCGGGGCCACGGGCCTGCCCCGGCAGGCGGGTGGCGCTGGCGCTGGCGGCCGGAACGGTCGAGGCGGTGGCCCGATGACATTCGAGCGGTTCAGGGCACTGCACCACGCGGATGAGCCGTTGCTGCTGCCCTGCGCATGGGACCACGCCTCCGCGGCGGCGCTGGCACGGGCGGGGTTCGCCGCGATCGGGACGACAAGCCTGGGGGTGGCCGCCGCCGCGGGCAAACCGGACGCCGGGCGGGCGACGCGGCAGGAGACGCTGGCGCTGGCACGGACGATCACGGGGCTGGGGATCCCGGTGACCGTGGACATCGAGGCAGGGTTCGGCGAGACGCCCGACCAGGTGGCCGACCTGGTGGCGCAACTGGCCGGGCTGGGGGTGGCGGGGATCAACCTCGAAGACGGGCGCGGCACCGGCCTGGCGGATGCCTCGGCGCAGGCGAAACTGATCGCCGCCGTCAAGCGACGGGTTCCCCAGGTGTTCCTCAACGCGCGGACCGACGCGTTCTGGCTGGACCTGCCGGATGCGCGGGCACTGGCGCTGGCCAGGGCCCGCGCCTACGCCGAGGCGGGCGCCGACGGGGTGTTCGTGCCGGGCGCGAGCACCGAGCACGACATCGAGGCGCTGGTGGCGGGGACCGGGGTGCCGTTGAACGTGCTCGTCCAGCCCGGCGTGCCGGTACGACGGCTGGCCGATCTGGGCGTGGCCCGGATCAGCTACGGGTCGCTGCTGTTTCGGGCGGCGCTGCACGCGGCCGTCACCACGGCGCTGGGCGTGGCCGATGGTGAACCGGTCACCGCCGGCATCCCGTCCTACGAGCAGGTCGAGGCACTGCACCGCTACCGGCTGGGTGGATTCCTGTGCCGGGAGGAGGCTGGGTATGCCTCGCGTCGTGCGTCGCGCTGAAGCCGCGAGCTCTCGCCGCTGCGTCAGGCGCGGCCGGCGCGTAACCGGACGCTAAAAAAGAGCGCACCACGCCCGCGTCCTCAGCCCAGGCGGCCGGCCTGGGCGAGCAGATATCGCTGCTCGACCAGGTTGCCGGTCAGGGAAGCCGCCTCACGATACAGCCTCGCCGCGCCGGCCGCGTCGCCGGTCATCTGGAGCAGGTGGGCGCGCACCGCGCGTTCGCGTTGCCGGATCAGCGGGTCCTGGCCGAGCTGGAAGCGGCGGTTGAGGTCGTCGAGCAGGGCCAGTCCTCGAACCGGCCCGTACGCTTTGGCCACGGCCACCACCCGGCTCAGCCGTACCGGTGGGATGGGGTTGAGCCGTTCGAGCCACAGGTAGAGCGCCGCGATCTGCGGCCAGTCGGTCTGCTGCGGCGAGGTCGCCGCGGCGTGCACGGCCGCGATCGCCGCCTGCAGCTGGTAGGGGCCGACCTCGCGGCGGTCCCAGACGCTGTCGATCAGCTCGGTGCCCTCGCGGGTGAGGTCGCAGTCCCATCGAGTCCGGTCCTGCTCGTCCAAGGGCACCAGCTCGTCGTGGCCACTGGTGCGGGCGGGACGACGGGCCTCGGTGAGCAGCATCAGCGCGAGCAGGCCGGTGACCTCGGCGTCGGCGGGCACGGAGGCGTGGAGCATGCGGGTCAGCCGGATGGCCTCGCTGGTCAGGTCGACGCGGGCGAGTCGGTCGCCGGTGGAGGCGGTGTAGCCCTCGTTGAAGATCAGGTAGAGCACCTGCATCGCGGTGACCATCCGGCTGTCGCGGTCGGTGTCGGTCGGCGGGGTGAAGCGGGCGCCGGCGCGGGCCAGCCGCTGCTTGGCGCGGCTGATCCGGGTGCCCATGGTGTTCTCTGGGGTTCCATGGGCATGCGCGATCTCGGCGGTCGTGAGGCCGCCCACGGCCCGCAGCGTGAGCGCCACCTGGGAGGCGGCGCTCAGTGCCGGGTGGCAGCAGAGCAGCAGCAGGGCGAGGCTGTCGTCGGTCTCCCGTGCGGCGCCCGGCCGGCGGTCCGGTTCCCGCATGGCCAGCTCGGCGACGCCGGCCTCCTGCTCACGTCGGCGCCGGGACTGGTCGGCGCGGAGCAGATCGACCATCCGCCGATAGCCGATGCGAATCAGCCAGCTGCGTGGGTTGTCCGGCACGCCGTCGGCCGGCCAGATGCGGCTCGCGGTGAGCACTGCCTCCTGCACCGCGTCCTCGGCGACGTCGAAGCGGCCGAAACGCCGCACCAGCGCGCCGAGCACCTGTGGCGCCTCGATGCGCAGCAGGTGCTCGATGTCGGCGTTCATGCTCGCGTGCGCCTTTCCCGCCGCACTGCCGGCCGCCGGTTCGGCATGATCGGTCACGCCGTGAAGTCCTCGCCCATGATCGGCCGGATCTCGATCGGCTCACCCAGCACCTCGACGATCCGCGAGACGATCTCCACGGCTCGTTCCTGGCCGGCCACGTCGATGACGGCGAAGCTGGCCAAGACCTCCTTCAGTTCGGCGAACGGCCCGTCGGTCGCCACCACGCCGTCAGCGGTCTTGCGGACCGTGGTGCTGACCGCGGGATGGCCGAGGCCCTCGCTGCTGACGAACTCGCCGGTGGCGATCAGTTCCTGCTCGAACTTCTGGTAGGCGGCGAACGCCGCCAGCGCCTCCTCCGACGGGGTGTCAGCGGTCGCGGCGTCCCAGGCTGCGGCCGGGGTGTGGCTGAGCAGCAGGTACTTCATGGTGGATCCTCTTTCGAACGTTCGGGAAAGCGTACGCGAGGTCAGGCGGAGCGGCGCAGGGACAGGGCCAGGACGGTCGTCCAGGCGAAGGCGACCAGGCCGTTGACGGCGATCTGGATGCTCATGTGATCGGGCGACATGGGCAGCAGCAGGACGAGCGCGGCGGCGCCGTTGCCGATGGCCGCCGGCACGGCCCGGTGGCGGGCGCATCGGACGACCAGCACGATGGCGGCGATGGCCAGCGCGGTGAAGGAGACGGCGGCCGCGGCCGAGTGCGTGATGCCGTGCCAGGACATCTGAGCCACCGGCCCGTCGGGAGTTCCGGCGGGAAAGCCGTTTTCCGGGTCCATGGTGAACACGCCCGCGGCGATCATCCCGGCCCCGAAGATCCCAACGAGGATGGGCAGCGCCCGCCGGCCGATCCCCTCGGTGACGGTGCGCCTGACACCGCCGGCCAATGCCAGGCCGCCCAGGCCGGCGAGCACGAACGTGGCGATCTGGATCCAGCCGAGGTCGCCGGTGGAGAGCTGGCTGATCGGATGGCGGGTGATGTCGAAGCCCTCGCGGGTGAGCATCTGAACGGTCACCGAGGTGAAGAACACCGGCCCGGCCAGAGCGCCGGCGAGCAGCGGCAGGTGGCCGGCCGAGCGGCGGACGGCGGGGACGCCGGTGGTGGCTGTGGTGGCTGCGGTGGTGGCCATGACTTCCTCCTTGATGGTGGGTTCCTGCCGCTACCTCGGGGCCGGACCTGGGCTCTCGACACGACCGCGATGTGATCTGAAACACACCCGGATCGTGTCAAAGCCCGCAGGCGGGCTCCGAGGTACCGGCAAGCAGTCACCAAAACCACAAGGAGGATGAGATGTCCGAGATGATGGAGACCTACCAGCCGAGCGCCGATGTGAAGGCCCTGGGTCGCCTGGTCGGCACCTGGGCGGTCACCGGCGGCGCTGCGGGAACCGTGCGGTACGAGTGGATGCCCGGCGGCTTCTTCCTGCTCCAGCATGTCAACCTCACCCAGTTCGGCCAGCCTGTCACCGGTCTGGAAGTGATCGGAAACCTGCGCCCGTTCGGCGAGCCGGCCGGCACGGACGTGGTGTCACGCTTCTACGACTCGACCGGCAACACCCTCGACTACGTGTACGAGCTGACCGGTGACAAGTTGACCATCTGGGGCGGCGCGAAGGGCAGCCCCGCCTACTACGAAGGCATGTTCAGCGCCGACGGCACCACCGTCACCGGCGCCTGGGTTTACCCTGGCGGAGGCGGATACGAATCCATCATGACCCGGATCTGACCTCGGCTCACCTCGCCGATCTGACAGGCCGGGACGAGCTGGGAGCGCCTGGCCGGCGATTCGGCGCCGGAGCACGGGCATCGAACCGTCGGCCAGCGGCCAGATGGAACGGAGCGGATCAACCCCTCCCCGACCCGGGCGAAACCTATCTGATTTGCCGCGATTTCGCTGGAGGTAACTTGCGGGAAATCGATCTGCCCGCAGGCAGCCGGGTCACCGAGAACGAGGTCAGCGGCAGCCCAGTACGAACCGTCTCGCGTTGCGTGCGGTCAGACCGATGTCGTGTCCCTGACAGCCGGCTGCTCGCGCACTGACGGGCAGTGCTCCGGATCCGGACGCACGGCGAGCTCGATCACCTGATCCAGCTTCCGCCCTGCCTCCTCGAGTTCGGCGATGCTTGTGGTGATGCGAGCGCGTTCGGCGCGCAGGCTCTCGACCATCTCGGGTTCCGCGTGCCCGGCGTCGACGCAGGGCAGGATGGTCGCGATCGTGCGGCTGCCGAGCCCGGCGGCGTAGAAGTGCTGGATGAGCCGCACTCGGTCCACCGCCGAATCCGCGTAGATCCG
>NZ_JBEOWJ010000051.1:0-67000 GCF_040295965.1 Streptosporangium sp. NPDC002544 | reverse complement strand
GACGCGTACACCGTCGTCCCGGCCAGTTTCAGCCGGAGAACCAGGGGCGGTTCGTTTTGTTCTGTTCTTTCGTTGTGCCGTTATTCTTTCAGGCCTGCTTTTTCGTGTCAAACCGGCTCGTTTTGAAGCGATTGACTTGATCTTGCGGGTCTTGCTGGAATTCGGCGACTCTGTTTCCAGAGCAACCCCTCAAACTTACCAGCACCTGAGCGGCTCTGCGAACCGGGCTCTGGAACCTTGGGTTTCAAAGGGATTGTCAGCGGACACGACACAAGCCATACGGAAGTCACCGGAGTGATTAGAGTGGTTTGCGCCGGACCCTGCCGACTCCAAAAGATTAGCAGTCCTTCAAGAGCGCTCGGAACGTAACGGCGAACCCCGTACGAGGAAACCTCGGGCCGGACGGAGGAGCCGAGCCTGGCTCGCGAGCAGCACGGGCCGCGGCACGTCGAGGCAGGCCGAGGTGGATCAAGGCCGATCGACCCGGCCGGGCGAGCGATCCGAACAGGGACCGGCGGAAACATAGACTCGGCTGAGTGAGCAGCCAGACGCCGCCGACGGCGAAAAAGGTTCCCAGCGAGCGCGTGCACCACGGGGACACCGTGGTCGATGACTACGCGTGGCTGACGGTAAAGGACGACCCGGAGGTGGTCGCCTACCTGGAGGCGGAGAACGCCTACACACAGGAGGCGACCGCCCACCTCAAGCCCCTGCAGGAGACGCTCTTCCAGGAGATCAAGGGACGCACCCTGGAGACCGACCTCTCGGTCCCCACCCGCAAGGGCGGCTGGTGGTACTACTCGCGGACCGAGGAGGGCAAGCAGTACGGCATCCAGTGCCGGGTGGCCGCGGACGGCGAGACCCCGCCCGAGTTGAAAGCCGGCGAGTCGCTTCCCGGTGAGGAGATCCTGCTCGACGGCAACGAGCTCGCCGGAGACTCCGACTTCTTCTCGATCGGCACCAGCTCGGTCAGTCCCGACGGCACCCTGCTGGCCTACTCCACCAACTTCACCGGCGACGAGCGCTTCACCCTGAAGGTGAAGAACCTCACCACCGGCGAGACCCTCCCCGACGAGATCCCCGGCATCTTCTACGGCGGCGCCTGGTCGGCCGACGGCACGACGTTCTTCTACACGACCGTCGACGAGGCCTGGCGGCCCAACCAGGTGCACCGGCACACGATCGGCAGCCCCGCCAAGGACGACATGCTCGTCCACGAGGAGGCCGACGAGCGGTTCTGGGTCGGCATCGGGCTCAGCCGGAGCGAGCGTTACCTGGTGCTCTCCTCCGGCAGCAAGATCACCAGCGAGGTCCGCGTCCTTGAGGCCGACGACCCCACCGGCGAGTTCCGCGTCGTCCGGCCCCGGGAGACCGGCGTCGAGTACGGCGTCGACCACGCGGGCGACCACTTCCTGGTCCTGCACAACCGGAACGCGGAGAACTTCGAGCTGGCCACCGCGCCGCTCGACGCCCCCGGCGACTGGACTCCGCTGATCGAGCACCGCACCGACACCCGGCTGCTCGACGTCGACGCCTTCGAGGGCCACACCGTCGTGCACTTCCGCCGGGACGGGCTCACCGGCATCCGCATCCTGCCCCGCGCCGGGGAGGCGTACGAGATCTCCTTCCCCGAGCCGATCTACGACGTGGCCCCGTCGGGCAACCCGGAGTTCGTCACGGGGCGGCTGCGGCTCGGCTACACCAGCATGGTCACCCCGCCGTCGGTCTACGACTACGACCTGGCGGCGCGCGAGCTGGTCCTGCTGAAGCAGAAGGTCGTGCTCGGCGGCTACGACCCCACCGACTACGAGCAGTTCCGCGAGTGGGCGACCGCGTCCGACGGCACCCGCGTCCCGATCTCGATCGTGATGAGAAAGGGCACCCCGCGGCCGGCCCCCACGGTGCTCTACGGCTACGGCAGCTACGAGATCTCGATCGACCCCTCGTTCTCCATCGCCAGGCTCAGCCTGCTCGACCGGGGCTTCGTCTTCGCCGTGGCACACGTCAGGGGCGGCGGTGAGATGGGCCGCCACTGGTACGAGGACGGCAAGTTCCAGAAGAAGAAGAACACCTTCACCGACTTCGTCGCCGCCGCCGAGCACCTCTCCGCCACCGGCTGGTCGAGCGCGATCGTCGCCAGGGGCGGATCGGCGGGCGGGCTGCTGATGGGCGCGGTCGCCAACCTCGCGCCCGGGACCTTCGCGGGCGTGGTGGCGGAGGTGCCGTTCGTGGACGCGCTGAACACGATCCTCGACCCCTCGCTGCCGCTGACCGTGATCGAGTGGGACGAGTGGGGCGACCCGCTGCACAACCCCGAGGTGTACGCGTACATGAAGTCGTACACGCCGTACGAGAACGTGGACGGCCGGGTCTACCCGCCGATTCTGGCGATCACCAGCCTCAACGACACCCGGGTCTTCTACCACGAGCCCGCCAAGTGGGTCGCGAAGCTCCGCGACGTCGCGGACGGCGGGCCGTTCCTGCTAAAGACGGAGATGGGTGCCGGGCACGGCGGCCGCAGCGGCAGGTACGACGCCTGGCGCGAGGAGGCCTTCACCCTCTCCTGGATTCTCGACACGACCAAGGTGACACAGTGACATATATCGCGGCAGATGACAGGTACGACGGACGCCAGCCGTACAACAGGGTCGGCAAGAGCGGGCTCAAGCTGCCCGCCGTCTCGCTGGGGCTCTGGCACAACTTCGGTGACGACAAGCCCTTCGAGACCCAGCGGGCCATCCTGCGCAGGGCCTTCGATCTGGGGGTGACCCACTTCGACCTGGCCAACAACTACGGTCCGCCGCCCGGGTCCGCGGAGACCAACTTCGGGCGGCACTTCCGCGAGGACTTCGCACCGTACCGGGACGAGCTGGTCATCTCCACCAAGGCGGGCTACGACATGTGGCCCGGCCCGTACGGCGAGTGGGGGTCGCGCAAGTACCTGCTGTCCAGCCTGGATCGGTCGCTGGAGCGGATGGGGCTCGACTACGTCGACATCTTCTACAGCCACCGGTTCGACCCGGACACCCCGCTGGAGGAGACGATGGGCGCGCTGGACCACGCGGTCCGGTCCGGCAAGGCGCTGTACGCGGGCATCTCGTCCTACTCGCCCGAGCACACCGCGGAGGCCGCGCGGCTGCTGCGGGAGATGGGCACGCCGCTACTGATCCACCAGCCCTCGTACTCGATGCTGAACCGGTGGATCGAGGGCGGGCTGCTCGACGTCCTGGAGGAGGAGGGCGTGGGCTGCATCGCGTTCTCCCCGCTGGCGCAGGGCATGCTGACCGACCGCTACCTGAACGGGATCCCCAAGGGGTCGCGGGCCTCGCTGGGGCGCTTCCTCACCCCGGAGATGCTCGCCGAGGAGACGATGCGGCACATCCGCACCCTGAACGAGATCGCGGGCGGGCGCGGCCAGTCGCTGGCGCAGATGGCGCTGGCCTGGGCTTTGCGCGACAGGCGCGTCACGTCGGTGCTGATCGGCGCGAGCAGTGTGGAGCAGCTGGAGAACAGCCTCGCGGCCGTGCAGAACACGTCGTTCGACGCCGCGGAGCTTGAGGCGATCGACAAGGACGCGGTCGAGGCGGGCATCAACCTCTGGGCCAGGTCCAGCGAGGCCTGACCTGCGTCCGTGCGAAAGACCGCCGGGCCACCTGCCGGCGGTCTTTCGCAGGGCGCGGGGCAGGGCCTAGAGCGCCTCCTGTCGCTGCAGGTGCGCGAACGAGGCCCAGCCGGGCAGGACCGGCAGCCAGAAGGTCAGCAGCCGGAACAGCAGCACGGCCGAGGTCGCCACCTCACCGGGCAGGCCGGAGAGGGTCAGGCCGACCGACAGGGACAGCTCGACGGCGCCGAGGCCGCCGGGGGTGGGGGCTGCCGAGCCGATGGCGTTGCCCGCGAGGAAGACGATGGCGACGGCGGCGAAGTTGAGGGAGCCGCCGAAGGCGCGGACGCAGGCGTCCAGGCAGAGCACGAAGAACAAGGTGAGCATCAGGGTGCCGCTGAAGCCCTCGATGATCTTCCTGGGCGACTGGAGGACGTCGAGCAGGCGCGGGATGACCCCGGAGAACAGCGAGCGGAGCCGCGCGGTGATCATGCGGCGCAGCCGTGGCACGCCCACGATGACCAGCACCACCACGGCCACGGCCAGCAGCGTCAGCACGAGCGTGCGCGACGGGGTGAACGACGAGGCGGTGTTGGAACCGGTGATGTAGGCGAACAGCAGGAGCAGCGCGATGTGGAACGCCAGCCCGATGAGCTGGGAGGCGCCCACGCTGGCCACCGCCTGCCCCAGAGGGATGCCGCGTTTCTGCAGGTAGCGGGTGTTGATCGCGACCCCGCTCACCGCGGCGGGCGCGACGAGCTTGACGAACGACCCGGCGAACTGGACGAGCACGGTACGGCCGAGGGGCAGTTTCTCCGGTACGAAGCCCATCAGCATCAAGGCGGCGGCGACGTAGCTCATCAT
This sequence comes from Streptosporangium sp. NPDC002544, assembly GCF_040295965.1. Classification (NCBI taxonomy): domain Bacteria; kingdom Bacillati; phylum Actinomycetota; class Actinomycetes; order Streptosporangiales; family Streptosporangiaceae; genus Streptosporangium; species Streptosporangium sp. NPDC002544. The sequence continues at coordinate 62,535 of NZ_JBEOWJ010000051.1, read as the reverse complement.
CGCGGCGACCAGTGCCACGCCGGTCCAGCTCCACTTGGCCGACGTGATCATGTTGAGGTTGATCTGGGTCAGGTAGTAGACCAGGAAGTACGCGGCGAACGCGGTGCCGATGATGGTGATCAGGGTCCTGGGGCGGAAGCGCTCCAGGCGCACCTCCTCGGCCTCGGCCTTGGGCGTGAGCTCGACGATCCGCTCGCGGATCTCGGTGAGCAGCCCCTTGTTCTTGCTGAGCGCCGCCCTGGTCTCGCGGGTCAGCGCGATCCGCTGGAGCAGCGGGAGCGCGTCGGCGAGCAGGCCGTGCCCGGCTCCGGCCGCGGCGGCGTTGACCGCCCGCTGGGCTCCGACGCGGAGGCTGAGGTAGGTGAGCAGCTGGGCGATGTCCAGGCGGAGCAGCAGGTCACCGGCCGCGATCTCGCCGCTGCGGGCGTCCGTGAGGATGACCCGGCCCTCGCGGTCGACATGGATGCTGTCGCCGGTCAGCCGCCGGTGGGCGAGCCGCTGGACCTGCAGCAGCAGGACCTGCTCCCAGATCTGGGCGAGCAGGTTGTCGTCGATCTCCTCGTCGGGGATGTCGTCGAGCGCGCGGGTGGGGATGTGCTCGTAGGCGAGCAGCGCGGCCTCCGTACCGATCTCGCTGGTACCGACGAGCCGGGGGGTGCTCACTCCCGCCGCCTGCGCGGCGTACGCCATCAGGGCCTCGCGCTCCAGCTCGGCGCGGAGTGAGCGGATGGCCTTGCGGCGGGTCTCGGAGTTGAGCCGGATGCGCCGCCAGATGCGGTAGAGCACCCCGGCCACCTGACGGTCCCGGTCGAGGACCGTGACGTCGAGGCGGTTGCCGTTCTTGAGCTCGACGGCGTAGCGGCGGCTGCCCTGGTAGTCGTCGTCGAGCCGATGCGCCCTGAGCGGTGCGAAGCCCAGCTTGCGAAGCACGCTGACGACCGCACTGCCCGGAGGGCGGGTGTTGGGGCTGCCCACGCCGTACAGGGTGGCGTAGCCGACGGCCAGGCCGACCAGGATGGAGACGACGATGCCGAGGAGGGTGGCGGCGAGCCCGGCGAACAGGGCGACGGCGTTGAGCGCGACCGCGCTCCACAGGGCCGCCCGCCAGGTGGGGCGGCGGGATATGCGCACCGCGGTGACGTAGGCGATGATCGGGGTGAGCAGCGTGTTGACCGGCTCGACTCCGGCTCTGCCTCCGGTCATCAGGAGCCTCAGGTCCTCGGGCCCGGCGTTCACGATCCACTCGCCGAGCACAAAGGAGAGCACCATCGCGGCGATGGCCGCGAAGAGCCCCTCGGCCACCCGGAGGCCGTCACGGTGCAGCACCCGCTCGATGGCGAAGGCGATGGGCACGCCGAGCATGGCCGAGGCGCTCAGCACCCCGGCCAGGCCGCTGAGCAGGAACGGCGCCCGGCTGGTGCCGTCGGCGACGTCGCCCTCCAGACCGTTCAGGGTCTTCTGCGCGACGAGGGCGAGCAGGATGACGGCCACCAGCCCGAGCAGGGTCGCCAGGAACCGCAGCAGGTCCGAAGGGCGACGGATCCGCTGGGGAAGCAGCGGCTCGATGACGCGCACGGCTAGATCGCCGTCCGTCGCCGGCCGTGTGCCGTCGTCGGACGATGTTCCGTCCAGCTCCTTGATTTCCGTCACCGCCAGCGATTCTGCATGTTCCGCATTACAGCTGCGTCACCGACCTTCTCCCCCAGTGTCCACAATCGGAGCCATACGCATGTCGATGGCTTCCGACAGTCTTGACAGTCTGGCTTCCATCTTGGTGGCTGAAATCAGAAAACGGGGCCACACGGTGACACCGTATGGCGCCCCGGCCGGCGAGCGGGCCGGGCGGACGTGGTCTCGAAGAGATCATGAACGCCCGCCTCGACGAGGGCGGCGAGCGAGCACAGCGTACCTGTCCGAGATCGAGAATTGACCCTTCTAGCTGCGGGAATACTGGATTTAGCGGGTGCGGGACTGGAAGGCTGACCGTCATGTTCCTTCGCCCGCCCGCAGCCTGCAGTGCCGCGTCCGGGGAGCGGGAACGCCTCGTCGCGGTCGCCTCTCACCGCCTTCCCGGGAGCGCGGGCGCTTCATGCACGTTGAGGGGTTCCGCATGAGCACTCCCACCTCCAGGGGAATGGTGGTCGCGATCACCGCGGTCTCCGCCATGGCCCTGCCCACCGTCTCCACCGTGACGGCCGGCGCGGCACCGGCTTCGGGAAAGCCCGTTCTCGCGGCATCCACACCGGCATCCGGCGGGCCGACGGGGAGCCCTCCCGGATCACCGGCGCCACCACCCGGGGACTCCCCGATAACCCCGGAGGCCAGGGCGTTCGGACAGTCGATCAAGGTTGTACGCGTCAAGCGGCACCTGGAACTGCTCCAGGAGATCGCCGACGGCAACGGCGACACCCGAGCCTCGGGAACCCCCGGCTACGACGCCTCGGTCACCTATGTCGCCGACTGGCTCCGTGCCGCCGGCTACCGGGTCACCCTGCAGGAGTTCACGTTCCCCTTCTTCCGCAACGTCACGTTTCCGCTGTTCCGGCGGATCATTTCGAATGTCGCCAAGCCGTACATCAACAACACCGATTTCAGGACCGTGACGTACTCCGGCTCGGGGAACGTCAGGGCACGGGTTCAGGGGGTGGACCTCACCCTGCCGCCGGCTCCGAAGCCGAGTTCGACCTCCGGCTGCCAGGCGCGGGACTTCGCGAGGTTCGTCCGGGGCAACATCGCGTTGATCCAGCGTGGCAGCTGCAGCTTCCAGACCAAGGCGGAGCGGGCCAGGGCGGCCGGCGCGTCCGGGGTGATCATCTTCAACGAGGGCCAGGCCGGCGAGGGAGTCGACGATCGCAGGGGCCTGGTGAACGGTTCCCTCGACACCCCCACCGTAAAGATCCCGGTCATCTCCACCACCTACGCGGTCGGCAGGGAGCTGTCGGCACGGGGAACGATCGTGACTCTCGTCACCGACACCGAGAGCGACCCCCATCGCGCGACGCGCAACATCATCGCCGAGAGCGACTGGGGCGACCCGAACAGGGTCGTCATGCTCGGCGCCCACCTGGACAGCGTCCCGGACGGCCCCGGCATCGACGACGACGGCTCCGGGGTCGCGAGCATCCTGGAGACGGCGCTGGCGGCGAAGAACCTGCGGGCGCGGAACAAACTGCGCTTCGCCTTCTGGAGCTGCCACGAGTTCGGTCTGCTCGGTTCCAAGCACTACCTGGCCGGACTCTCTCCCGCGGAGAAGGCGAACATCAGGCTCTATCTGAACTTCGACGTGATCGCCTCACCGAACCACGTCCTGGGGATCTACGACGGAGACGACTCCGACAGGGCGGGCGCTCCCGCGGGCCCGCCCGGCTCGGACCGGATCGAGAAGTTCTTCCAGTCGTACTTCACGGAGACAGGCCGGCCGTACAGAAGCGTCGACGCCGCCATCCGCTCCGACTACGGCCCCTTCGCCGCGTCGGGCATCCCCTCGGGTGGGCTGTTCACCGGCACCGTCGACATCAAGACCGCCAAGGAGGCCGTGCTCTTCGGCGGCCAGGCGGGAGTCGCCTACGACCCCTGCTACCACCTCAGGTGCGACACGATCGTCAACATCAGCGACACCGCCCTGGGGCTGAACAGCGGCGCGATCGCGACAGCCGCGTTCGTCCACGCCCGGACCGACGACCTGCCCGGCGGCTCCGTCCCGGGTGGTGCCACCGGGCCGGTATCCGGCGGCCACCTCGTCGCCACCGATGTTTTCAAGTAACGCCGTCCCCGATGTCAGAGGAGCCTGACGTGAGTGCACGTGCCTTCGGGAGAGTGCTGGCCGCCGTCACCATCGCCTCGGCCACGATCCCGCCCGTCGTCAACACGGCCTGGGCCGCGACCCCGCCCGGAACGGTGCACGGGCTCGCCACCTCCGCGCCGGAACCGGTGGACGCCGGTGTCCGCAGTCCGTCCGGCCTGCCCTCGGAACCGCCTCCGGAGAGTCCCCTGCCGCCGGACGCGAAGGCGTTCGGGCAGTCGATCAAGCTCGCGTCCGTCAGGCGGCACCTGGAAAGGCTCCAGGAGATCGCCAAGGCCAACGGCGGTATCCGGGCCGCGGCCACCCCCGGCCACGAGGCCTCGGTCGCCTACGTCGCGGCCAGGCTTCGCGCCGCCGGATACCAGGTCACCCTGCAGGAGTTCGGGATCCCCTTCTTCCATGAGCGGAAGGCTCCGGTGCTGGCGCGATCGTTCCCCGCGGCCAGGGTTTACCTGCCCGGCATCGACTTCCAGACGATGACGTACTCCGGCTCGGGGAGGATCACGGCTCCGGTGCAGGGCGTGGACCTGGTGCTGCCGCCGGCCCCGAACGCGAACTCCTCCTCCGGATGCGAGGTGAGTGACTTCAAGGGGTTCGTCCGGGGGAACATCGCCCTGATCCAGCGTGGCTCCTGCAGCTTCCAGGTCAAGGCGGAGCGGGCCCAGGCAGCCGGTGCGTCCGGGGTGATCATCTTCAACGAGGGGCAGCCGGGTGAGGCTCTCGCCGACCGCAGGATCCTGCTGCGGGGCTCGGTCAACACCTCCGGCATCAAGATCCCGATCGTCGGAGCCACCTTCGCGGCCGGCAGGGAGCTGTCGGCGCCGGGAACGACCGCGACGCTCGCGGTGGACGCCGAGAGCGACCCCGACCGCAGGACACGCAACGTCATCGCCGAAAGCCGCCGGGGCGACCCGGACCGGGTGGTCATGCTCGGCGCCCACCTGGACAGTGTCATGGCGGGCCCCGGCATCAACGACAACGGCTCCGGGACCGCGGGCGTCCTGGAGACGGCGTTGGCGGCGAAGGACCTGCAGACGAGGAACAGGCTGCGCTTCGCCTTCTGGGGCGCGGAGGAGCTGGGCCTGCTGGGTTCCACCCACTACGTGGCCCATCTCTCGGCGGCGGAGCGGGCGAAGATCAAGCTGTACCTGAACTTCGACATGATCGCCTCGCCGAACTACGTCCTGGGGATCTACGACGGCGACAACTCCGACACGGGCCTGGACACGCATCCGCCTGCCGGTTCCGACCGGATCGAGAAGCTCTTCCAGTCGTACTTCGACGCCGTGGGCAAGCCGCACCAGGAGGCAGACTTCACCGGCCGCTCCGACTACGGCCCCTTCATCAAGGCGGGCATCGCCGCGGGCGGGCTGTTCACCGGCGCCGAGGGCATCAAGTCCGCCGAGGAGGCCGAGAAGTTCGGCGGCAAAGCCTGGGCCCCCTACGACAGGTGCTACCACCAGGCCTGCGACACCCTCGCCAACATCGACGACGGTGCGCTGGCGGTGAACGCCTCCGCGATCGGCGCGGCGGCGTACACCTACGCGTACGCTCGCGACCTCCCCGGCGATCCCGTCGCCCCCGGCCCCACCAGAGAGCCGAGAGTCGGAGGGCCGAGCACCGGAGGGGGCGGGCTGGGACACGACCACCACCACGAGCCCCCCGGGCTGCTCCGGTGACACCCGCGCTCCCTGGGCGCGGCTACAGTCGAGGGCATGTCGTCAGGCGAACTTCGAGTGCTGGGGGCGTGCCCGCTTGACTGCCCCGACACGTGCTCCTGGGTGGTGACCGTCCAAGACGGCGAGGCCGTCAGGATGCGCGGCAACCCTGACCATCCCTACACCCGCGGCGCGCTCTGCGTGAAGGTCAACCGCTACCTGGAGCACACCCGGGCGTCCGACCGCATCCTGCACCCGATGCGGCGGACCGGCCCCAAGGGGTCCGGCAGGTTCGAGCGGATCAGCTGGGACGAGGCCCTGGAGGAGATCTCCGTACGGCTGCGCGGCATCGTCGACGAGCACGGCGGCGAGGCGATCTGGCCCTACCTGGGCACCGGCACGCTGGGATACCTCCAGGGGGCCGAGGGAGTGGCCGGGCGGCGGTTCTGGAACGCGCTCGGCGCGTCGAGGCACTTTCTGAACATCTGCTCGTCGGCCGGCAACTCCGGGCTGCGACAGGTCTACGGCACGCCGGGCGGGATGGATCCGGAGACGTTCGCCCTGTCCCGGCTCATCCTGCTGTGGGGCACCAACACGCTGACCAGCGGGCATCATCTGTGGAAGTTCATCCAGGACGCCCGCGCGGCGGGGGCGCACGTGGTGGCGATCGACCCGATCCGGACCCGCACCGCCGAGCAGGCCGACGAGCACCTGCCGATCAGGCCCGGCACCGACGCGGCCCTCGCCCTGGGGCTGATGAACGTCGTGCTCGCCGAGGGAGCCGAGGACCGCGACTACCTGGAGAACCACACGACCGGCTGGGAGAACCTCCGTGAGGAGATCCTGCGCCACCCTCCGGCACGTGTGGCGGAGATCACCGGGCTGCCCGAGTCCGACATCCGGGCCCTGGGGGTACGGCTGGCGCGCACCCGGCCCACCGGCATCCGGGCCACCATGGGCGTGCAGCGGCACGCCGGCGGCGGCACCGCGATGCGCACGATCGCCGCCATCCCCGGCGTGACCGGCGACTGGCGCCACCCCGGCGGCGGGATCGCGTACTCCACCAGCGGGCACATCCACCTGAACATCGACACCCGCGAGGACCTGCTCGCCCGGCCGGTCCGCACGCTCACCATGACCCGGCTGGCCGATCAGCTGGACGAGTCGGTGAAGTGCCTGTGGGTGTACGCGGCCAACCCGATGAGTTCCACCTCCGACCAGAACCGGATCCGCGAGAAACTGACGCGCGAGGACCTGTTCACCGTCGTGATGGAGCAGTTCCCGACCGACACCGTCGACTACGCCGACATCGTGCTCCCCGCCACCATGCAGATCGAGCACGCCGACCTGCACGCGGGCTACGGGCACATGTACCTGATGTGGAACTCACCCGCGGTCGAGCCGCCGGGCGAGTGCCTGTCCACCACCGAGACCTTCCGCCGCCTGGCGCGGCACATGGGGCTCACCGAGCCGTCCCTGTACGACTCCGACCTGGAGCTGGCCGAGCAACTGCTCTCCTCGGGCCATCCGTCGCTTGACGGCATCACGCTCGACCGGCTGCGCAAGGAGGGCTGGGTCCGTCTCAACGTACCGCGGCCGTTCGTGCCGTTCACCGAGGGCTTCCCGACGCCCTCGGGCCGGATGGAGTTCGGCGCGGGACCCGCCTATGTCCCGCCGCACACCGCCTCGGCCGCGCCGGGACCGTATCCGCTGACCCTCATCACCCCCGCCTCCCACACCTTCCTCAACACCATCTTCGGCAACAACCCCGAGTTGCTGCGGCGCTCGAAGGGCCCGCGGGTCCTGGTGAATCCCACGGACGCCGCGCCGAGGGGGCTGAGCGACGGGCAGCGGGCCCGGGTTTTCAACGCCGGCGGCGAGTTCGAGGCCGTGGTCGAGATCAGCGAGCGGGTCCGGCCGGGCGTGATCGCGTCCACCAAGGGGCACTGGCGCAAGCTGAGCTCGGGGGGCACGACCGTGAACGCCGTGGTGGAGGCCCGCGACGCCGACATGGGCCGTGGCGCCGTCTACCACGACAACCTGGTCGAGATCGGCCCGAGCGCCACCGAGTGACCGGACGGGTCACCTCGACGCCGACCCCTGGCCGATTCAGGTCAGCGCGAGTTTGTAACCCTCGTGGGACGCGACGAAGCCGAGGGAGTCGTAGAAGCGGTGGGCGTCCGCACGGGTCTTGTCCGTGGTGAGCTGGACCAGGGCGCAGCCTCGGGCCCGCCCGCGCTCGACGGCCCATTCCATCATCGTGCGGCCCAGACCCCGCCCGCGCAGCTCCGAGGCGATCCTGACCGCCTCGATCTGCATCCGGAGGGCACCCCGGCGGGAGATGCCGGGAATGTAGGTGAGCTGCATGGTGCCCACGACCTCGCCGTCCAGCTCCGCGACGATCAGCTCGTTGGCGGGGTCGGCGTCGATGACCTCGAAGGCGGCACGATGCTCCTCGCCGTAGGCTCCCTGGCGGGCGGCCGCGACGGTGTCGTCGGCGAGCATGGCCACGATGAGCGGAACGTCCTCGGCACGGGCTATACGGAAGTTCACCGGCATGGGGGTCAAACTATCCCGAACCGGTGCCGCCTCGGCTCCTCCCGTACCCCTGAGGGCGCTCTCGTGAAGACCTCCGGAGGCGGATGAAACTGTCAGCGGCGGTCGTAGTGGGCGACGATGACACCCTTCGTGGTCGTGACACTGCTGGTGAGGCGGTACTGGGTCAACGGCGCCGGCCCCTCGAACATCCGGGTACCCGAGCCCAGGGTGAGCGGGTGAACCACCAACGTGTAATGGTCGATCAGATCGGCCGCATGCAGGCTGCGCACCAGTGCGGAGCTGCCGATGATGCTCAGGTCGTTGCCGTCCCGCGCCTTCAACTCCGCGATCGTCCGCGTCGCGTCGCCGCGCAGCAGCACCGAGTTCTGCCAGGCACTCGCGTCGTCAAGCGTGGCCGAGGCGACGTACTTGGTGACGGCGTTCATACGGGCGGTGTAGGGGTTGCCGTCCTCGCGGTGCGCCCACACGGTGATGAAGTCCTGCCAGGTGCGGCGGCCGAGCAGCATGTCGCCGGGACCACTCATGCCCTTGGCCATCTCCTGGGCCAAGACCTCGTCCTGATGCCAGGCCCCCCAGCCGCCGTGCGTGAAGCCTCCGCGGGTGTCCTCATCGGGACGACCTGGGCCCTGTACGACGCCATCCAGGCTGATGTTCATGGTGACGGTGATCGAACGCATCGGAATCTCTCCTCCGCTCCTGCGGGCCGCCCCAGTGACGGCCCGATCACCCTCTACACGAGCGCCGACCGCCCGAATCGACATCGTTGAACGACAAATTTGTGCTTTCTGTCCGACCCGTTCCGGCGCCGCGGCGAGGTACACACAGATCAGCGATCTCCGGCTTCAAAGACACGCTTTGAAGCGGTGCGGCTCACCCCACCCAGACCGTCAACAGCGATGTGCGGCTGGAGTACGCCGCACCTGGCACGGTCCCGGAGAGTATGGGCAGCGGAGAACGGTAACCGCGGAAGCCAGATCATGCGGTTACCCGATCGCGGCGCCGGTTACGCGGTCAAGCCGGCTTTCAGCAGGAGACCCAGGCGACGCTCGTGACCGGCCAGGGCGTGATCGTCGCGCTGGAGGTCTGGCCGACGGGCACACAGGGACCGGTGATCAAGATGGGACCGACCACGGGTGAGGGGTGCTGCTGCCGTACGACCACCATGTGCCCACCCGTACCGGAGGTGCAGTGGCTGGTGGCCCACTGCTGGGCCAGGTTGTACTGGACGGTGCAGCCGGAGGGGGCGGCCATGGCAGGGCCGGGGGTGAGCGCCATGGCGCTCAGACAGAGGGCGGCGACGCCCGAGAGGGTTGCCACACGACGACGAAGGCTCATGACGAATCTCCTAGAGGTGGGGGGTGGGTACTAATCCCTTAGGAAACTTTCCTAAAGGAAACCTAGATCGCGGCAAACGGGCGGTCAATAAGCAACACGAACGGCGGCCGATACAGCAGGTAGGGGAACAATCAGGGTCGCTCCCCGATGTGAGCAAGGGTGTTCGGGAGGCAGCCTTGATGGCATGAACGACGAACTGACTCGACGTGACGAGATGTCCCTCGCCGGAGCGGCGCTGCGCGGCGCTCCCTGGAAGGCCGCCGCGGTGACCGGTGGCGCGGTGACCGCCACCAGCTTCGGACTGGGCGTGCTCACCGGTGGCGGGGATCTGACCTGGGCGATGGTGGTCGGCATCGGCCTGTTCTCGCTTATCGCGGCCATCGGCTCGATCGGCAAGCCCAACAGCGGGGACCGGGTGACCCGGCAGGCCCGGCTCTGGGCGCTGCGCCACCCCTGGAGGTTCGCCCTCTACCCCTCGCTCGGCGCCGCGATGCTCATGTACCCGGTGCAGCTCATCGTCGACGGCGAGGGCGTGTTCAGCGCGGCGCTGGACGCCCTGCAGGGCGGGGTCGTGGTCTACCTGATCACGGCTGTCCTGGCGCTGACTCTCAAGGGCCGCGGCCAGACCTCGCTTCCCGGCGGTCGCTGAGCCCTCGGGTGATCGCCGACCTTCCGGTGATCACCCGGCCTCGTGGGGATCACTCGTGTCGGCCGCCGCAGATCGCCTTCGGTCGCCGGGGCTCGCGGCCCGGCCGGGCCTTTCTGGAGTGACCGGGCCCAGAGCCGCTCCGCTAGACGCGCTCGTATTCGGCGCGGCAGACGCAGAACTCGTTGCCCTCGGGATCGAGCATCGTCACCCAGCCGGTGCCTTCGGGGTTGCGCATGTCCGCGAAGACCGTGGCGCCGAGCCCGAGCAGGCGCTCGACCTCCTCGTCGCGGGTGGTGCCCGCCGAGCCGGTGAGATCCAGGTGAAGGCGGTTCTTGACGGACTTGCCCTCGGGAACCTTGATGAACAGCAGATTCACCCCGCCGCCCCGCAGGAGGATCTCATCGTCCTCCTGCTTCGTCTCCGGATGGAGCTCCCCGCCGGTGGCGTCGCGCCAGAAGGTCGCCAGTTCGTACGGCCGGGCGCAGTCGAAGGTCACGTATTGAACAACAATCATGCGCCCACCCAACCCGACACCATCAAAACCGTCAAGCCGGTTTCGGGCGACCCCGGTCCGAGCGGGGTCGCCCGTGTCCACCCCTCCCGATCACGTCGTACGGCGTGCTCGGGCAGGCGTACGGTCAGTGGCCGCCGGCGGCGAGGTTGAGCCCGACGACGCCCGCGACGATGAGCAGGATCGAGGCGATCTTGAGGGCCGACGCGTTCTCGCCGAGGGCGACGATGCCCAGCACGGCGGTGCCGACGGCTCCGATACCCGTCCAGACGGCGTAGGCCGTGCCCACCTCCAGGGTCTTCAGGCCCACCGCGAGCAGGCCGAAGCTGAGCAGGCCGAAGACGGCGAAGCCGACGCTCGGCAGCAGCACGGAGAATCCATTGCTCAGCTTGAGCGAGTACGCCATCGCGACCTCGAACAGACCGGCGACGAGGATGACAACCCAGGCCATGACAGCTCCTCCTTTGATCAGGAGCGTCGTCTTTGCCTACCGGGTACGGCGCGTCTCGTCCGGGAACACCCCTTTTGAGGGTTCGATCGGTGGAACGCGGCAGGGGCTCACTTTGATTCCCACCAGAGTGTGAACCACCGGTCCCGGGGGACCGGCCACATGTCCAGCTCGATCACGGCCGCGATGACCTCGTCGGCCCGCTCCCGGCCGAGGCAGAGCCTCCGGCAGGCGCTCTCGGCGAGGTCTTCGAGCCGGGTGAAGCGCGGCAGCGGGGCCAGGCGCCACTCGTGGTGGACCTCGTACCCGAGCCCCTCGGCGATGGCGATCACGTCGTGGGCCGTGGGGCGGCGGGGGCGGGTGATGCCGTGGAAGTGCTGCCAGAGGGGGTTGAGCCAGCTCATCGGGTGTTGCCCGGTGAGCTCCAGGACGACCCGGCCCCGGGCGTGGCCGGTGAGCTCGGCGAGGAATCCGGCCAGCCCCGGCACGTTGTAGACGACGTGGGCGGCGACCGCGACGTCCGCGACCGGCGTTTCGGCCGCGATGTCGGGCCAGCGGCCCCGGAAGAACCGGGTGGGGACGCCCAGCGTGTGAGCCCGGGAGGCCAGTTCGGCGAGCATGGCGTCGGAGACGTCGACCGCGATCAGCTCTCCCAGATCGGGAGCGAGCGGCAGGGAGGCCGCCCCCGTTCCGGCACCGACGTCCAGCACGCTCCCGCCGGGCGGGAGCGCCTCGGCCATCCGCGCCAGCGTCGGCCCCTCGGGGGCCGCGAGCGCGCGGTCGGTGCGCTCGGCGAACCGCGCCGACGAGTGCCCCCAGGGGTCGGCCGGCGCCCTGGCCGCGATCTCCTCGGGAATGCCCCACAGTTCGAGGTCGGCCCGCCATCGTTCGTCCATGTGGCGAGCCTAGAAGAGCTTCGGGGGGCCGGTCGATCGACGCCGGCGCGGGTGTCTTCGCATGTCGTGACGAACGTCCCAGTCGGTGCGGTTTTCTAGGGGTTACTGACGGGTAGCATTACCGGTAACGTTACTGGCGAGTATGGAAAGTTCCGGTTCCCCCGGTTTCAAGGAGCAGACCCCATGGGCCACTACAAGAGCAACGTCCGTGACCTGGAGTTCAACCTCTTCGAGGTGTTCGGGCGCCGGGACATTCTGGGCACCGGCCGCTACGCCGAACTGGACGAGGACGTGGTGCGGAGCCTCCTCGACGAGGTCAACCGCCTGGCCACCGGCGTACTCGCCGACTCCTTCGAGGAGGGCGACCGCAAGCCGCCGGTGTTCGATCTCGCCACCAACTCGGTGACGATGCCGGAGGGCTTCAAGAAGTCCTTCGCCGCCTACCGCGACGCCGGCTGGACCAACCTCAGCCTCCCCGCCGAGCTCGGCGGCCCCGGCCTGCCCAGCAGCGTGAGCTGGGCGCTGGCCGAGATGGTCCTCGGCTCGAACCCGGCCATCTGGATGTACTCCAGCGGCCCGGCCTTCGCCCACGTGCTCCACGTGATCGGCACCGAGGAGCAGAAGCGCTACGCCGAGCTGGCCATCGAGAAGCAGTGGGGCGCCACCATGGTGCTCACCGAGCCGGACGCCGGTTCCGACGTGGGCGCGGGCCGCACGAAGGCGGTACGGCAGGACGACGGCACCTGGCACATCGAGGGCGTCAAGCGCTTCATCACCAGCGCCGAGCACGACATGAGCGACAACATCTTCCACCTGGTGCTGGCCCGCCCCGAGGGACACGGTCCCGGCACCAAGGGCCTGTCGATGTTCCTGGTCTCGAAGTACCACGTGGACCTGGAGACCGGCGAGCTCGGCGAGCGCAACGGCGTCTACGTCACCAACGTCGAGAAGAAGATGGGCCTGAAGGTCTCCACGACCTGCGAGCTCACCTTCGGCGACAAGCACCCGGCCGTGGGCACGCTGATCGGCGAGGTCCACGAGGGCATCAAGCAGATGTTCATGATCATCGAGCATGCCCGGATGATGGTCGGCACCAAGGCGATCGCCACGCTCTCCACCGGCTACCTGAACGCCCTGGAGTACGCCAAGGCCCGGGTGCAGGGCGCCGACCTGACCCAGATGGCCGACAAGTCGGCCCCGCGGGTGACCATCACCCACCACCCGGACGTACGCCGGGAGCTGATGCTGCAGAAGTCGTACACCGAGGGCATGCGGGCGCTGGTCCTGCTCACCGCCACCTACCAGGACGACGTGCTGATCGCCGAGCACGAGGGCCGCAGGAACGGCCACGCCGAGGCGATGAACGACCTGCTGCTCCCGCTGGTCAAGGGCGTCGGCTCCGAGCGCTCCTACGAGCTGCTCGCCCGCTCCCTGCAGACCCTGGGCGGCTCGGGCTACCTGCAGGATTACCCGATCGAGCAGTACATCAGGGACGCCAAGATCGACTCCCTGTACGAGGGCACCACCGCGATCCAGGGTCAGGACCTGTTCTTCCGCAAGATCCTGCGCAACCAGGGCGTGACCCTCGGCTCGCTGTACGACGACGTGCAGGCCTTCGCCGCCTCCGAGGCCGGCAACGGGCGGCTGAAGGAGGAGCGCAAGCTTCTCGCCGAGGCCGCCGACGAGGTCAAGAGCATGGCCGACACCATGGCGGGCTGGGCCATCGGCTCGCTGGAGGCGCCGAAGGAGATCTACAAGGTCGGCCTCAACACCACCCGGTTCCTGCTCGCGCTGGGCGACGTGGTGATCGGCTGGCTGCTGCTGCGCCAGGCCGAGGTGGCCCTGGCCGCGCTGGGCTCCACCGAGACCGCGCAGGGCGACCAGGCCTTCTACACCGGCAAGGTCGCCGCGGCCTCGTTCTTCGCCCAGACCGTCCTGCCCCGCGTCGCCGCCGAGCGCCGCACGCTGGAGGCCACCGGCCAGGACCTGATGGAGCTGCCGGAAGAGGCCTTCTGAGCAAGCCACCTGCTCCCGCGGCAGGCATGGGGGCGGTCCCGTCTTGACGGGACCGCCCTTCGCCTTTCTCGGGGCCTGGGACCGCGCGCCGTTGCGAGCGGGTTGACACCGGCCTTTGTTATTCTCATACTGAGATTGTCTCACTTTGAGAAGGACATGTGATGGATGAGTCCGAGTTTCTGGCGGGTTACGACCCGCGGATGTACCCGGCGGTCGCGGTGACCGTCGACGTGGTGGCGCTCACCATTCGCGGGGGCGGGTTGCGCGTTCTGCTCATCAGGCGGGGCGAGCAACCCCATGCGGGGCGGTGGGCGCTGCCGGGGGGGTTCATCCGGCCGGGAGAGGACCTGCCACAGGCCGCGGCGCGGGAACTGGCCGAGGAGACGGGGCTCTCGGGCCTCGGGGACCGAGTCCACATCGAGCAGCTCGCCAGCTACGGGACACCCGACCGTGATCCGCGGATGAGGGTCGTGTCGATCTCCTACCTGGCGTTCGCCCCCGACCTGCCCGATCCCCGGGCGGGCACGGACGCGGCGGACGCCGCCTGGCAGCCGGTCGACAAGCTGCCGGAGCTCGCCTTCGACCACGATCGCATCCTGGCGCACGGGCTGGAGCGGGCACGCGGCAAGCTGGAGTACACCCCGCTGGCCACCTCGTTCGCCGGTGAGACGTTCACGATCTCCGAGCTGCGCGGTGTCTACGAGACGGTCTGGGGCGTGCCACTGCACGCGGGCAACTTCCACCGCAAGATCCTTTCGGTGCCCGGTTTCGTGGAGAGCACCGGCGAGACCACCGAGAGCGGCGGGGCCAGGGGCGGCCCCCGGGCCAAGCTCTACCGGGCCGGCGACGCACGACTCCTGCACCCCGCCCTGCTACGACCCGCCAGGGAGGAACAGATCAGATGACCAGGGCCGAGGCGATCGCGCTGGTGACCGCTGCCCGTACCCCCGACGACCTGTTCGGCGGGGACTCTGCGCACCGGTCGTACCGGAGGCTGGCGAGGCTGCTCCACCCCGACCTCGCGCCGGGAGTCGAGGCCGCCGAGGCGTTCGCCAGGCTGGCGGAGCTGTGGGCGGCCCGCGGCGGGGCCCCGGGGCCGGCCGCGGAGACGGTGATCACCACCGGGCGGGGGACCTACCGGATCGGGGGCGTCTTCCGGCGGGGCGCCTCGGCCGTGCTCTACGAGAGTGGTCCGGACACGCTGCTCAAGCTCCCGCGCAGCCACGCGGACAACGACCTCATGTGCCGCGAGACGGACGCCCTGGAGACGATCGCGCGAGACGGCGACCCGCTGCTCCTGCCGTACGTGCCACGCCTGGTGGATTCGTTCCGGCACCGCCGCGACGGGGTCGAGCGGCGGGCCAACGTGATCAGCCGGGTACCCGACGGGTTCGTGAGCCTGGACGAGGTCAGGCGGCGGCGGCCGGTGCTCGACGCGAGGGACGTGGCCTGGATCTGGCGGCGGCTGCTGGTGGCCGTCGGCGCGGCCCATCGGGCGGGGGTCGTGCACGGCGCGGTGTTCGGGCACCACGTCCTCGTCCACCCGGTCGACCACGGCCTGGTGCTCGTCGACTGGAGCCAGTCGGTACCGCTCGGCACCCCGCTCACCGCCCTGGTGACCAGGCACCGCGACGACTACCCGCCGGAGGTCCTGGCCAGGAAACCCGCCACCCCCGCCACCGACATCCACCTCGCCACCCGCTCCGTGGCCGCCCTCATGGGCGACCAGGCCCCCACTCCGATCAGGCGCTTCGTCCGGGGAAGCCTGCTGAGCCCGCCCGGCGACGCGTGGCGGCTCCTGGGGGAACTCGACGACCTGCTCGACGACCTGTACGGGCCGAGGAAATACCGGCCACTGCACCTTTGAGAACGTGCCATCCCTGATCCGAGGAGATCCCCCGTGGGAAGCGGAATCTGGTCCACCGACGTCTACTCCGCCGCCGCGAGCTACCGCGCGGCCAAGGGCTCAAGCGCCTTCGCCTACAGCGACGGCGGCGCCCGCTCCACGCACCCCGACCTCGACCCGCGCGGGGTGACGCTCCGCGAGAGCCGCGACTCCGCCGAGCACCCCGACTCCCTCGCCGTGGCCGTGCTGTTCGACGTGACCGGCTCGATGGGCGGGGTGCCCCGGACCCTCCAGACCAAGCTGCCCGACCTGCTCGGCCTGCTGCTCCGCAAGGACTACGCCACCGACCCGCAGATCCTCTTCGGCGCGATCGGCGACGCCACCTGCGACCGGGCCCCGCTGCAGATCGGCCAGTTCGAATCCGACAACCGGATGGACGAGCAGCTGGGCAAGGTCCTGCTGGAGAGCGGGGGCGGCGGCCAGATGAGCGAGTCGTACGAGCTGGCGATGTACTTCATGGCCAGGCACACCTCGATCGACTGCTTCGAGAAGCGGGGGCGCAGGGGCTACCTGTTCATCATCGGCGACGAGCTTCCCTACCCCCAGGTCAAGCGGCGCGAGGTCGAGGGTGTCATCGGCGACCGGCTCCAGCGGGACATCCCGACCAGGGAGATCGTCGCCGAGCTGACCAGGGTCTACGACGTCTACTACATCCTTCCGGCGGGGACGAGCCACGCCAGGGACGGCCGGGTGCTGGCCGCCTGGCGCGAACTGCTCGGCCAGAACGTGCTGGAGCTGGACGACCTCGACGCCGTCTGCGAGACCATCGCGCTCACCGTCGGTCTCGGCGAGGACGCCATCGATCTGCGGGAGGGACTGGACGACCTCGACGAGCTCGGCTCGACCGCCGGGGCCGCCGTGGGCAGGGCCCTCGCCAAACTCGACCGCGGCACGCTCGTGGTCGCCGACGGTCTCGACCTGGGCGGCGACAGCGGCGTGACGCGGCTCTGAAGACCTCCCCGCCGTGCGGCGGCCACCGCGAAAGCGGCGGGGAGTGCCACCACGAAGGGAAACGGCCCCTGCCCGGCGGTGAGAACTCACCGCCGGGCAGGGCGCCACCACGAACAGAGGACCACATGCGCGAACACATGATCGTGACAGACCTCGGCTACGGCGACGCGGGCAAAGGCACGATCATCGACTGGCTCTGCACCCGCGAACCCATCGGGGCGGTTGTCAGGTTCAACGGGGGTGGGCAGGCCGGCCACAACGTCGTGCTGCCCGACGGACGGCACCACACGTTCGCACAGTTCGGATCGGGCACGCTCAGAGGCGTGCCCACCCACCTGTCCAGGTTCATGGTCACCGACCCGCTCTCGCTGGCCCGGGAGGCCGCCCACCTGAGCGAACTGGGCGTTCCCGACCCGTTCCGCCTGCTCACCGTGGACCGGGACGCCCTGCTCGCCACGCCGTACCACGTGGCGGCGGGGCAGGCCAGGGAGCTGGCACGCGGCGAGGACCGGCACGGGTCGTGCGGAATGGGCGTCGGCGAGACCATGGCCTACGCCCTGGAGCACCCGGAGCTCGCGCCGACCGTCGGCGACTGCGAGGCCCCGGCCCGGCTCACCCGCAAGCTGTACGCGCTCCGCGAGGCGCTCGGGGTGACCGGGCCGCCCGTCGAGGACTGCGTCGCCGCCTACCGGGCGTTCGCCGAGCGGGTGATCCTGGTCGGCTCCTCCTTCACGACCGCGCTGCTGCGCAGGCGGCCCGTGATCTTCGAGGGGGCACAGGGCGTGCTGCTCGACGAGTGGCACGGCTTCCACCCGTACACCACCTGGAGCACGACGACCTTCGCCAACGCGCTGGAGTTGCTCGACGGGGTGCCGGCCGTACGGCTGGGCGTGCTGCGGACCTACACGCCCAGGCACGGCCCGGGACCGCTGGTCACCGAGGCCGCGGCGCCGGTGCTGCCCGAGGCGCACAACGGGACCGGTCCCTGGCAGGGGCCCTTCCGCACCGGTCACTTCGACGCGGTGGCCCACCGCTACGCGCTGGCGGTCGCGGGCGGGGCCGACGCCCTCGCGCTCACCCACCTGGACGCGCCGGTCTCGCGGATGTGCGTGTCGTACGACATCGGCGAACTGCCGGTGGGCACGGCGGGTGACCTCGAAGGGCAGGCCAGGCTGACCGGGCGGCTGTCGGCGGCCCGGCCGCACTACACCGACGGTGTCGACGACTGGCCCGCGGCGGTGGCCGGGGCCCTGGGGGTTCCGGTGTGGCTGGGCTCCCGAGGACCCACCGCCGCCGACAAGGTCCTTTTCAGTGGTGTGACCGCGGCCGAAAGGGTATGACCCTTCTCGTACTCTCCCTTTACCTGGCAGGCAGCCTTACCCGGAGGAACTCATGGGTGTCGGGGTCAGCATCTTCTTTCTCACGCTTGGCGCCATCCTCCGCTTCGCCATCGACCCCACCGTCCTCGGCGAGGCCGTCCACATCGACGTGATCGGCCTGATCTTCATGATCGTCGGTGCCGTCGGGGTCGTGCTGAGCATCGTGATGGCCCCCAAGCGCGGGAACACGTCCGAGGACCGCCTGATGCACCGCGAGAACCACCCACCGGAGGTCTAGGCCCTGCCCCCTGGATCTTTTGCCTACCGCGGTCGGTCAGGCGGCGCCTCGCCGCGTTGTCGCCGGTCACCGCAGCACGCTGCGGCTCCCTCCTCCGCCCTGCGAGACACCACCTGACCGATCCTCGCCACGGCAAGATCCGCGGGGCAGGCTCTAGAGCTCGAACTGGATCGCCGCCCGCGAGGCCACGATCGGCTTGATGTGCTCGGCGATCACGGCCTGGTGCAGCGGGTGGTCCCGGTAGGCCAGGTAGTCGTCGACGCTGTCGAAGTCCGCGACGACCGCGAACTGGTGGTTGCCCGGGTTCACGCCCGCGTCCGTGCCAAGGGTGTAGGAGCGGATCTCCGTGATGGCTTCGGGCAGCTTGCCGAGCTCCGTCGCGACCCTGGCCCTCTGCTCATCGGTGGCCTCTTGTGCCCAGGTGAACAGCACGACATGCCGGAACATGATCTTCCCTTCGTTTGGGTGCCCGGCCAGCGTAAGGCCAGGCGTCATCGGAACCGGCAACGGCCCCGCGACCGCGGAGCGGGGCAGGGCGGGGGGATGTGCGACGGAGAGCCCCGGACGGGGTGTCGCGGCCCGTCCGGGACCTGAATCGCCGTCGAGAGGTGATCCGCGCTCACACCGAGCGCGGTGCGGAACGGCGGCTGATCCTTATCCGGCTGGAACGCCGCGGCACGGCTTCGAGCACGATCTTCTGGGCCGCCTCGGGAATGAAGCGGAGATCGTGGGTGATCAGGATGGTCGTGCGGCCGGCCATGAGCCTCTTGAGCGGTTCCATGATCCGTTCTGCGGTGAGCGCGTCGAGCCCCGTCATCGGCTCGTCGAGGACGAGCACCGGGGCGTCACGCAGGATGGCCCTGGCGATGGCGATCCGCTGGCGCTGCCCGCCCGACATCAGTCGCCCACGCTGCCCGATCGGCGTGTCGTACCTGTGGGGAAGCGTGTTGACGAAGTCGTGGACGTCCGCCATGACGGCGGCGCGGACGATGTCGTCCAGGTCCGCGCCGGGGCGGCCGTAGGCGATGTTGTCGCGTACGGTCCCCGAGAAGAGCAGGTTCTCCTGCTGCAGGATGGTGATGTTGTCACGGAGCGACTCGCGCGACAGATCCCGGATGTCGGTTCCGTCGAGCAGGATGCGCCCGGCGGTGGGATCGTAGAAGCGGAGCAGCAGCTTCGCGAGCGTGGACTTGCCCACCCCGCTCGGCCCGGTGCACACGACCAGTTCCCCGGGCTCGGCGACGAAGGACATGCCGCGCAACGTCGGTCTCCTCCTGTTCGGGTAGGTGAAGCCGACGTCCTGGAACTCGACGCGGCCACGGCCACGCCCCAGATGGACGGGGGCCTCGCGGTCGGTGACGGCCGGCCGGGCCCGCAGGATCTCGATGACCCGGTCGGAGCCCGCCGCCGCCTCGGAGACGGTGAGGGCGATCTGCCCCAGGCTCTGCACCGCCGGGTAGAGGTAGGCGAGGTAGGCGGCGAAGGCGAGCAGTCCGCCGATGGTGAGGCGCCCCGAGGAGATCTCCCACGCGCCGAACCCGAGGATGGCGATCAGGCAGATGGTCTCGATCACCTGCACGACGGGCCCGTACAGGGAGGACAGCCACGCCTGTGCCACGTTGGCCCGCATCCAGGTGCTCCCCTCCACGTGCAGCCGCTCGGCCTCGGTGCCCTGACGGTTGTAGGACTGGACGAGCGCCTGGTTGGACAGGCTCTCCTCGATGACGCTGTTCATGGTCCCGTTGCTGAGCCGCTCGCGCGCCGACACGGTCCTGAACCTGCCCGCGAAGACCTTGGAGACCAGCAGGAAGGCCGGGGCCAGCAGGAACGTCAGCAGTGCCAGGTCCCACCGGATGTAGAAGGCCGCACCGGCGAAGAAGACGACACTGGCGAGCGTGGTGAAGAGCTTGACCAGGCCGGAGGCGATGAGTTCCTCGATGGCCTCGATGTCGTCGGTGAGCCTGGCCATCAGGTCACCCAGGCGGCGGTTGTCGAAGAAGTCGGGCGTGAGCGTCTGGATGTGCTCGAACACCCTGTCTCGCAGCCGCAGCAGGAAGCGCTCGCCGCCCAGGGCCGTGAGGTAGGACCCCATGAAGGAGACCAGCCCCGCGACGGCCGCGAGGCCCAGCCAGGCCGCCGCGGGGAGCCAGAAGGCCCCCAGGTTCTGCTTGCTGAGCACCTCGTCGGTGATGAAGCCGAACAGGCCGATCGCGGCGACCTCGCAGACGGCCGCGACGATGGCGAGCACGCCACCGGCCACGAGCAGCCGGCGGAGGCCGCGGGTGTACGGCCAGAACTCCCGGAAGGTCCTGCGGATGGAGACCGTCGGCGCCGTGGGAGGACGACGCACCGCTGCCCTCGCCCCGTTGGGCGAGAGCGACTCTGAGAATGAGAGCCGGCGGTTCACCCGCCGGCTCTCATTTGTTTCTGCTAGCACCGGATCTGGTTACCACCACCACCCGCCGCCACACCCACATCCACAGCGGCGGCGCCGGCAGCAGCATCCACCCCAGGTCACGTACTGGCTGGACGGGAAGAGCTGCTTGAAAGTCATGGCTTCCCCCTTCGTGCTGAGCTTGTCGCGCTTACCAACCACGACACTAGCACCCATACCCAGACAAACACCCCATATCGACGCGCATTAAAGATGTTTTAACAACCAATTCAGAAATGCCGTAAAACGTATCGAGAGCAAAGCCTGACAAAAGTTTCACACGGCAGCCCGACCGCCTGCCCGAGCTGGGGATACGCACCACAAACCCTGATCCACAGGGGACAAAAGAGGCTTCCCGATTATCGCCGGGACGGCGGCCCGCACGGCGTCGCGGCGGCCGGGAGGGCCGTCCCGGAGGCCTCGCCCATTTCCCGTAACACCAATTGACAGGCCCGGCCGTCATGTTTAGCGATTCGCCTGCCGGATTTACCCGGCAGGCGAATCACCGCTCTGTCATGAAACCGGCTCCGGAATCACCGGGTCATCCCCAGGCGAGCATCCGGAGAGGGTCCTCAAGCATCGCGCCGACGTCGCGCAGGAACAGCGAGCCGATCTCCCCGTCCACCACCCGGTGGTCGAACGAGACCGCGAGCGTGCAGACCTTACGCGGCACGACCTGCCCGCCCACCACCCACGGCATATCCCTGACCTGGCCGAGGGCCAGGATCGCCGATTCGCCGGGGTTGAGGATCGGGGTGCCCGAGTCCACCCCGAAGACGCCCACGTTGGTGATCGTGATCGTGCCCCCGGCCATGTCCGCGGGCTGGGTGCGGCCCGCTCTGGCGGTCTCGGCGAGAGCGCCGAGGGCGCCGGCCAGAGCGGGGAGCGACAGCAGGTGGGCGTCCTTGACGTTGGGGACGAGCAGGCCGCGCGGGGTGGCCGCGGCGATGCCCAGGTTGACGCGGTGCTTGACCACGATCTCCTGACGCGCCTCGTCCCAGACAGAGTTGATCATCGGGTGGCGGCGGGCGGCGACGAGCACGGCCTTGGCGACCAGGAGCAGCGGCGAGACCTTGACCTCGGCGAAGTCGGGCAGCTCCCGGAGGCGCCGGACCGCGTCCATGGTCTCCGTCATGTCCACCTGGAGGAACTCCGTCACGTGCGGTGCCGTGAACGCGGAGGCCACCATGGCCTGCGCGGTCGCCTTGCGCACCCCCCTGATCGGGATCCGCTCCTCGTCCTCCGCCGCCTGCGTCACGGCCGGCGTCTGCGGCCAGGCCGTCTCCCGCGTCACGGCCGCCGACCGCGGCCTGGCCGGCGCGGCGCCGACCGCGGCCTGGACGTCGTCCCTGGTGATCGAGCCGTGCGGGCCGGTCCCGGTGAGAACGGTCAGGTCGATGCCCAGATCCCTGGCCAGCTTCCGCACCAGGGGCTTCGCCAGCACCGCGGCATTCGTAGGCGGTGCGGCCGTGCCGGCGCCGCCCTCCCGCACACCGGACGGCACCGCCTCGGGTGACCGCAACCCGGTGGCCGTACCGGCAAGGGACGCACCGGCGGGAGGCGTACCGGCAGGGGAGCCGCCGGTGGGAGAGGTGCCGGACGGCGACGGTTTGCGGGGGCGGCGCTTGGCCGCACCCGGCTTGACGCCGTAGCCCACCAACACCGGCTGCCGCACCTCGGCGGGTGGCGCGGGCACCAGGTCGGCGGCGGCGTCGGCCAGGGCCGCCGGCCGCTCCGCGACGGGAGCCCCGGGACCGGCACCGTCGTCCACCGAGATGATCGGCTTGCCGACGTCCACGGTCTCGCCCTCGTCCGCCATCAGGGCCGCCACGACGCCCTCGAACGGGCAGGGCAACTCGACGACCGCCTTGGCGGTCTCGATCTCCACGATGGTCTGGTTGACCTTGACCGGGTCTCCGACCTTCACGTGCCAGCGGACGATCTCCGCCTCGGTCAGTCCCTCTCCCACGTCGGGGAGCCTGAACTCCTTCATTTCAGCCCTCCCCTAGAACGCGAACGCGCGGTCGACGGCGTGCAGGACCCTGTCCAGATCGGGCAGGTAGTGGTCCTCAAGCCGCGAGGGCGGATAGGGAGTGGAGGGCCCTCCGACCCTCAGGACCGGGGACTGCAGGTTGTAGAAGCACTCCTCGGTGACGCGGGCGGCGATCTCCGCGCCGAAGCCGTTGTAGACGGGCGCCTCGTGCACCACGATGCAGCGCCCGGTCCTGCGCACCGACTCCGTGATCTTCGGGACGTCGAGCGGATTGAGCGAGCGCAGGTCCACGACCTCCAGGGACCGGCCGTCGTCCTCGGCCGCCTTCGCGGCCTCCAGGCAGGTCTTCACCATCGGCCCGTACGCGAGCAGGGTGGCGTCCGTGCCCTGCCGTACCACCTTGGCCTCGTCGAAGGGGGTCCAGTCCGAGGAGTCGACATCCACCTCGGCCTTCTCCCAGTAGCGCCGCTTGGGCTCGAAGAAGACGACGGGGTCCTCGCAGCGGATCGCCTGCTGGATCATGGCGTAGCCGTCGGCCGGGTTGGAGCAGGCCACGACGCGCAGGCCCGCGGTGTGCGTGAAGTACGCCTCGGGCGACTCGCTGTGGTGCTCCACCGCGCCGATGCCACCGCCGCAGGGGATCCGGACGACCACCGGCAGTCTCAGCTTGCCCAGCGAGCGCAACGGCATCTTGGCGAGCTGCGTGATGATCTGGTCGGCCGCGGGAAAGACGAATCCGTCGAACTGGATCTCGCAGACCGGGCGGTAACCCCGGAGCGCGAGGCCGATGGCCGTCCCGATGATGCCCGACTCGGCCAGCGGGGTGTCGATGACCCGCTGCTCGCCGAAGTCCTTCTGCAGGCCGTCGGTCACCCGGAACACACCGCCGAGCTTGCCCACGTCCTCCCCCATGACGAGGACCTTGGAGTCGTCCTCCATGGCCTTGCGCATGCCCTCGTTGAGCGCCTTGGCCAGCGTGAGAATGGTCATGCCTCGAACCCCTCAAGGTAGGTGGCGAACTCCGCGCGCTCGGCGTCCATCAGGGAGTGCGGCTCGGCGTAGACATGGTCGAAGATGGCCAGCGGTTCGGGGTCGGGCAGCGCGAGGCAGCGCTTGCGGACGTCCCGCCCGAGCTCGTCGGCCTCCGCGTCGATCGTGTCGAAGAAGTCCTGGTCGGCGATCTGGTTCTTGAACATGTAGGCCCTGACCCGCTCGATCGGGTCCTTGAGCTTCCATCCCTCCAACTCTGCGGCCACCCGGTAGCGGGTCGGGTCGTCGGAGGTGGTGTGGGCGCCCATCCGGTAGGTGAACGCCTCGATCAGCACGGGCCCCTGCCCCGACCTGGCCTCGGCCAGTGCCTTTCGGGTGACGGCCAGACAGGCGAAGACGTCGTTGCCGTCGACCCGGACACCGGGGAACCCGAACCCGCTGGCCCTGCGGTACAGGGGGATGCGGGTCTGCTTCTCCAGCGGCTCGGAGATGGCCCACTGGTTGTTCTGGCAGAAGAACACCACCGGCGCGTTGAACACGGAGGCCCAGATGAAGGCCTCGTTCACATCACCCTGGGAGGTGGCGCCGTCGCCGAAGTAGACGATCGAGGCGGCCTCGGCACCGTCGCGCTGGATGCCCATGGCGTAGCCGACCGCGTGCAGGGTCTGGCTGCCGATCACGATGGTGTAGAGGTGGAAGTTGTGCTCCGCGGGGTCCCACCCTCCGTGGTTGACGCCGCGGAACATGCCGAGCAGGTTCACCGGGTCGACGCCCCTGCACCAGGCCACCCCGTGCTCGCGGTAGGTCGGGAATGCCATGTCGGCCTCGGTCAGCGCCCGGCCGGAGCCGATCTGCGCGGCCTCCTGCCCGAGCAGCGATGCCCACAGACCCAGTTCGCCCTGGCGTTGCAGGGCCACGGCCTCCAGGTCGACGCGGCGGACCAGGGTCAGGTCCCGGTAGAGACCTCGGATCTCCTCGGGGGTCAGATCAATGTCGTAGTCGGGATGCTCGACCCGTTCTCCTTCCGGGGTCAGCAGTTGAATGAGCTCCGGGGGTGCTTCCGCACCACGAGAGGCGTCGGCTGTCACGTGCCACTCCTGTGTGCTAGGGGCCGTCTGGATGGGTTCGCCACCGCTGTCCGGCCGATTCGCGACGCGTTCGACCCGTCTGATGGTGGTTCGTACGCGCTTGTGGCCATCGTGGCAGAGGTCACATACGTGTGCGCAAGACCTACCTCGGCGTCCATATGCTCCCCGTTCCCCGCGCGCTCCCTTTCACCCGCCCGTTTCGTCCGCGTGGCGCGGGTCCGGCCCCCGCGCCTGAGCACGGCCGGAGCCGGTTACTCTTGAGGCGCCGAACCGTCCCCGTCGCAACCAGGAGGAACATCGTGGCGCGCGTCATCGTCGACGTCATGCTGAAGCCCGAGATTCTCGACGCGCAGGGGCAGGCGATCGCCCGCGCGCTGCCGCGGCTCGGCTTCTCCGGTGTCTCAGCGGTACGGCAGGGCAAGCGGTTCGAGGTGGAGGTCGATGGGCCCGCCGACGAGGCGGCACTTTCGGACGTCCGGAAAATGGCCGAAACCCTGCTCGCCAACACGGTGATCGAGGACTACACCGTCACTGTCGAGTCCTAGGCCGTCACTCCGCGCAGATCAACCGCCCAGATCCAGCTATATCCGGCAATATGGGCGGAGCAATCCCACGGCTTGACCACTAGTCAATAACATTACGGTTATTTTGCGGTTAGCCCGGATTCTGCAGGGAAGCCTTCACGAGGTGACGTCTGACCCCGGGAGGAAACCGGTGGACATGGAGTTCTCGCTGGCTCTGCCACGACAGGCCATCGGCATCCCGATGGTCCGCAGGGCGCTCGGCGACTCCCTGCGCTCACTCGGCGTCACCGAGGACTGCGTCTCCGACATCCTGCTCGCGGTGACCGAGGCATGCGCCAACGCCGTGCGGCACGGGGGTCCGGCCAACCGCTACGAGGTCGAGACCGCCATCGGCCACGGCCGCTGCGACGTCCGCATCATCGACCGGGGCCAGGGCCTCGTCGGAGTGCCGGAGCACTACCCGTCGGCCGACGTCGAGAACGGCAGGGGCCTGCTCATCATGCAGGCGGTGGTGGACGAGATCTCCTTCGACATCACCCCGGGCAGGGGCACCGTCGTGCACCTGCGCAAGCACCTGGACTGGGATGACGACGCCGTCTTCTCCCGCGACCGGGTGCTCGCCGCCGTATAGCCCCGCGGCCCACCGGGAATCCGGCTCTCCCCGGCCCCGTACGGGCCGGAAGACGCCCATGCCGGCTGCCCGGTTGTGTGATCCGGCACTCCGCGTATGACCGCTTGTCCGGAGCGGATAGCCTGGACGCACCGCCGCAGACCGACGTCCGATGTAAGAGACGCCGGCGCGGCGCCCGTTTGCGGAGGGGAACGTTGCCATGAGTGCTGCCCGCGTGGGCGTCGTCACTTTTCCAGGAACTCTTGACGATCAGGACGCGGCCCGCGCCGTGCGCCACGCGGGTGGCGAAGCCGTGCCGCTGTGGCACGCGGATCCCGATCTCAAGGGGGTGGACGCGGTCTTCCTGCCCGGCGGGTTCTCCTACGGGGACTACCTGCGCTGCGGGGCCATCTCCAGGTTCGCCCCGCTGATGGAGGAGCTGATCCCCGCCGCCAGAGCCGGGCTACCCGTGCTCGGCACCTGCAACGGCTTCCAGATCCTCTGCGAGGCCCACCTGCTGCCCGGGGCGCTGATGCGCAACGCCGGGCTGCACTACATCTGCCGCGACCAGGGCATCCGGGTCGAGAGCAACACCACCCCCTGGACCTCCGACTTCACCGAGGGCCAGGAGATCGTGCTGCCGATCAAGCACGGGGAGGGCCGCTACGTCGCCGACGAGGCGACCCTGGGCGCGCTGGAGGCGGGCGGCCAGGTCGTCTTCCGCTACACGGGTGGCAACCCCAACGGCTCCCTGAACGACATCGCGGGCATCCGCAACGAGGCCGGCAACATCGTCGGTCTCATGCCACACCCCGAGCACGCCGTCGAGGACCTCACCGGCGCCCCGAGCACCGACGGGCGCGCCTTCTTCTCCTCGATCCTGAAGAAGCTGGTGAACGCATGAGTCTCGACACCGTCAAGCGGGCCGAGGAGACCCCCGGCGAGCGCCAGCCGTACGCCGAGCTGGGTATGAAGGTCGAGGAGTACGAGCGGGTCCGCGAGATCCTCGGCCGCCGTCCCACCGGCTCCGAGCTGGCCATCTACAGCGTCATGTGGAGCGAGCACTGCTCCTACAAGTCGTCCAAGGTGCACCTGCGCCAGTTCGGCACCAAGGCCCCCAAGTCGGCGGCTCTGCTCGTCGGCATGGGGGAGAACGCCGGGGTCGTGGACATCGGTGACGGCTGGGCCGCCACCTTCAAGATCGAGTCGCACAACCACCCGTCCTACGTCGAGCCCCACCAGGGCGCGGCGACCGGCGTCGGCGGCATCGTCCGCGACATCATGTCGATGGGCGCCCGGCCGGTCGCGGTGATGGACGCGCTCCGCTTCGGCGGCGCCGACGCCCACGACACCCGGCGGGTGCTGCCCGGCGTGGTCGAGGGCATCAGCCACTACGGCAACTGCCTGGGCCTGCCCAACATCGGCGGCGAGGTCGTCTTCGACCCCTGCTACATCGGCAACCCGCTGGTCAACGCCCTCTGCGTGGGCCTGCTCCGCAAGGACCAGATCAAGCTCGCGGTGGCCCCCGGACCGGGCAACAAGGTGGTCCTGTTCGGCGCGCTGACCGGCCCCGACGGCATCGGCGGCGCGTCCGTGCTGGCCTCGGCCACCTTCGAGGACTCCTCGCATGCCAAGCGCCCCAGCGTCCAGGTCGGCGACCCCTTCATGGAGAAGCTGCTGATCGAGTGCTGCCTGGAGCTCTACCAGGCGGACGTGGTCGTCGGCATCCAGGACCTCGGCGCCGCCGGTGTCTCCTGCGCGACCACCGAACTCGCCGCCAAGGGCACCGGTGGCATGAACGTCAGGCTCGACCTGGTGCCGCTGCGCGATCCCTCGCTGCGGCCCGAGGAGATCCTGATGAGCGAGTCGCAGGAGCGCATGATGGCGGTCGTCACACCCGACGACATCGATGCCTTCATGGCGATCTGCGCGAAGTGGGACATCCCCGCGACCGTGATCGGCGAGGTCACCGATGGAGGCCGCCTCGTGATGACCTGGCACGGCGAGACCATCGTCGACATCCCGCCGGGCACCGCGGCCGACGAGGGCCCGGTCTACGAGCGGCCGTTCCAGGAGCCGGCCGGCCAGATCGCGCTGAACAGCGACACTCCCAAGCGCCTTGCCCGCCCCACCGACCTGCGCGCGGCGCTGCTGGAGCTCCTCGGCTCACCGAACCTGGCGTCCAAGGAGTGGGTCACCTCCCAGTACGACCGCTACGTCCGCGGCAACACCGTGCTGGCCCAGCCCGCCGACGCGGGCGTGCTGCGGATCAGCGAGGCCATGCCCGGCGCCGAGGAGACGACGCGCGGAATCGCGCTGGCCACCGACGGCAACGGCCGCTACGCCCGCCTCGACCCGTACGCGGGTGCCCAGCTCGCCCTCGCCGAGGCGTACCGGAACGTGGCCACCACCGGCGCGACGCCGCTGGCGGTGACCAACTGCCTCAACTTCGGCTCCCCCGAGGACCCCGAGGTCATGTGGCAGTTCGCCGA
Organism: Streptosporangium sp. NPDC002544; assembly: GCF_040295965.1. Lineage (NCBI taxonomy): Bacteria > Bacillati > Actinomycetota > Actinomycetes > Streptosporangiales > Streptosporangiaceae > Streptosporangium > Streptosporangium sp. NPDC002544. Next base: position 34,056 of record NZ_JBEOWJ010000051.1, on the reverse strand, counting down.
GGCCGTGCGCGGCCTGGCCGACGCCTGCAAGACCCTCGGCGTCCCGGTGACCGGCGGAAACGTCTCGTTCTACAACCAGACGGGATCCGTCCCGATCCACCCGACGCCGGTCGTCGGCGTGCTCGGTGTCATCGACGACGTGGCCACCCGGGTACGGTCCGGTTTCACCGGTGACGGCGACCGGATCGTGCTGCTCGGCGAGACCGAGGCGGAGTTCGGCGGCTCGGAGTGGGCGCACGTGGCCCACGGCCACCTGGGCGGCCTGCCGCCCAAGGCACGGCTGGCCTCGGAGCGCGACCTGGCTCTCGTCCTGACCACGGCCGCCTCGCGGGGACTGCTGACCGGCTCCCACGACCTGTCCGACGGCGGGCTGGCCATCGCCCTCGCCGAGGCCTGTCTCGCCCAGGGCATCGGCTGCGCGGTCTCCCTGACCGGCGACGACGCGTTCGTCGAGCTGTTCAGCGAGTCGTCGGCCCGCGCGCTGGTGACCATCAGGCCCGAGTCGTTCGACACCTTCGCGAAGCTGTGCGCGGCCCACGAGGTGCCCTGCTACGGCCTGGGCACCACCGGTGGTGACTCCCTGAACATCAAGGGCGTGCTGGACATCCCGGTCACCGAGCTCCGCCAGACCCACACGTCCACCCTGCCGGGCATCTTCGGCTGATCCTCACGCACCATGGAGGGGGTACGGCTCGCATGAGCCGTACCCCCTTTTCGTTTTCCATGCCTTGCACGGCACCCGGTCGGGCCCGTCTCCAACCTGGAAGAAGGCCCCCGACATGGGAGAAGGCCCCCCGGAAGCCATCCGGGAGGCCCTCTGTCGCGCTGTCGTGCTCAGTCGGGGATCAGCCCATGCAGAGTGCGTAGACGGTGCCGCTGGAGTTCTTGCCGCTCACGGTCCAGCTGGAGGAGCCGCTGGGCGCGCTCGTGTAGATCTGACCGGAAGAGCTGCCGCCACCGCCACCGCCACCGCCACCGCCACCGGGGCTGCTGCTGAAGCCGCCGCCCGTGACGACCTTGCCCGCACCGCAGCTCACGGTCTCGCTTCCGCCCTGACCGCCGAAGGTGAAGGAGTCGGTGACGGTGGTGATGGTGGGCTTGGCGCCGGTGCCGTCCTTACCCGCGGGACCCGCGGGACCGGTCGGACCCGCCGGGCCGGCCGGGCCGGCCGGACCCTGAGCACCCTTGGCACCGTCCTCGCCGTCCTTACCGGGGAGACCAGGCTTGCCGTCGGCACCGGGCTTGCCGGGGAGACCGTCCTTGCCGTCCTTGCCGTTGAAGCCGTTCCGGCCGTCCTTGCCGTTCTTGCCGTCGACACCCTTCAGCCCCTGCGGGCCGGTGTCGCCCTTGGGACCCTGCGGGCCGGTGTCACCCTTCGGCCCCTGCGGACCGGTGGCACCGTCCTTGCCGTCGGCGCCCTTCGCCCCGGGGGCGCCGTCCTTGCCGTCCTCGCCCTTCGGACCCTGAGCACCGGTGTCGCCCTTGGGGCCCTGCGGACCGGTGGCACCGTCCTTGCCGTTCTTGCCGTCGACACCCTTCAGCCCCTGCGGGCCGGTGTCGCCCTTGAGACCCTGCGCACCGCGCGGTCCCTGCGGTCCCTGCGGTCCGGCGGTGGCGACGCCCTGCTGGCCCTCGCTCTCCTGGCCCCATCTGATCCGGATCTCGGTGGGCTTGCACTTGGCCGTCGCATTGACGATGCGGGCGTAGCGCGTCTGCTTGTGGACACACGCGTGGATCTCCGCACCCGCCGACGCGGCTACGGCACTGCCGCTCGCGGTGAACAACGTTCCGGCGAGCACACCAACGGTCACGACGGCGAGCGTGCGTCCGCCCGGCAACTTGATAGCCACTGGGCTTCCTTTCTGCGACACCAGAGTCTGGTGTGATGGGAGAGATACACGTAGTACACGGTTCGACCGTTCCAATGGTTGACCCGTGAAACATCACACTTTGATCTCGGAAGCACAAATGTCCGGATGCCTGCCGACAGCGGCCGCGTGCGGGATAATCGGGCCGTTCGGGGGAACCCGCCCGCTGGGCGTGGACGAACAACACAGGGAACCAACCGGGTTCTCCAGACGCGGAGGCCACCGTGCCGACCATCGACCCGACGGACACGGCCCCACAAGACCGTTCCGAACGGGAACCGTACCTGCCGCCCGCGACCCAACCGGTCCGCACCCTGGTGTGGGCGTTGCATCTGGCACTGCCGATGCTCGGACTCTGGCTGCTGCTGGCCCAGCCCGACCTGAACATCGTCCTGCAGGACAATCCCAGTCATTTCTGGTTGATCATCACTGTCGCCGGGATCAGCCTGGTTCTGGGCCTCATGATCAGCGAGGCGTCGGCCAGGCGGGCGGACGCACGCCTGCTCCTGGTCTCGCTGGTCTTCCTGAGCAGTGCCGGATCCTTCCTGGTGCACGGGCTGAGCACCCCGGGCATCATCCTGGGCACCCCGAGCCACGGGTTCGACCTGTCCCACCCGGTGGGCCTCCTCATCGCCTCGGTGTTCGCGTTCATATCGGCGCTGCCCCTGGGGGGCCGAGCGGCCGAGATCGTCCTGCGGCGCCAGATGTGGCTACGCGGCGGTCTGGCCACCCTGATCACCGGGTGGGGTGTCGCCTGCCTGGTGCCCGGCCTGACCCCGCTGAGCGACGCGCCCCCCGAGGGCACCGGCCTGGGCGGCCTGGAGTGGGTCGGGGTGGCCCTGTACCTGGTGGCGGCCGCGATGATGTTCCAGCTGCACCGTGGCCGCCCCGCGGTCGTGCTGATCAGCCTGGTCACCGCGTACGCGCTGCTCGCCGAGTCCCTGGTCGCGGGGTTGTCCCACCACAACTGGCACCTGTCGTGGTGGCTCTGGCACGTGCTGCTGACCACCGCGTTCCTCTTCGTCGCCTACAGCGCCTACCTGCAGTTCCGGCGGGAGGGCACGAGCGCCGGGCTGTTCGACTCGGTGGCGCTGTCGGCGACGGTCCGCAGGATCAGAGCCGACTACGAGGCCGCCCTGGAGGAACTCGTCGGCCACCTGCGGCGCAGGGAGGAGAGCAGGGTTCCGATCGCGGACAGGCTGGCGGGCAAGTTCGGGCTCACCGAGTCCCAGGTGGCGGTGCTCGACCGGGCGGGTGAGGCACTGGCCAACGAGCGGGAGCTGACCGACAGGCTCGCCGCGCTGGTCGAAGTGGGCAGGCAGGCCCGCGTGGGCCTGCCGGAGCGCGAACTGCTGGCGCAGAGCCTCGACCGCGTACGGCAGGCGTACGGAGACGTCCGGATCAAGCTGGTCGACAACGGCCGGGTCACCGTGAACTCCAGGGAGTACGGTCCGAAGGACTTCCCCGGCGACCAGCCGATCCGGCTGGAGAGGAAGGTCGTCCACCCCCTGACCGTGAAGGGCAGGCTCGCCGGGGCGCTGGAGATGCCGACCGGCAGGACCCCGCAGGACGAGGCGCTCGCCGCCATGCTGGCCGGTCAGCTGTCCATCTCCCTGGAGAACGCCCGCCTCTACAGCGAGCTGGAGACCCTCTTTCGGCAGTACATGTCGCCGGACGTGGCCCAGTCCCTGCTGGCCGACCCGCAGACCGCGGCGCTCGGCGGCGAGTTGGTCGAACTGACCGCGCTCTTCGCCGACCTGAAGGGCTTCACGAGCTTCTCCGAGCGGGTGGCGCCCGGCGAGATCGTCGAGATGCTGAACCGCTACCACACCGCGGCCGTGCCCATCGTGCTCGGCAACGGCGGCACGATCGTGCAGTTCGTGGGTGACGCGCTGCTCGCGCTGTTCAACGCCCCCGCCCGGCAGTCCGACCACGCCCTCGCCGCGGTGCGGGCGGGCCTGGCGATGCAGGAGGCCGCCGAGAAGATCGCGGCGGGGATGCCCGGCTATCCCCGCTTCAGGATTGGGATCAATACCGGTGAGGCGCTTGTCGGAAACATCGGCAGCCCCGAGCTTCGCGGTTTCAACGCGATGGGCGACTGCGTCAACGTGGCCGCCAGACTTGAGGGAATCGCCGATCCCGGCAGCGTCGTGATCGGCCAGAGCACCCTCGACCTGATCGGCCCCCGGGCCCAGACTCGTTCCCTGGGCCCGCTCAACCTCAAGGGCAGGGAACAACCCGTCCATGCCCACGTGCTGTCCGGGCTCTCGTAGCAGCACCTCTCGCCCCGGGAGCCGTACGGACACGATCGAGATCACCATGAGGTGGTTATGACTTCTTCCCCCGAACCAGGTGAGTTCATCACATTGCTCACGAGCGATGAGGTAGCGGCTCTGTACGCCGCCGGGCGTCCCCGGCGCTGGGACAGGGGCGCGACGATGTTCACCGAAGGCGACGTGAACGACTGGGTGGTCATCCTGACATCCGGCCGGGTCAAGGTGTCCTCGCACACCGCGATCGGCAGCGAGGTGGTCCTGGCGATCCGGGGACCCGGGGCGTTGCTCGGCGAGTTCGCGGCGATCGACGGGCTGCCCAGGTCCGCCACGATCACCGCCCTCGAACCCGTCGAAGGAGTCACGGTCCGCGACTTTCCCGCCTACCTGCGGGACCACGGGAGGGTCGCGGTGCTGCTCATGCGGATGGTGATCGGCAAGATGCGCGACTCCGACCGCAAGCGGATCGAGTACGGCGCGTTCGACACCACGGGCCGGGTGGCCACCCGGCTGGTCGAGCTGGCCGAGCGGTACGGCGAGCCCACCAACGGCGGGGTCCGGGTGACGTTGCCGCTCTCCCAGGACGAGCTGGCCGGCTGGACCGGAGCCTCCCGCGAGGCGGTCAGCAAGGCGTTGCGCTCCCTGCGCGACCGCGGGCTGATCGAGACGGGCCGCCGCCGCGTGATCATCCACGATTTGGAGGGCCTGCGCAGACGGGCGCGCTGAGGGCGCGCCGGACGACCGGCGCGGGGGCGCGCCTACCCGCGAGAGGGAAAACGTCGCCCCCGGCGGTGACGAGCACCACGATCACCGCCTCCGGCCCGGCCCGGGACGCGATCCGGACGGGCGTGCCGTGCCCCGCCACCCGGCTGCCGTCCGCGCCGGATGTGGCCTGACACGAGGCGCGAGCGGGTTGGACGTGCTCTGTGGCGGGTCTGGATCAAGATCGACGTACAACGTACGTCAGACTGTAGCTCATGGTCGCAATCCCCCAAGACCTGCCCGGATCCCCTGAATACCTATCCAAACTCCGGTACGCGTGGCGGGTCTGCTCGGTCACCAGCCTCGGCATGGTCATGATCGGCATCTCCGGCAGCACACTGAACGTCGCACTTCCCACCGTGGTCAGGCACTTTCACGCGGACGCGTTCGCGGCCGGCTGGGTCCTGCTGGCCTTCCTCCTCGTCAACACCGCGACGCTGGTGTTCTTCGGCCGGGTGGCCGACCTGCTCGGCCGACGGGAGATCTATCTGGCGGGGTTCCTCCTGTTCACCGTCGGATCGCTGCTCGCCGGGCTCTCACCCGGCGTCTGGTTCCTGATCGCGATGCGCGCCGTGCAGGCGATCGGAGCCGCGATGGTCCTCGCCAACGGAACCGTGATCATCACCGACGCCTTCCCGCCGGACAGGCTCAGCCAGGGCATGGGCGTCTACATCGGCACCCTCTCGGTCGCCCAGCTCGCCGGCCCCACCCTGGGCGGCCTCATCGCCGAGACCGCCGGCTGGCAGTGGATCTTCTGGATGAACGTACCGGCCGGGCTGACCGCCCTGGTCTGGGGAGCGCTCACGCTGCGCCGGGGGCCCCGGGGGGCGCGCAGGCCGGTGGACGCGCTCGGCAACCTGATCGTGTTCGCCGCCCTCTCCGCGGCCCTGATCGCGCTCTCCGAGGCGGGGTCCCGGGGCCTGTCCAGCCCCGTGGTGACCGTCGGCATGGCGATCGCGGTGGCGCTGGTCCCGGTGCTGGTCCTGGTGGAGCGCCGGGCGTCGCACCCCGTACTCAACGTGCGCCTGTTCGGCGAGCGCATGCTGGCCTTCGCCAACCTCGCCTCCTTCTGCAACGCGCTGGCGCGCTCGGCGCTGATCCTGCTGGTCGCCCTCTACTTCCAGGCCGCCAGGGGCGTCGACGCCGTCACCGCGGCCCTGGGCGTGCTCCCTGTCCCGATCGGCATGGCCCTGGCCTCCCCGGTCACCGGCGCCCTCGGCCGCCGGATCAGGCCGTACGCGCTGTCGGTGGGGGGCACCCTGATGAGCGCGGCCGGGCTGGGCATCCTGCTCCTGAACACCGCTCCCGCCACGCCGTACTGGATCATCGGGGTTGGCCTGTTCCTGTGTGGCTGCGGCAGCGGCACCTTCCTGACCGGCAACACCACCCAGGTCATGGCGGCTCTGCCGGCGGGGAGCCTGGGAGTGGTGAACGGCTTCCGGCTTATGATCATGAATGTCGGGATCGTGCTGGGGGTCGCCCTCACGCTCAGCGTGCTGACCGGCTCGGTCAGCGCCGAGCTACGCGGGCAGGTGTACGCGGGCACGCTGTCGCGCCTCTCCCCCGTCGCCGTGGACCACCTGATGGCCGGCTTCCAGCGGACCTACGCGGTCCTGTTCTCCGTCGCCCTGTGCGGGGCCGTCGCCGCGGCGCTGGCCCGCCCTCGCCGTCCCCTTCGGGTGGCCGGGAACGACTGATCGGCTCGGCGGCGGGCCCGATAACCGGACATGGCCCCGTACCAGCGTGTCTCCCCCTCCTTGTGCGACATGGCCGACACAATGGAGACGGCCCGCCTGATCAGGATGGATGCCGGCACCCCCGCCCGGGTCGTCCCGGACATGTCTTCTCCCCAGAAACCCGCGTCGCACCGCCCCTCGGGTGTCCGACAGGAGGAGCACATGCGTTTCGTCACACGGATCGGGATGGCCACCGCGCTCATGATGAGTCCGGGCGTTCCGATGGAACCGGACGCCACCCCCACACCCACGCCCACATCCAGCCCCACGACGACGTCCACACCCACCCCCAGCGCCACCCCTACCCCCACACCCACACCCAGCGCCACAGTGACGTCCAGCGCCACCTCCGACACCACCGCCACCGTCACCACCAAAAACCACCAGACGGTGACAATGCCCCCTATAGGGGGCAGAAACACCATCCCCAAGGCGCTGAAGAACGTCCCGTCGCTCCGCATCCTTCCCCCGTGGCCCCGCCAGGCCAGCCACGTCCGGATATTCGTGCACTGCCCTCCCTCGTCGAACCACGCGATCGTCGGCTCCACCGCGTTCAACCTGAAGGGGTCGAGCCGTCTCTACCGGGAGATCGGGATAGGACTCTCCAACAGGGGACTGATGCACCACAGCGCGTCCATCTCCTACTACGCCCTGCCGGGACCCCACGGGGCCTGCCTGAAGTGCGTGAAGATCACGATGAACAAGAAAACCCGGATCAGGCGGATCCGGGTGACCGGCCGGGCCTCCGCCCCGCTCTTCGTACGGAGGTTCAGCATCTGGCAGTTCTTCGACTGATCGGGTGTCGCCAACGAGTCCGATCCTCGTGGCTCTCACCTGAGCCACGAGGATCGGACCCGTGCTTCCCGGAAGCGGAGACGGCGGTCAGGAGCCGATCTTGCCGCCCCTCGTGTGCCAGGCGACCACGACGGACGGGCGAGGCTGGGAGGTGCCGCCGTCCGGCCAGTGGCTGCTGGGAGCCTCGGGGGTGGCGCCGTTGGTCTCGCCGGGGTGTTGCACGGCCACGAAGACGCTGCGCTGGTCCGCACTGACCAGCGGGCCGCAGGTCTCCGCGCCGACCGGCACGCTCAGGAACTGCTTGAGGTGGCCGCGCTCGGAACCACGGACCGGCATGACGAACAGGCCGTCGTTGGCACCGAGCTGGCTGCCGTCCGTGGCGATCCAGAGGTTACCGTCGGCGTCGAAGGCCACGTTGTCCGGGCAGGAGATCGCCGAGACCTTGGTCTTGTCGAACCCGGCGAAGTAGGTCGCGGGGTCGTTCGGATCGCCGCAGACCAGCGGCAGGGACCAGGCGAAGGTCGTGGCCCCGGCGTCGTTCCGCCGCTCGACGATCTCCAGGATGTGGCCGTGCTTGTTGGCCGGGCGCGGGTTGGCCTCGTCCACCTGGGCCGGAGTCCGGTTGGTGTTGTTGGTCAGCGCCACGTAGACGCCGCCGGTGACGGGGTTGCGCTCCACGTCCTCGGGGCGGTCCATCTTGGTCGCCCCGACCTTGTCGGCCGCCACCCGGGTGTAGACGAGCACCTCCGCGGCCGTCATCCCCGGCACGTGCGAGACGTCACCGGTGACCAGCGGGATCCACTCGCCCGAGCCGTCGAACTGCCCGTCGGCCGGGAGCCTGCCGGTGCCGTCGATCTCGGTGGCGGGGCTGTCTCCGGTGAATTTGGCCACGTACAGCGTGCCGTCGTCCAGCAGGTCCCGGTTGTTCCGGTCGAAGCCGGGAATGTAGCGCTTCCTGGAGACGAACTTGTAGACGTACTCGAACCGGGAGTCGTCCCCCATGTAGGCCACCACCCGGCCGTCGGCGGCCAGGGAGGTGGTGGCGCCCTCGTGGGCCAGCCTGCCCAGGGCGGTGCGCTTGATCGGGGTGGAGTCCGGATCGAACGGGTCGATCTCCACGATCCAGCCGGTACGGTTGATCTCGTTCGGGTGTTTCGCCAGGTCGAACCGGTCCTCGACCCGGTCGAACCTGCGGTTTCCACTCGGGATGCCCGTCGTGGCGCTCACCCCGTACCGGGTGAGGTAGGGCTTCTGCGCCTCGGGCACGCCGTTGCCGTTGACGAAGTACTGGTTGAAGTTCTCCTCGCCACTGAGCACCGTGCCCCACGGCGTGGTGCCGCCCGCGCAGTTGTTCAGCATGCCGACCGGCGTGGTGCCCCTCGGGTCGGCCGCGGTCTTCAGCAGGTCACTGCCGGCCGCCGGGCCGGTGAACCTCATCCGGGTCTGCACGGTGATGCGACGGTTGTAGCGACGGGAGCCCTTGGTCACCAGCCTCCACTGGCCGGAGGCGCCCACCCGCTCGACCTCGACCACCGAGCCGCCGTGCGCGGCCATCGCGATCCTGATCTGCTCCTCCGTCGCGGCGGTGCCGTCCGTGTAACCGCGGAACATCAGGTTCTCGTCGGTGTACTCGTGGTTGACCCAGAGCAGGCCACGGTGCTGCCCCAGCTGGAAGAGCGTCACGTAGTCGCAGTTGTAGCCGAACTGCTTGGCCTGCGCGGCGGCCGTCTGGTTCTCGAAGTCGAACGCCGGAGCGCCGGGCAGCACCGGGTCACCCCAGCCCACCACGACCGCCGACAGGTAGCCCGTGGGGACCGTCACCTTGTCGTCGGTGTTCGGCGCGATGGCGGTGAAGCGCGGGCCGCCCTTCCGGCCGGTGGCCTTCGCCCCCCGGTCCGGGTCGGCGACGGCCGGGAGCGCCGTACCGACCCCCACCCCCGCGACGACGGCGCCCAGGGCACCCGCGCGCAGCACCCCGCGCCGGGTCATCGCCTCGGCGACCACGTCGCCGAAGTAGGCGTTGTCACTGGTGTTCATCACATCGTGGGCGCACTGGTCACCGCAACGGAACCGGCAGGTGAGCGCGCTGCGGCCACCCTTGTGAGGGCTCATGAGCAGGGGCAGCAGGCGACGCGGCGACATGTTCGCCACAGGGTCCTCCAAAAAGGGGTGGAGTCTTACCGCCCGGACGCTACGTGCGCCGGCCAAACCTGAGGTGAACGACATTTGCCCGGACGGTGAACCGTTCGGTGGAGCGGGCCCGGCGATCATCGGGATCGAGCAGCTCGGCGGTGTCCTGTCGTCGGGACGGCCCGCTCCGGCGGGCATCATGGAGGGCGTGCCGCCTTACAAGCCCGACCCCGCCAAGGTTCACGCCGTTCTCGACACCCAGCTGAGCTCCCTCGACGAGCCGCCCTACGACGGCCCTACCGGGGTCACGGCGCTGCTGGACGCCTGCGTGAGCGTGGTGCTGCGAGCCTTCGAGCGCGAGATCCGCCCGGAACGGGAGATCACCCGCTTCGCCGTACGGCACCTGCTGGACAGGCTGGCGACGGCCGCTCCCGGCCGGACCGTCGAGGTCCGGGTCCCGCCCTACGCGGCGGTGCAGTGCGTGGAAGGTCCCCGGCACACCCGCGGCACCCCGCCCAACGTGGTGGAGACCGACGCGCGCACCTGGCTGGACCTGGCCACCGGCCGTCTGACCTGGTCTGCGGCGATGGCCGCCGGTAAGGTCGCGGCGAGCGGAGCCCGCGCCGACCTGTCGGAGCATCTGCCTCTGCGATAGCCCTCGCCGTTCCCCGGCACATGGTGGGACGCTGAGCCTCTCTGGAGGCTCAGCGCCCCACCGCCCCTCAGGAGGTGGGCTGGAGCCGGACGCCGAGCCTGTCCTCGATGCAGCGCTGCTGTAGCTCCGGTGGCAGGTTGGCGCAGTCGCCGATCTTGCTGTAAAGCCAGCTCAGGAACGCCGCCGCGATGATCAGAGTGAGGACGCTCAGCGCTATGCCCACCCAGGCCCTGCCCGGGGCGGACTTCTTGACGAGCGCGACGATGCCGACGATCAGGCCGATGATCGCCACCAGCACACCGAGGCCGCAGACGACGAGCGACACGATGGCCACGATCCCGAGCACGAGCGCGGCGGTGCCGAGCCCGTCGCTCTGCCTGCGCCCCTCACCCGGATACGCCGGGTAAGGCGCGGCGCCCGGATAGGCGGGCATGCCAGGCGGCGGGTACGGCGGCGGCTGGTAGGGGCCTGGCGCACCCTGAGGCGGCTGGTAAGGGCCTGGCGCGCCCTGAGGCGGCTGGTAGGGGCCCTCCGCGGACGGCGGCTGCGGGCCGGGACCTCCGTAGGGCTGCCCGGCCTGCTGGGCCTCCCCGTATCTCGGCTGCTCCCCGTAGGCGTGCCGGCCCGAATAGCCCGGCTGGGGAGTGCCGGGAGCGGGCTCGGTGGGCCGAGGCTGGGCCGCGGGTTCCGCCGAGGGCTCAGGCGGTTCGTAGCGCGAGGGCTGGGTGGGGCCGGGGTGATCAGGACCGCCCGGAGCCTCCGAGGCGCCCTCCCAGCCGGGATACGCGGCGGGCGTGGCACCGGGCACGGGGTGCGGCGGCCGTTCCTCCGGTTCGGGGACTTCCCGCTCCCGCCCACCGGACTCCGGCGTCTCGTCCCCCTTGGGCGCGTCCGGATCACCGGCCTGGTCAGGCTGGGGGACCTCCGGCGCGACCGGCGTGTCCGGGTGCGGCGGCACCCTCGGCTCTTCGGGAACGGGGGGCGGTGGCCGGTTCGGCGTCTCGCCGGGGTCGGGTACGGGCGACTCGGGATCCGGCTCCTTCCACGGCTCCCGCCGCGGATCGGGCTGGTTCGGGTCCACAGGTGTTGTCACGTCTCTTCTCCCGACGCTTGGGCATGCCGGATATCTCACACTCCCCTGTCACCTGCCGACGAAACAGGCTGACACGGCAAAACACCGATGATCGTTCGGTCAGGGTGCGACATGCCACGGAACGGACCCTAGGTGCGAGCAGGGAAGAAGCCGACCTAGAATGAAGCATGTGTTGAAGGGCGACGGCCATCTGAGCCATGACCTTGACCCCCACGACCGGCCTCCGAAGGACGCATGTGGCGTCTTCGGGGTCTGGGCTCCTGGGGAGGAAGTCTCCAAACTCACCTACTACGGACTGTACGCGTTACAGCACCGCGGTCAGGAGTCCGCGGGCATCGCGGTCAGCGAGGGCAGCAGGATCCTCGTCTACAAGGACATGGGACTGGTCTCCCAGGTCTTCGACGAGTCCGTGCTCGGCACCCTCCGCGGCCACCTGGCGATCGGCCACTGCCGCTACTCGACGACCGGGTCGAGCGTCTGGGAGAACGCGCAGCCGACGCTGAGCTCGACCGAGGGTGGCGGGCTCGCACTCGCCCACAACGGAAACCTGATCAACACCCCGGTGCTGGCCAGGCGTCTGGCCCCGGGGTCCACCCGGGCGACCACCGACACCGAGGTGCTGACGTCGCTGCTGGCCCAGGACCGCAGCCAGTCCATCGACGACGCGGCCGCCGAACTTCTTCCGCAGGTCAGGGGCGCCTACTCGCTCGTCTTCATGGACGAGCGGACACTTTACGCGGCCCGTGACCCCCAGGGCGTCCGCCCGCTGGTCCTGGGGCGCCTGGAGCGCGGCTGGGTGGTCGCCTCCGAGACCGCGGCCCTGGACATCGTGGGCGCCACGTTCGTCCGCGAGATCGAACCGGGTGAGCTGATCACCATCGACGAGCGCGGCGTGCGCTCGCGGAAGTTCGCGCTCGCCGAACCCAAGGGCTGCCTGTTCGAGTACGTCTACCTGGCCCGCCCGGACACCACGATCGCCGGGCGCGGCGTGCAGACCACGCGCGTCGAGATCGGCCGCATGCTGGCCCGCGAGCACCCGGTCGAGGCCGACCTGGTCATCCCCACGCCCGAGTCGGGCACCCCCGCCGCCGTCGGCTACGCCGAGGAGAGCGGGATCCCGTACGGCCAGGGCCTGGTCAAGAACTCCTACGTGGGCCGGACCTTCATCCAGCCGTCCCAGACGATCCGCCAGCTGGGCATCCGCCTGAAGCTCAACCCGCTGAAGGAGGTCGTCGCCGGCAAGCGCCTGATCGTCGTGGACGACTCGATCGTCCGGGGCAACACCCAGCGGGCGATCGTCAAGATGCTGCGCGAGGCGGGCGCCAGGGAGGTGCACGTCCGGATCTCCTCCCCGCCGGTCAGCTGGCCGTGCTTCTACGGCATCGACTTCGCCACCCGGGCCGAGCTGATCGCCGGTTCGCTCAGCGTGGAGGAGATCCGCGCCTCGCTCGGCGCCGACTCGCTCGGATACATCTCGCTGGAGGGCCTGACCAAGGCCACCACGATCCCCGCCGACCGGCTCTGCCGCGCCTGCTTCGACGGTAACTACCCGATCCCGATCGACCAGGACAACGTGGGCAAATACGTGCTGGAGGCCAAGCATTGAGCAGGTCAGGCAGTCAGACCGCCCGGCCGACGAGAGAGGCCCCATGACCAGCTACGCGGCCGCAGGAGTGGACATCGACGCGGGTGAGCGCGCCGTCGAGTTGATGAGGTCGAAGGTCGCGCGGGCCCGGCGGCCCGAGGTCGTGGACGACGCCAGCGGCTTCGCCGGCCTCTTCGACGCCTCGGCCCTGCTGTCGTACCGGCGGCCGCTGCTCACCACGTCGACCGACGGCGTCGGCACCAAGGTCATGCTGGCCCAGCGGCTGGGCAAGCACGACACGATCGGCCTCGACCTGGTCGGCATGGTCGTGGACGACCTGGTGGTCTGCGGTGCCGAGCCACTGTTCATGACCGACTACATCGCCTGCGGCAAGGTCGTTCCCGAGCGGATCGCCGAGATCGTGGGCGGCATCGCCGAGGGCTGCCGCCTGGCGGGCTGCGCCCTCATCGGCGGGGAGACCGCCGAGCATCCCGGAGCCATGGGCGCCGACGAGTACGACCTCGCGGGTGCCGCCACCGGCGTGGTGGAGGCCGACCGGATGCTCGGCCGGGACAGGGTCCGCGAGGGCGACGTGGTCCTCGCGCTGGCCTCCTCCGGCGTGCACTCCAACGGCTACTCGCTGGTCCGGCACATCATCGACCGGGCCGGGCTGTCGCTGGAGGCCGAACTGCCCGAGCTGGGCCGGACGCTGGGCGAGGAGCTGCTGGAGCCGACCAGGATCTACTCACTCGACTGCCTGGAGCTGGCCCGCACGGTCGACGTCCACGCGTACGCGCACATCACGGGCGGCGGCCTGGCGAGCAACCTGGCCCGTTCGCTGCCCGACGGGCTGGACGCGCTGCTCGACCGCTCGTCATGGACCCCGCCCGCCGTCTTCGAGGTGCTCGCCGGACACGGCCAGGTGGCCCAGGCCGACATGGACCGCACGTTCAACCTGGGCGTGGGCATGACCGCGATCGTCGCCGCGGAGGCCGTGCAGCCCGCCCTGGCGCTGCTCGGCGAGCGTGACCTTCCGGCCTGGGTGCTCGGCGAGATCGTCGAGGGCTCCGGCCAGGCACGTTTCCGATGACCCGATGGATCTTCCCCGCCCCGGGCCGGGGCGGGGAAGATCCCGGATGAGTCGAGTACCACGAAAAGCGCCCCGGACCACCGGAGCGCCGCATATTGTCGACTCCCAGCGAGAAGGACACCCGGCCGCTATGTGCTCACCGCCGGGTGCCCTGCTCACCGTCAAACCGAAACCCGCCTAGCGGCGCCCGGATGTCCCGTCGTCGCGGTCATCCTTGGAGCCGAAGTCATCGGCGTAATCGGCGTACCGATCCGCCAGCTCGTCGTAGGCGTCGTTGGAGTCGTCGTTGTGGTTGGAGTCGTCTCTGACTCCGAGCTCGTCGCGAAGACGCTCAAGATCAGTGCCACCGCTGTTGTACTTCAGCTGGCGAGCAACCTTGACCTGCTTGGCCTTTGCTCGGCCGCGCCCCATTGGCTCGACCCCCTCGTGTGGGGTCGTGCCCGACCCCTCGTCGCTAACGCACCACGCACTGACGCCACCTGACTTGAGGCGCCAGCTCTCGTTCGCCTACAACCGTACCCGTTTTACGCCCGGCTCGGTACGCCGTATGGGCGTGTGGGGCTAGTGGCCCAGCCAAATGCCCCTAATTCGCCCGACTTCCGACATTCTTCGCTCAGCCAGCCTATCGGCTGCGACAGCCGGAGGAACGCCGTCCTCCGCCGCAGTGGAGAAGATCTTAAGAGTCGTGTCGTAGATCTGGGTGGCCTTTGCCCGCGCCCGGTCCATGTCGAACCCGGCGATCTCGTCCGCGACCTGGATCACCCCGCCGGAGTTGACCACGTAGTCGGGCGCGTAGAGGATTCCCCGGTCGGCGAGCTGCTTCTCCACGCCGGGATGGGCCAGCTGGTTGTTGGCCCCGCCGCAGACGATCGTGGCGCGCAGGCGGGCCACCGTCTCGTCGTCCAGCGCCCCGCCGAGGGAGCACGGCGCGTAGACGTCGATGTCGGATCCGGTGAGCTCCAGCCGGTCGGCGACCACCTCCACCCGCGGGTGACGCCGCAGCAGCCGCTCCACGGCCGCCTCGCTCACGTCGCAGACCACGACCTCGGCGCCGTCCTCGACCAGGTGATCGACCAGGCGGTGGCCGACCTTGCCCACGCCCTCGACACCGACGCGCCTGCCGCGCAGCGTCGGCGTGCCGTAGGTGTACTCGGCGGCGGCGCGCATGCCCTGGAAAACGCCGTAGGCGGTCAGGATCGACGAGTCCCCGGCTCCGCCGTTGGCCAGCGTGCGGCCGGTCACGTAGGAGCTCTCGCGGGCCACGACGTCCATGTCCTCGCTGTAGGTGCCGACGTCACACGCGGTGTAGTAGCGGCCCCCGAGTGACTGGACGAACCGGCCGTAGGCGCGCAGCAGCGCCTCGCTCTTGTCCTTCGCCGGGTCGCCGATGATGACGGCCTTGCCGCCACCGAGGTCGAGTCCCGCCAGGGCGTTCTTGTAGGCCATCGCCCGTGAGAGATTGAGCACGTCCGCCAGCGCGGCCTGCTCGCTCTCGTAGGGGTAGAACCTGGTGCCGCCCAGGCCTGGGCCCAGGGCCGTGTTGTGGATGGCGATGATGGCCCGCAGGCCACTGCGCTCGTCGGAGCAGAAAACGACCTGCTCGTGCCTGCTCTGGCCGGTTACCGGGCCCGCGTCCTTGTGGGACAGCCCGAAGACGTCGGTCACTGTGGTGACTCCCAGTCGTCCGTTCCCGCCGCTCCGTTGCGGCGGAGATCGCCTTCAGCGTAACCACAAGCCCGCAGCGGGACGACTCACGCGAAGGTCTCATCACGCTTGACGAGGGGGCCGCCTCGCCGCCGTGGTTCCCGCGTTCGAAACGGTCAGGCCCTCGAAGGAGCGGAGGAGTCGCCCGGACGGCGGCCACGAAAGCCGGTCCGGTACGGACAGCGGCCCGTCGTTCGTGACACGATGCGGACGTGCTGCCCTACGCCGCGTACCTCCGCGTCTACGAGCCACTGGTCGCGTTCACCCCCGCGGAACGCGTCTCGTGGGCCGCCTACGCCGAGGCGGCCGACCGACCGCGCCGAGCCGGCGCCCTCCACGCCGAACACGGCGAGGCGGTGCGGCGCCTCCTGGGGATCCCACCGGCCCCGGCACCCGCCCAGGAGAGCCCCAACGCCTATCTGAGGCGCGTGGAGGAGGTCCTGTACGTCTGCCCATGGCAGAGCAGGCTGAGGTCGTGGCTGGCCTTCTCACGCTTCCGTGGGGCGACCCCGCCCAAGCTGATGGAGCGGTTCGTGCCACCCGCCGTCGCGGAGCAGACCGCCGACGACTTCGACCGGTTCAAGCGCCGTACCGACTCGGCCGCGCTGCGCACGCACATCCGCGGCTCCACCTGGCACGTTCCGACCTCGTGGTTCGTCCCCTTCGACGGCAACGAGCGCTGGCTGGTCATCGACGGCGACGGGAGCCAGGGGGGCACGACCACCACGCGCAATCTGATCTACGTCACCTCCATGGCCCATGCCAGGCGCCGCAGCGCCCGTGCCCTGCAGATCATCAGGAGGCAGGTCGGCGAGGTCTCGATCACCGCCGAGGTCGAGGACGTGGCGCGCTGGCTGGAGGAGTTCCACCCGCATTCGCTGGTCGAGCTCGACTACGGCGGCATCGTCAACCTCATGGACGACGAGACACTCCAGGCCGACGAGTCCGTGGCGGAACTCGCGGCGGCGCTGACAGGTCTGGAAAAAGGCGAGGAAGAACTGGCGTTCGCCATGTACCAGCGCGTCATCCTCCGCTGGCGATCAATACAACTTCTCGAATCGGCAAACTGACTCGCAAATCATCCCTTCGACCTGCGTAAGTAGGTCCGTCGATGACCGGGGATGCACCTACGAACTGAGTAGTTTGCCGTTTTCACTGCGATACCACGAAACGTGTCGCTAGAATCACCGAGCGTGACAACAACACGTGCACAAGAGAGATGAGTCACTCAAAGACTCGCCAATCGCTCTACGTGGCTGTATGGTCACATCGGGTGATGCCGTATATGGCCCAAACTGCCGCACGCAATGGCCATAGGCGGACATCCGTGACAAGCGTCAAGTCGCAGGATCGCTGTCGCCGGTCCACATGGAGGAGAGGCCGCACAAATGTCAGCTCGTACACCCGAGGCAGAGCCGCTGCTCACCCCGGCGGAGGTCGCAACCATGTTCCGCGTCGATCCCAAGACCGTGACCCGGTGGGCGAAGGCGGGCAAGTTGACGTCCATCCGCACCCTGGGTGGACACCGCCGGTACCGGGAGACCGAGGTTCGCGCGCTGCTCGCGGGGATTCCGCAGCAGCGCTCAGAGTAAGACGGGGGCCGTCACTGACCTAGGGGGATTGGTGCGCGCTCACCCTGTGAGCGCGTAGGCCACACAGGTTTATGGGGAGCGGCGTCGCCCGCCCGGCGCCGCCCCAGCCACCTGCCCGGTGTCCTTCCCGGACCGTGGATCAGCTCGTCTGTTCCCGGAGCAGGTTGTCCAGCAACTCGCCGACCTGCGAGTCGTGCCTGGCCGCCACACCGAGCAGCGCCACCATGTGGTCGACCAGCATGCGCTCCAGGGTCGGCCGCTCGATGTCGCGGTGCTCCAGCCAGTCGAGGCCCGCGGTCTCGACGGAGGCGATCCAGGAACGCAGCGTGATGCGGAGCGCGGGGCCGGGCTCCTCGACCCGCATCTGCTTCATGATCAGTATGAACAGCCGGTTCCTGACCGAGTCGACGATCTCCCCGATGTCGCCGCTGCGGTTGGCGGGACCGCCCCTGAGCAGCGCGGCGAAACCCGCCGCGTGCTCCTCCACGAAGTCGAAGTATCGGGTGAGCCCTCCAGCCAGCTCGTCCAGCGGGCGGCCGTCCTCGTGGGGCTTGAGCCTTGCCTCCAACTGGGCCGCGGCGCTTTTCAGCGCGGCGACGTAGAGCTCCTGCTTGCCGCCGAAGTAGTGGTAGACCAGAGCCCGCGACGCGCCGGCCGCGGAGGCCACGTCATCGATCGACACGTCTTCCGCGTCCCGCCTGCTGAACAGCTCCAGGGCCGCCGCCATGAGCTCCTCACGGCGCCGGTCCACGCTGAGCCTGCGCCGCGCCGGTCGCGCGTCACCCGCCGCAGGTTTCGCCTGTTCGGCGGCTCCGGATGTCGAACCCACACCGTGCAGACTATCGGAGTCGGTACGCACGGCGTTGAGGTCAAGATCGGAGTTCCCTACCCCAAAGGCCGTACCCCATTCGGAACTCGATCGTTTTGAGTGACAGGTGCCCATCCACCATCGCGGGGGAGAGCCATGTCAGGACCGCCGGTCAACACCACCGTCACCCGAGCCCGCGGGTTCGCCGAGCCCGTCTTATCCGACGGGTGCGGACCACGCCCGAGACCCACGATCCGCAATGTGGCCGAACGGGCCGGTGTCTCCAAATCACTGGTCTCGCTCGTCCTGCGCGGATCGCCACACGTCAGCGAGCATCGCAGGCAGGCCGTGCTCCAGGCGGCCAGAGACCTCGGCTACCGGCCCAACGCGGTCGCGCGCAGCCTGGTCGAGGGCCGTACCCATCTGGTCGGGGCGCTCGTCGCCGACCTGCACAACCCGTTCTACGCCGAGTTCCTGGACGGCCTGCAGGAGAGCCTGCACGGCGACGGGCTGAGGCTCCTCATCGGCAACAGCCAGTGGGACCCCGCCTTCGAGGACGAGGCGGTCGAGGCATTCCTCGAACTGCGCGTCGACGGGCTCGTCCTGCTCGGCATCGCGCCCACCAGCGGCACGCTCATCGAGGCCACCGGCTACACGCCCACGGTCGTGGTGGGCGAGCGCGACATCGACCTCGGCGGCGTGGACATCGTCGTCGACGACGACCAACTCGGCGCCCGCCTGGCCGTCGACCACCTCGTGGAGCTCGGCCACCGCCGAATCGCCCACATAGAGGCCTCGGGCATCTCCTCCGGGCGCTTCCGGTGCGAGGGTTACCTGGTCGCGATGCGCAGGCACTCCCTGGCCCCGTACATCATGGTCGAGGAGGGGGCCTCCAGCGAGGAGGGCGGCGCGCGGGCCGCGCACAGCCTGCTCACCCGCGACCCCCGGCCCACAGCGATCTTCGCCGCCAACGACCTGGTGGCCATGGGCGTGCTCTCCGCGGCCGCCGAGCTGGGCCTGCGGGTTCCCGAGGACCTGTCCGTGGTCGGGTACGACAACATCCACCGTGCCGGGACCCAGCCGATCTCGCTGACCACCGTGGACCAGCCCCGCCGCGCCATGGGCCGTTCCGCCGCCGCGCTGCTGAACGACCGGATCGGCGACCCCGGCAAGGCCGCACGCCTGCGCCAGGTCGCGCCGCAGCTGGTCGTACGGAACAGCACGAGTTCCACCGAGCGCTGAAGCGCCTGCCTGGAGCGTTACAGGACGCCCAGGCAGGCTTCATCAACTCCCCAAAATCAGGTCAACATCGCGAACGCCGGTGTGCCGCCGGTGTTGACTCTGGCCGAGACGAGGGGGGTAACAATGCGTGATCCAGAACTGGTGTCATGCGCCCAGCGGGCCGCCGCCGAGCTTGAGCGGGCGTGGGCGCACTGGCGGGCCGCCCGGGGCCGCAGCGGAGACGCCGGAGCCGAGTCCGTCGCCAGTTACGTGGCCCATTCGATCGACCACCCGTGGGGGCGTCCGCGCGTGGTCCTCGGGCTGGACGCCGAGGACGCCAGGGAACTCGCCTCGCTCCTGCAGAAGCAGGAGGTCGGCGAGCACGCCTGGTAACAGAAGGTGACAGCCGGGTACATATCGCGACAACGGCCTAGCCATGGCGTCGCGCCGCGTAAGTTGGGTGGTTGACGACCTACTTGGGGGCGATGAGCGTGACCGGCAGAGCACTCGCGACGGCCCTTGTCCTGTGCGGCCTGAGCGCCGCCGCCTGCGGCGGCGGCACCGCGGACCTCGCGCGAGATCGTGTGGGAGTCCCACCGGCGGCCGCCACGACCGCCCGCCCCGTGACCGGCGACATGGCCGCCCCCCTGACCGGCCCCGCGGCCGGCGTGGCGAGCGGTTCCACGGCGAGTCCCACCGCAGCCGGAAAACCGCTGAGCGGCAAGGTCGTGGTCATCGACCCCGGCCACAACGGGCAGAACTACCGCCACCCCGCGGAGATCAACAAGCAGGTCGACGTGCTGACCAAGCGGAAGGCCTGCGACACCACGGGCACCGCCACCGCGAACGGCTACAGCGAGGCCGCCTTCGCCTGGGACGTCTCCCAGCGCCTGGACAAGATCCTCAAGAGCCGGGGCGCGAAGGTGGTGCTGACCCGCCAGAACAACAACGGCGTCGGACCGTGCATCACCCAGCGGGCCGCGATCGGCAACAAGGCCAAGGCGAACGCGGCGATCTCGATTCACGCCGACGGGGCGGGCCCCGCCAACCACGGCTTCCACGTGATCATGCCGAAGAAGATCAACGGCCCGGTCGACCCGGTGGTCAAGGACTCCGCGAGGCTCGGCATCGACGTGCGCGACGCCATGAGGCGCGGCACCGGCCTGTCGTACTCCACCTACATCGGCAAGGCGGCCCTGGACTACCGCAACGACCTCGGCGGACTGAACCTCTCCACGGTTCCCAAGGTCCTCGTCGAGTGCGGCAACATGAAGAACCCGACCGAGGCGGCCAAGTTCCAGCAGGCGGCGTTCCGGCAGAAGATCGCGCTCTCCCTGGCCAACGGGCTGCAGCAGTACCTGACCCACTGAGGCCCACTCAGCCTCTCGCCGGA
Source organism: Streptosporangium sp. NPDC002544 (assembly GCF_040295965.1). NCBI lineage: Bacteria > Bacillati > Actinomycetota > Actinomycetes > Streptosporangiales > Streptosporangiaceae > Streptosporangium > Streptosporangium sp. NPDC002544. The sequence continues at coordinate 13,351 of NZ_JBEOWJ010000051.1, read as the reverse complement.
CCGGCCAGGCCCAGCGACCCGAGGTTGTCCTCGGCCGGGTGCCGGCGCGCGGCCGGACCGGCCGCGAAGGCCCGCAGGATGTTCCCCGTGGCCCTGCGGACGAAGGAGGCGGCCCGTTCCGTGACGCCGTGGCCGCAGCGGGCTCCCCGCATCGCGCACACCCAGCGCATCGTGCCCGAGGAGAACACGGCGGCGCCGCTCGGCACCGTGTAGTAGGCACTGTGCGCGACCGTGGAGCGTCCGCCGCAGTCGACCGGGGAGACGGACAGGACCTCCATCGGGCGGGGCACGCCCGCACCGACCCGGTCGGTCTCCACCCCCACCATGCCGGGGAAGGTGGTGCCGCGCCGCACCCCGGTCCCCTTGAAGATCCAGTTGCCGGGACGCCAGACCACGTAGGCCGACTCGGAGGGGAAGCAGTCGTACATCGGGCCGGTCAGCGAGCTCTCCGGCCTGCCGGTCGCGCGCCACAGGACCGTGTGGGCGTCCTCGGCGGCGTCCTTGTGGCAGACGACCAGGCGGCGGTGGCCCAGAGGCGTCGCGGCGAAGCGGATCCGCCAGTAGACGGCGTTGGCTCCGAGGAAGGCGAGGTTGGTGCCGTGGTCACGGGCCGCCTCGACGGTGCGGCGCATGCGTGCCGACCAGTACTCGTCGTGGCCCAGGGAGACCAGGCCCCTTGCCCCGTCGAGGAGGTGCGGGTCGCGGTCGAGATCCGCGCTCGTGACATAGGCGAGCGGGACACCGCTGTGCTCGGCGACCTCGATGGCATCGCGTTCCATGTCCAGGAAGAGCCGCGCTCCCGATGTGTCGTAGGGGCGGTCGAAGCTGACCGCGCGGGACCTGTCCTCGAAACCGCCGGGCCCTCGGTAGAGGCTACGGCCACCCCAGTCGTTGTACGCCTGCCAGGTGGTGACCGCGTTGACGACGACCAGGCGTCCCCTGGTGGAGGTGGACCTGACGGTGAGCGGCACGTAGCGGCTGCCTCCGCTGGCGGCGTCCAGCCTGATCAGGTAGGAGCCCTCCGGCCAGCCGGAGGTGTCCACCTCGGGGCCCGGCTTCCAGTGGGCGGCGGTCACCGTGCGGGTGGCGGCGATCGTCCTGGCCGGGGCCTGCCTCATGCCGGGCAGCCCGCTCGCCCGCCAGACCTGCCTGGCCCCGGCTCCGCCGTACCAGCCCATGCGGAAGGCCCTGGCGGTGTAGCGGTCGGCGGTGGTCGAGACGTACAGCCGGAAGCTCTCTCCCGGCGGCACGCTCACCCGGTCGGCGAAGCCCTCGATCTCGTGCTCGGCGCCGCGGTGGCGCACTCGCCAGTCAGGGGTGCCCGGCCTGGCGTTCTCGATCGTGGTGGCGTCCGCCGCCCCGGCGCTCCGCACCGCGGACGCCGAGGTCGAGGGAGTGGGCGAGGGCGGCTCCGCGGGCCGCTCGGCGGTGGCGCCACATCCGGCGACCAGCAGTATCGCCATCAGGGTCATCAGCGGTGTACGGGCCGAATGCCAGGACGTTTGGAACATGAGCAGCAGCATGTCCACCTGGAAGATCCTCCGTGGCCCTCCCCCGCCGGTCTTGGGTGGTTCTTGGCCTCATGATCCGGATCGGCAAAGTAAAAGGCTTATCCGCCGATGGGTTTGGCATGATGCGAACCATGACTGACCTCCTTCCGCTTCCTGCCGCGTACACGTCCGTGGACGGCTCCCTCGGGCTCTCTCCCGGAGTCGGTGTCCAGGGCCCCGCCGGGCTGGTCGACGCGGTACGGCTCGCACTCGCCGTACTCGACCCGCGTCCCGACGGGGCAGGTGTGATCAGGGTGGAACCCGACGCGTCGCTCGGCGCCGAGTCGTACACCCTGGACGTGACGGCCCAGGGCGTGCGGATCGCGGCCGGAGACCGCGCCGGGGCCTTCTACGCGGGCCAGACGCTCCGGCAACTGCTCCCCGCCGCTGCGTTCCGCACGGTGGCGGGGACGGGCTGGAGCGTCCCCCTCGGCCAGGTGCGGGACGCGCCCCGGTTCTCCTGGCGCGGGGTGCACCTGGACGTGGCACGGCACTTCATGCCCAAGCGCGAGGTGCTCAGGATGGTCGACCTCATGGCGGCGCACAAGCTGAACCGCCTCCACCTGCATCTGGTGGACGACCAGGGCTGGCGGGTCGAGAGCCGCAGGCACCCGCGGCTGCACGAGGTGGGCTCGCACCGCCCGCGCACGGTCACCAGCTACTACCGGGAGGACCTCGCCTTCGACGACGTGCCGCACGGCGGCTACTACACGCTGGACGACCTCGCCGAGATCGGCGCCTACGCGCGGGCCCGCGCCGTGACCGTCGTGCCCGAGATCGACGTGCCGGGACACGCCTCGGCGATCCTCGCCGCCTATCCCGAGCTGGACGCCCGCGCCACCGGCGGCCGGCGGCCCGAGCCCTTCCGGGTGCTGGAGCGCTGGGGCATCTCCCCCGCGATCCTGGCCCCGCTGCCCGGCACCGTCGACTTCCTGACCGACGTGTTCGACGAGATCCTGGCGGCGCTGGGCGAGACCCCGTACGTCCATATCGGCGGGGACGAATGCGTGCTCGACGACTGGGCCGCCTCCCCCGAGATCGTCGCCTTCCAGGCGGAGCTGGGGCTGGGAAGCCTCGCCGACCTGCACGCCTGGTTCCTGCGCCGGCTGGCGGATGTGCTGGCGACACGTGGCAGCCGGGCCGTGGTGTGGGACGAGGCGTTCGTCAGCGGCATGCTCAGGCCCGACACGATCGTGATGCCCTGGCGCGGCCCCGGGGTGGCCAGGCGCGCCGCCGCGGCCGGGCACGACGTGGTGCAGACTCCGGTCTTTCCGCTGTACTTCGACTACGCCGAGGCCGCGTCCGAGCTGGAGCCGGTGGCGATCGGCGACACGATCACCGTCTCGGACGTCGCGGCCTTCGCCCCGGCGCCACAGGAGTGGACGGCCGGGGAGCGGGAGCGCGTGCTCGGGGCGCAGTTCCAGCTGTGGAGCGAGCGGCTGCCCAACGGGCGCGCGGTGGACTACCGGGCCTGGCCCCGGGGGTGCGCGCTGGCCGAGGTCACCTGGTCGGGCTCGGCCGGGGCCGGGTTCGACGCCCGGCTGGAGACGCATCTGGGCCGCCTCGACGCGCTCGGCGTCGAGTACCGGCCGCCGGCCGGCCCGCACCCCTGGCAGTTGGGCGGTACCGGCCATCGGCGGCACCGGCCAGGGGTCGTCAGGGCGGACGAGGCCATGAGGCATCTGGAGGAGAAGACCCACGACGCCGACTCGACCCGGCCCAGCCTCTGACCCCGGCGGGCCGGGGCGGGCCGGGGCGGAGGACCCCTGACCGCCCCGGTCGGCCGGAGAGGACCGGCAGCGGATCAGCCCGCCACCTGGTAGCCGGCCTCCTTGATGGCGGCGCGGATGGCCGCGTCGTCGGGAGAGTCACCGGAGACGTCGACCCTGCCGGTTTCGAGGTCGACGTCGACACCGGTGACGCCGGAGACCTCGCCGACCTCCTCCTTGACCGAGCTCACGCAGTGGCCACAGGTCATGCCGGTGACGGTGTATGTGATCACGCTCATCGTGCCTCCAATGCCCCAAGGTTACCCACCCAGGGTATATCGCCTCCCCGGCGGGGGCGGATCAGGCCGCGGTACGGCCGATTATCTGGCGGAGGTCCACCACGCCGTGACGGCGGAGCCTGCGGGCGAGCTCGCGGTTGACGCGATGCGCCCAGAAGGGCCCCTCGTAGATCAGCGCGCTGTAGCCCTGAACGAGCGTGGCCCCGGCGAGCAGGCGCTCCCAGACGTCGTCCACGTCCTCGACGCCGCCTACGGAGACGAGCACCAGGCGGTCGCCCACCCTCGCGCGCAGCCTGCGCAGCACTTCCAGGGACCTGGCCTTCAGCGGCCTGCCGGACAGGCCGCCGCTCTGCTGAGCCCGGTCACGTTCCGCGCCGGTCAGCGCCTGCCTGCTGATCGTGGTGTTGGTGGCGATGATGCCGTCGAGACCGAGCTCCAGGGCCAGGTCGGCGACCGCGTCCACATCGTCGTCCGCCAGGTCGGGCGCTATCTTGACCAGCAGCGGGGTGCGCTTGGGGGTGGCGTCGGCGATCTCCTTCACCGCCCGCAGCAACGGGCCGAGCAGCTCCACGGCCTGGAGGTCGCGCAGCCCGGGGGTGTTGGGCGAGCTGACGTTGACGACCAGGTAGTCGGCCAGTGGAGCGAGCTTTCTGGCGCTGGTCACGTAGTCGTCGACGGCCCCCGACTCGGGCACCACCTTGGTCTTGCCGATGTTGACGCCGACGATCGCCGGAACGCCCCTGGGCCTGCTCAGCAGCCGGGCCGCCGCGGAGGCTCCGGCGTTGTTGAAACCCATCCTGTTGATGATCGCCCGGTTTCCCACGAGGCGGAACAGCCGGGGCCGGGCGTTGCCCGGCTGCGCGTGGGCGGTGATCGTGCCGACCTCGACGTGGCTGAAGCCGAGCGCGGACATGGCCTCCACGCAGCCGGCGTCCTTGTCGAAGCCGGCCGCCAGCCCGAACGGGCCGGGGAAGTGCACACCGAAGGCCTGCACGCGCAGTGCGGGATCGCGCGGCGCGAGGCTGCGGTGAAGCAGCCTCTTGACCACGGGCATGACCGAGAGGGCACGGAGCGCGCGCACCGTCAGATGGTGCGCGTCCTCCGCGTCGAGGCGGCTGAGGACCTGCGAGAAGACGAATCTGTACATCACCGATCAGGTTAGTGCCGGCTCGCGCCGACCAGGTCACCGGTGTGTCTGATCAGCGGGCATTCGCCGGGTTCAACCCCCGGGACGTGAGCAGGATCACCGCATTTCTCCGGCTCCCTCACCGAGCAGCTCGGCTGCGAGGTCGGCGACGCGACGGCGACTGTCCCTGGCCTGCTTGCGCAGGCCGGTGAAGGCCTGGGTGGCGGTCAGGTCGTGCTTTCCCATCAGGTAGCCGATCGCCCGCTCGATGACCACGCGGTAGTCGAGGGCGTACTGGAGCTGCTCGGCCAGCGCGCTCTTCTCCTCGGCGGCCATCGCGGCGGCGAGCAGTTACTCGATCACGTCCGCGTAGCCGTAGAGGGCTTGAATGTCCGACTCGTCCCACTGGTAAACCGTGGCCTGGTAGACGTTCAACGTACCCACCGGCTCGCTGCCAAGCCGGACGGGCACCCCGGCCACCGCCCGCACCTCCGGGTGGAGCCGGTCGGCGAGTTTCGGCCAGCGCGGATCGACGCTCACGTCGCTTGAGGTCACCGCGCAATTCTCTTCAAACGCGGAAACGCACGGCCCCTGACCAAGATGGAGCTGCGCGCCCTCAAGACTCCGCCCCGGATCGTCGGTGGCGACCAAATAACGAAGATCCTTGCCCTCCTCCGCGAACATCAGCCCCGCACCCGAATACCCGAACAGCGAGTTCACCACGTCCACGGCACGCTCCAACTGATGGACTATGCCTGTGGCGGACGAGGTCGTCCTGAGCTTTCTCAAACTCGCGACCAGCGCTTCCGGATCAATGTGAGTCATATGTGGGGCGCCTTTCAGCGTCGACCTGGCTACTTGACATGCACACTACGACTGCCCAGAAATAGGAGTTCTATCGGCCGGCGCTTGGAGAACCATCACCATGAGCTCGCCGAGGCGTTCTCCGGCCCGGACTTTCGCGGGTTGCCATTCATGGCTCATCCGGTCGTAGAAATTCAGGGTGCCGATCAGCTGTTCCTCGGTTCGCAACGGCACCGAGAGCACCGCACGGACCTCCGAGACCCGCGCGGCCACGCCGGGGAACCCGAGGGGTCTGGCCGCCCGCAGGTCGTCGACCGTGACGTCTTCCCCTCGGCCGGGCTCTCGATGGCCGGCCCGGAACCGATCTGCTCCTGGATCAGCTCCAGGCGCCGGCCGTGGTCGTCGGAACCGCCGATCGCTCGCAACCGGTCGTGGTCGTCTATCAGCATGAGCGCCGAGAACGTCGGCGAGAGCACCGAGGGTGCGATCGATGAGCCGGGAGAGTTCGAGGACCTGTGTCATGGGCGGGCTTCCTCCACGTCGAGGTAGCTCCGCGGACACAGGGCGGAATGATCTGCGGATCAGAGCCTGGTGCTGCCCGATGACTCCGGCCAAGCGGTTCCTCTCCCCGGCCGCATATCGCCGTCAACACATCGTTAAGCGTTCGGCAAACAGAGATCGGCAGGGTGGATACATGAACACCCTGTCACGTTCGGCCATCGCCCGGCGGCGGCGCACCCTGGCGCACATCGTGCTCCGCGACCTCGCGGAAACCGGTGATGTCACACTCCCTGTCTGGTGGGAGGAGGAGATCCAGCGGGAGTTCGACGGGCTCGGCGGGTTTCTGGCCGAGCTGAGCCGGCAGTGGTGGACCGCCTACGCCGCGCATCTGGACGCGCTGATCGAGCTCGGCGTCGACGACCCGTCCCAGGCGTGGGACGACGTCGCGGCGCAGATGCCGCAGCTACGGGCCGTCCTCGACGCCTACCCGGACGAGGCGGCACTCGCCGAGGCCGAGCGGCGGCACTGCGACGTCCTGCGCTGGATCACCCGGCGCGAATCCCGGCCCGCGGCCTGAGGCTTTACCCGGAGTGGAAAGAATATTCACCGGAAATCGGGTAGCCATGAACGATGGTCCGAACTGTCCAAGGTGAGTCATCGCCGCACGGAAATCCCGATGACAACTCCGCCGACCTGCGCCTGGGCATACGCCTGACGCTTGCGGTGGTGGCGGTGGCGATCTTCACGGTGCCGTTCGTGGTCCTGCTCGTACTCGTGAAGACCTCCTCCTCACCGCTCAGGAGCTTCGACGAGAGCATCGCCCTCCAGCTGCACGCCCAGGCACTGGAGCACCCCGGCTACACGGCCTTCCTCAACGTGGCGACCGAGGTGTTCGGCCCCTGGACATGGCGTGGGCTGGTGCTGCTGACCGCCGCCTGGCTCTGGTACCGGGGCGCGCCGCGGCTGGCCGTCTGGGCGGTCGCCACGATCACCTTCGGCGGCCTGCTGAACCTCGCGGTCAAGGGGATCGTCGACCGCGCCCGGCCCGACCTGCCCGATCCGGTGGCCTCGGCGCCCGGCGCCTCCTTTCCCTCCGGCCACGCGATGGGCGCCGCGCTGGGCGCGTGCATCCTCGTGCTCATCTGGCTGCCCTTCCTGCGGACTCCGGCCTCCCGGATCGCCGCCTGGATCGTCGCGGCGGTCGTCGTGGTGTTCGTCGCCTACAGCCGGGTGGCGCTCGGCGTCCACTGGACCAGCGACGTCGTCGCCGGGGTCGCGCTGGGCGTGGTGGTCGTGGTGGGGACGGCCGTGGGCTTCGAGGCCTGGCGCCGGGGAGAGGGCCGCAAACCCGTCGAGCCGCCCATGGAGGGCATCGAACCCGAGGCGTTCCGGTGAGGCCATTCGGGGTAGCCGACGCGCCATGTCAAAAATGTCGGTGGATTTCAGAGGCGTGACGCGCCTCATCCTGGTGCCGCTGGCCATCATGGCCGCCCTGACGATCGGCGTCGGACTCCTCATCACCAAGATCCTGCAGACGACGACCCTCGTGGCGAACGACCAGGGGGTCAACGAGCAGCTGGCCCAGGGCCGCACCGCCTACTGGAGTTCGATCACCGACGTGGTGTCGGGCCTGTCCGACACCCCGGTGATCATCACTGCGACCGCGTTGCTCGTCATCGGCTTCCGGCTGGTCTTCAGGCGCTGGAACGAATCGATCTTCCTCGCGCTGGCGGTCTTCTCCCAGTCGGCGATCTTCCTGCTGGCCACCGTCTTCGCCCAGCGCAAGCGACCCGCCGTCGAGCATCTCGACCCCGCCCCGCCCACTTCCAGCTTCCCCTCGGGCCACACCAGTGCCGCTGTCGCCTTCTACTGCGGCGTCGCCCTGGTGCTGACCGTCCACACCCACCGTTACAAGATCCTGAACGTGCTGTGGTGGCTGGTCGGCCTGGGCATCCCCCTCGGCATCGGCTACTCGCGCGTGTATCGCGGCATGCACCACCTGAGCGACGTGAGCTGGGGCTTCCTGCTCGGCCTGGTCTGCATCGCGGTGGCGGCCAACGCGCTGCTGTTCCGGCCGGTGGTGCGGGAGAGGGAGAAGGCCCCAAGACCACGGGGAGACGCCCGGTCGTACCAGGAATCGGCCGAGAGGTGAGAGAGACATTCCCCACCCGCGGGATCGCTTCACATGAGACCGTTATGAAGCAGCGTCACCAAGTCCCACATCTGTCACTTGGGGTCGCTCAATGATCGCCCTGCGCTACGAAGTAAGATAGAAACCCCAATAGGGAGATTCACCTCTCTCCGGCGGGGCACGAGCAGCCAGCCGGCCGGACAGAGAGACGTTCGACGGCTACCCTCAAGGAAGGAAGCCGGCCATGGATCATCAGTCCGTCGTCTGCGTCAAATGTACGGGCGTTCTCCTCGCCACCGACTCCCGCACCTACACGGCACAGCGAGGTCGCCTGATCCTGACCAACGGCTACTGCGGCTGCCCTGCCGCGCAGGCCCCCGTCGAGCAGGTCACCGAGCAGCAGCAGCCCCAGCCCGTCGCGGAGCAGCCCGTCGCGCACCCGCAGCCCGCGCACACCCCTCAGCAGAACGCACAGCCCGCAGGCCAGAACTCGATGGTGGTCGCCTAGCGACATCCGCGGAGGGAGCGGTCGCGGCGTCGGGGGGCGTACGCGACGGCTCGGCCACTCAGCGGCCCCGCGTGTTCAGCCGCTGAGTCCCCAGGCCAGCACCACCGACAGACCGCTCGTCGCGAGCAGGCCGACGAGCACCACTATCGCAATCACCCGACGGTTCATACCCGAAAGCCTAGCCAGGCCGTTCGGGTGCTCCCGCACGTCCACGTGCGGTCTGACCGCTCCTACCTCGGCCAGGCGGTCGGGATGAACTGCTCTCGCTCCGCGCGGATGATGTGGATCACCGCGTTGATGAGTGCCAGGTGGGTGAACGCCTGGGGAAAGTTGCCGAGGTGGCGCCCGGTCACCGGGTCGATCTCCTCGGCGTAGAGTCCGAGGGCGCTGGCGAAGGAGAGGACCCGCTCGCAGAGCCTGCGGGCCCGGGTGTACTCCCCGATATCGGTCAGCGCCGAGACGAGCCAGAACGAGCAGATCGTGAAGGTGCCCTCCTCGCCCGACATGCCGTCGTCCGTGTACTCCGTCCTGTAGCGCAGGACCAGGTCGTCGGCTGTCAGCTCGTCGGCGATGGCCAGAACGGTGGCACGGACCCGGGGATCACTGGCCGGCAGGAAGTGCACCAGCGGGATGAGCAGGAGTGACGCGTCGAGAGCGTCGGAGTCGTAGTGCTGCTTGAACACGCCTCGCTCGCTGACACCGTTGGCGCACACGTCGGCGTGGATCTCGTCGGCGATCGCCTGCCAGTGCGCGGCCAGCTCGAACTCCTCCCTGAGCAGGGCGAGCCGGGTGCCCCTGTCGATCGCCACCCAGCACATGACCTTCGAGGAGGTGAAGTGCCGTGGCTCCCCGCGCACCTCCCATATGCCCCGGTCGGGCTCCTGCCAGTGTCTGATGGCCGACTCGACCTGTCGCTTCAGGACGGGCCAGATCCGCTCGTCCAGGCGGTCCCGCGACCGGGTGTGGATGTAGAAGGAGTCGAGGACGGCGCCCCAGACGTCGTTCTGGCGGTGCTGGTAGGCGTCGTTGCCGATCCGGACGGGCCTGGCGCCCTCGTATCCGTGAAGATGGTCGAGGACGTACTCCTTCAGCTCACGCTCGCCGTCGACGCCGTACATGATCTGGAGTTCCTCGTCCCGCTCCGCGACGTCGGCGATGAACCAGAAGAAGTCGTCGGCCTCCCAGTCGAAGCCCAGCGTGTAGAGGCCCCAGAGGGCGAGGGTCGAGTCCCTGATCCAGGAGTAGCGGTAGTCCCAGTTGCGGCTGCCGCCCGGGGTCTCGGGCAGGGAGGTGGTCGCCGCCGCGACGAGCGCGCCCGTCGGGGCGAAGGTCAGGCCCTTGAGGGTGAGGGCGCTGCGCTCCAGGTAGCTCCGCCAGTGGTGGTCGGGAAAGTTTCCCCTGGCGAGCCAGTGCTGCCAGTGGTGGGCGGTCCACACCAGCCGCTCGTAGGCCTCCTCGAAGGTGTACGGCGGCTCGTGCACGGTCCACGACAGCGCGCAGAAGCGCGTGTCCCCCTCCTTGAGGAGGGTGCGCGCCGTCGCTCGCCCGGCCTCGAACCCCAGCCGCAGGTCCGTGGTGAGCCTGAGCTCCAGGCTCTGCCCCGCCGCCCTCGCGACGCCCTGGTGGTAGCCCCTGTCGGTGTACGACCAGCGGGCGGGGATGCGGCCGTAGTCGAACATCGGCTCGCAGCCGAGCGTGACCTGTGCCTCCCCGCTGACGCAGCGCGCCGTGCGGAGCAGCACGTGGGAGGCGTCGTAGTCGGTCGGTGCCCTCCGGTGCGTGTGGGAGAGCTCCTCGTGGTGGTGCCAGGGTCCCACCAGGAGCAGGTCGCGCACGATGACCCAGCCGGTGGGCGTGCCCCAGCTCGTCTCCAGGATCATGGTGCCGGGCAGGTAGCGGCGCGCGGCGGGCACCCTCAGATCCGCGGGACCGAACCTGAAGCCTCCCGCGCCCCGATCGAGGATGGCGGCGAAGACGCTGGGAGAGTCCATCCTGGGCAGGCAGAGCCACTCGACGTTCCCACTCGGCGCGATCAGCGCGGTGACCTCACAGTCGGACAGGAACGCGTAGTCGGCGATGGGCGGGAAGGGAGAGTGGCCGTGCAGCACGCTCACCGGTGGATCCGCTGTCATGAGCCCTTTCCTCCCTCCGGGTCGCCCTGCTCGGGAACACCTGCCGTCACGCCCGCCGGTTCCGGGATCTCCGGTCCGCGGCGGGGAACCAGGCTGTCCGCTTCGCCAGGCCCCCCGCCCGCCGGCCCCCCGGGTCAGGTGGTGGTCTCCACCATCTCCTGGAATTCCCCGGGAAGCTGTGCCAGAACATGATCGAAAACTTCGTCGTCGACCATCTCGCGCACCGTGACCAGAACGGCCCGCACCCCGGCGGTGGCCTCCTTCATGGTCAGGCCGGTGCGCTCGCTGACCCGGGTGACGAAGTCATGCAGCCCGAAGTCCTCGACCCTGTCCTGTACGTGAAGCGAACCCCGCAGGGGTTCCGGCAGTGATATCGCGAGACGCCTGGCCTCCCCCGCGCTCAGCTGATCTCCCAGCATCTCCACAGTCGCGCGAGCGAGGTCTTCCGCCTCCTGGCGCGACAGGGCCGCGCGCTCCGCCACGGCGCGAATGAAGTCCTTGTATTCCATGTCGTCCCCCTCGACCGGCTAGCCTTCCCGGTCGGTACGAGAATGAACGCCCAGGTCACGACCTGTGTCGAGGACTTCCTGCCCGGGGAGCCGGCTACCTCGCCCCGGCACGGTGCTCCTGCGGGCTGACCCCGCGTACCCGCTTGAAGGCCGTGCTGAGCGCGAACGAGCTGCCGTACCCGACCTGAGCGGCCACCGCGCCGACCGTGGCGTCGGTCTCGCGCAGCAGGTCGGCGGCCATGGCCAGCCGCCAGCCGGTGAGGAAGGCCATCGGGGACTCACCGACCAGCTCGGTGAAACGGCGGGCCAGGGCCGCGCGGGAGACGCCGGCCCCGGCGGCCAGGGCGGCCACGGTCCAGGGGTGGGCGGGGTTGTTGTGCAGCATGCGCAGGGCCTTGCCCACCACCGGATCGCTGTGCGCCCGGTACCAGGCGGGGGCCCCGGCCTCGGGACGGGAGAACCAGGCCCGCAGGACGGCGATGAGCAGCAGGTCGAGCAGCCGGTCGAGAACGGCCTCCTGCCCCGGCTCGTCCTTGACGATCTCGTCGGCGAGCAACGGGATGATGGGGCAGTTCCAGGCGCCTTCCGGCAGGACCAGCAGCGTGGGCAGCGCCTCCAGTAGACGCCGGCTGATCTCCCCGCGCATCTGGTAGGCGCCGGTGAGGATCACCGTCGACCCGTCCGGGCTGTTGCCCCAGGTGCGGATGCCCAGATCCATCGCCTGGGCCAGGTCCCGCCCGTCGAGGGTGGTGCAGTGCTGCCCGGGATGGATCACCACCTGGGGAGGCGTGGCCGGGTCGTCGGCGACGGTGTAGGGATCGGGACCGCGGATGATCGCGACGTCCCCGGGGCCCAGGCGCACCGCGTCACCGCCGTCGGGGACCACCCACGCCTCGCCCCGCACCATGGCCGCCAGGGCGAGCGGCGCCCGATCCTGGATGCGGAGGGACCAGGGCGGGCTCAGGATCGAGCGGAGCAGGAACGCTCCACGGGCTCTCGGCCCGTCCAGGAGGTCGGTGAGTGCGTCCACGGACTCACTTTAGACGTTGGAACATGGAATTGCGCTTCTCAGCCATGGACCGTCTCACCATTTCCCGGTTCACTGGCGGTATGACGGAGAACACGCACGAGAAGAGCACGACGCTGGTCCTCGGAGGCACCGGCAAGACCGGCCGCCGGGTGGTGGAGCGGCTCACCGCGCGCGGCCTGCCGGTGCGGGTCGGTTCCCGCTCGGGCGAGCCGCCGTTCGACTGGGAGGACCAGGCGACGTGGGCGGCCGCGCTGCGAGGGGCGGGGTCGGTGTACCTGGTCTACTACCCGGACCTGGCGTTCCCCGGGGCCGCGGACTCGGTCCGCTCGTTCGTCTCGCGGGCGGTCGGGAGCGGCGTCCGGCGGCTGGTGCTCCTGTCCGGCCGGGGCGAGGAGGAGGCCCAGGTGAGCGAGCGGACGGTCAGGGAGTCCGGCGTCGAGTGGACGATCCTGCGGGCGAGCTGGTTCTGCCAGAACTTCAGCGAGGACTACCTGCTGGAGCCGGTCATGGGCGGCGAGATCGCGTTCCCCGCGGGGGACGTGGCCGAGCCGTTCGTCGACGCCGAGGACATCGCGGACGTCGCGGTCGCGGCACTGACCGAGGACGGGCACAGGGGCGAGCTCTACGAGCTGACCGGCCCCCGGCTGCTGACCTTCGCCGACGCGGCCGCGGAGATCTCCAAGGCGACCGGCCGCGAGATCGGCTACCTGCCGGTCTCCCCCGAGGAGTACGCGGCCGGTCTGGTCGAGCACGGCGTACCGGCCGGGTACGCGACGCAGTTGGCCGGGCTCTTCACCGATGTCCTGGACGGCCGCAACGCCCACCTGACGGACGGCGTCCGGCGTGCCCTGGGCAGGGAGCCCAGGGATTTCACCGACTACGCGCGAGAGGCCGCCGCCACCGGTGTCTGGGGCGGCTAGGCCCTGTCCTGCGGATCTTTTGCCTACTGCGGTCGGCCAGGCGGCGCCTCGCCGCGTTGTCGTCGGTCACCGCAGCACGCTGCGGCTCCCTCCTCCGCCTTGCGAGACACCACCTGACCGATCCTCGCCACG